>JBDTTU010000103.1:0-14389 GCA_039930465.1 Burkholderiales bacterium
GCTTGTTGAGCTTCTCGAGCATCATCGACTGCTCGTAGATCAGGTCGACGTCATCAGCGAACTGCACGTTGGCCTTGGCCAGCAGGGTGTTCGCTTCGGCCCACTGTTTGGCATCGCGCAGCACCTGTGCTTCGGCCAGCAGCTTGGCGCGTGCATCGGCCGGGGTCTTTTCGGGCACCTGGCGTATCAGCTCACGCGCCTGCGGCAGCTTGCCCTGGCGCGCCAGAAGTGAAGCGCGCCGCGTCTGCACTTCGAGCGCACGCTGCGGGTCTTCGATCTTCGCGAGCCAAGCTTCCGAGCCGCGGAAGTCGCCTTGCTGGTCGGCGGCTTGTGCCAGCAGCAGCCAGGCACGCGTCAGTGCATCTTCGGTCGAGGCTGGCGCATCGTCGTCGGCCGCTTCTGCTTCGGGCTTGGGCATTGCGCTGCCGGCTTGCACCAGCTCGACGTACTTCTGCAGCGCCACGATCGCCGGGGCCGGCTCGCGCAGTTGCAGGTGCAAAGCGCCCAGCGTCAACCAGGCTTGCGCCAGCTGCGGTGCGGTGCGCGTCAGCGTTTCAAGTTGCGCGGTGGCATCGGCGTAGAGCGGCACGGCGAGCAGGGCGCGTACGTAGAGCAGCCGAACACCATTGCTGTCGGGCTTGGCTGCCAGGTGGCCTTTCACGATGGCCGCTGCCGCCGCGTCACCGGGCGGAAGCTCAAGGGCGAGCACGGCCGGGCCTTCGGCCGACGGGTCGAGCGCGTGTGCGCGTTGCGCGAAGTCGAGCGCCTTGGCGTTGTCTTTCGCGGCGAGCCAGCTTCGCCCGTTCGTGACGAGAGAAGCCACCCGCGTGGCCGGAACGTCGGCGTACGGGCTCAGCACCTTCTCGGTCAGCGTGGCAATCTGGGCTTTGTCGGTGCTGCGCGCGAAGAAGCGCGGCAACGCGGTGATGAGGCTCGGGCGCTCGGCCGGCGGCGTCATCTTCAGCAAGGCCTGCAGCGGCTCGAGCGTTTCCTGAGGCCGGTTGAGCGCCACCAGCAATTGCACCTGGTAGCGCAAGGCGTCGAGCGATTCCGGCAAGGTCTGACGCCATGCTTTGGCCGCGACCAAGGCCTGATCGCCGGCCCGCGACTGCAATGCGATGTCGGTCGCGCGGCGGAAGAGTTGCTCGTCTTTCGTGCGGCGCGCTGCGTCGAGGATCACCTGGAACGCCGCGCCAGCTTCGCCTTCGCGCAACTGGATCTCGCCGATCAGCAACTGGTAGAACAGCGGCGCGTCAATAGCGGAGTTGTCGACCTTCGCGAGCGCGAGCTGGGTGCTGTCGGCGCCCTGCGCGACGGCGCCTTGCGCCATCACGAGCGACACAGCCGCGGCCACCAGGCTGCGGGCGACCCCGAATCGGGAACTGGGAACTGGCATCGACGAACTCCTGGGAAGCTGAAAGATTCTAGGGCGAGGGGTGCGACCGTGGCCGCCCACGATAATTCCCTTCATGCCCGAATTGCCCGAAGTCGAAGTCACGCGCCAGAGTTTTGCGCGGCGTATTCACGGCGCGCAGATTCATGCGGTGCGCTTGGGGAAACCGCTGCGCTGGCCGCTGGGCTGTACGCCTGAATCGCTGGTGTCGCAGGCGGTCGGTGAGGTGACTCGGCGCGGTAAATATTTGTGGCTCGCGCTCGATCGCGGCGGGCTGCTGATGCATCTGGGCATGTCGGGCTCGCTGGCTTTCGACGCCGCGCCGGCGGCGCCCGGCCCGCACGATCACTTCGACCTCGTCACCGCGCGCGGCACCTTGCGCCTCACCGACCCGCGGCGTTTCGGCGCGGTCGTCTGGTCGCCGGCAAGCGATACCGGCATGGCTGGCAAGCTGCTCGCGAGTCTGGGGCTGGAGCCGTTCGATCCGGCGTTCACCGGCGCTCACCTGCACGCTGCACTGCGCGGCCGCCGTGTTGCGATCAAGCAGGCGCTGCTCGGCGGCGCCATCGTCGTCGGCGCCGGCAATATTTACGCCTGCGAAGCGCTGTTCGAAGCCGGCATCGACCCGCGCACGCGCAGCGACCGCATCAGCCGCGCGCGCTGCGACAAGTTGGCCAGCGCCGTGCGCGAAACGCTCGCCCGCGCGCTTGCGCTCGGCGGTTCGACGCTGCGCGACTTCCGCGACGCCCACGGCATGGCCGGCGAGTTCCAATTGCAGGCGCGTGTCTACGGCCGCGCCGGCTTGCGGTGCGTGCGCTGCGAAGGCAACGTCAAGCGCATCGTGCAGGGCCAGCGCGCCACATTTTTCTGCGCCGGCTGCCAACGGCGGTGAGTGATTCGGGAACTGCTCCGCAGTTTGCGCCGCGGTGTTGGTGAGCAGATGTTTCATTCGTCTGTCGCGCAAATGCTTGCGCTACCATGATTCGCTCGTCGTTCTGCCACCGCGCCACCCGCGTATTTCATGACACCTTCGCCCTCGTTTGCGACCAGTCTCGATGCCCTCAGTGGCTGGCGCTCGGCGCTCGCGCAGCGGCTCGACGATGTGGCACGATTCCTCGGCGAACACGAACTGATTGACGATTCCGCCGGCATCCAGCTGAGTTCGTTGCGCGAACGCCTCGGCAACGAAAAGCTGGTGGTTGCCTTCGTCGCCGAGTTCTCGCGCGGCAAGTCGGAACTGATCAACGCGATCTTCTTCGCCGACACCGGCCGGCGCATCCTGCCGGCCACACCCGGCCGCACCACGATGTGCCCGGTCGAGCTGGGCTGGGACGCCGAAGAGGTTTCTTCGCTGATGCTGTTGCCGATCGAAACGCGCCTCGACGGCCTTTCGCTCACCGAACTGCGCCCGCAGCGGCGGGCCTGGAAGATCGTGCCGCTGCAGGTGCGCGACCCGGAGCAACTGGCCGAGTCGCTGCTCGAAGTCACGCGCACCAGCTTCGTCAGCAAAGACCAGGCGCGCGCGCTCGGGTTCTGGGACGACGCCCACCCCGAAGACAACCCGCCGCTCGACGACGCCGGCCGTGTCGAGGTGCCGGCCTGGCGCCACGCGGTCATCAATTACCCGCACCCTTTGCTCAAGCAAGGCCTGGTGGTGCTCGACACGCCGGGGCTCAACGCCATCGGCGCCGAGCCCGAGCTCACGCTGAGCCTGCTGCCATCGGCGCATGCCACGGTCTTCATTCTTGGGGCCGACACCGGTGTCACCAAGTCCGACATGGCGATCTGGCGCGACCACCTTGGCAGCCACGCGCCCACACGCTTCGTGGTGCTCAACAAGATCGACGCCCTGCTCGACCCATTGGCCACGGCCGCCGCGGTGCAGGCGCAGATCGCCGGCGTGCGGCGTGAGACCGCGCGCACGCTCGACATTCCGCCCGAGCGTGTGTTCCCGCTGTCGGCCCGCCAGGCGCTCGCCGCGCGTGTGATGGGCGACCACGACTCGCTGCGCGAGAGCCATTTGCCCGAGCTCGAATCTGCCCTCGGTAGCCAACTGCTGCCGCAGCGCCGCCAGGTGCTCGAAGACGTGGTGCTCGAAGGTGCACAGCAGATCGAAACCCATGTGGCGCGGCGGCTCGGCGACACCCGCCGCCAACTTGCCGAGCAGATGCTCGAACTGCGCGGCCTGCGTGGCAAGAGCAGTTCCAAGCTGCGCCTGATGATCGAACGGGTCGACGCCGAAACCGCAGAGTTCGAGCAGTGCACCGTGCGCCTGCAGGCGCTGCGGGTCGTGCACAGCCGCATGCTGAAAGATGCGCTCGTCGGCCTGTCATCTGACAGGCTGCGCGAAGAGGTGAGCGAGATGCAGGCGGCCATGAACAAGTCGCTGCTCAACCTGGGTGCCAAGAAAGCCTTCATCGTGCTGTGCAGCAAGCTGCGCGCGTTGCTCACGGGTGCGCAAATGCTCAACGTCGAAGTGCGTGACATGCTCGGCGCCTCGTTTGCCCGGCTCAATGCCGAGTTCGGCTTCAGCCTGGCGCTGACCAAGGCGCCCGAGATGCAGCGCTACATCGACGAGCTGAGCCTGATCGAAACCAACTATGTTCAGTACCTGGGCCTGACGCAGGCGCTGCGCCTGTCGCAGCCCAAGTTCATGGAACAGTTCCGGCGCATGCTGGTGTCCAAGCTGCGTGTCGTGTTCGAGAACGCCAGTGGCGATCTCGAGATCTGGAACAAGTCGACCTCGGCGCAGGTCGATTCGCAACTGCGCGAGCGGCGCCGCAATTTCCGGCGCCGACGCGAGTCGCTCGAACGGGTGCAAGCGGCTGCCAGCGAGCTCGAACTGCGCCTGGGCGAGATCGAAGCGCAAGACGGTCGGCTGCAAAGCCTGCTCGGCCGCACGCGCCATCTGCTCGAAGCGATGCGCGAGCAAGCCTGCGCCGGGCCAATGGCCGAAGCCGCAGCGCAACCGCTGCGCGCCCAGGCCTGACTTGGCGCGCAGCGGCGCTGGCGCGACGCGCCCTACCGAAGGGCCTGCGTTCAGCGCACGGGTAATCGAGTGGCAGCGGCTTCACGGCCGCCACACGCTGCCCTGGCAAAACACCCGCGACCCGTATCGTGTGTGGCTCTCCGAGATCATGCTGCAGCAGACCCAGGTTGCGACAGTGCTCGCGTATTTCGAACGCTTTCTGCAGCGCTTTGCCGACGTGCGTGCACTGGCCGCCGCACCGCTCGACGACGTTCTTGCACTCTGGAGCGGCCTGGGCTACTACAGCCGCGCGCGCAACCTGCACCGCTGCGCGCAGGCCGTGGTCAATGATCATGGCGGGCAGTTTCCACGCAGCAGCGTGGTGCTGGCCACCTTGCCTGGCATCGGCCGCTCGACCGCGGCGGCGATCGCCGCCTTCTGCTTCGGCGAGCGGGTTGCGATTCTCGATGGCAACGTCAAGCGTGTATTGACCCGCGTGCTCGGTTTTGAAGGCGACCTGGCCGAAGCGGCCCAAGAGCGCGCCTTGTGGGAACAGGCCACGCGCTTGCTGCCCGAAGAAGGCATCGAGCCCTACACCCAAGGGCTGATGGATCTCGGCGCCACGCTGTGTCTGCAGCGTTCGCCTTCGTGCCTGCTGTGCCCGGCGCAGAGCCTGTGCGTGGCGGCCACTACGCAGACCCAGCAGCGCTTTCCGGTCAAGACACGCAAGCTCAAGCGCGGCACGCGCGAGCACGTGTGGCTGTGGCTGCATTGGCGCGACCAGGTCTGGCTGGTGCAGCGCCCGCCGACCGGTGTGTGGGCGGCCTTGTGGAGCCTGCCCGAGTTTGATTCGATGACCGCGTTCGAGGCGGCCAACACGGGCTGGCCCGGAGAAGCCCAGGCCTTGCCCAGCTTCAGGCACACGCTCACCCACCTCGACTGGACGCTGCACCCGCTGCGCTGGACGCTGCCGGAGAACACCAGCGCAAGCCGCGTGGCCGAGCTCGTGCGTGCCTGGCCGAACGGGCGCTGGTTCACGCAGCAAGCCGCGCTGGCCGCCGGTTTGCCGGCGCCGCTGCGCAAGCTGCTGCAAAGCTGAAAAACCTACTTCACGACCCCGCGGCTGCGCAGAAAGTCGTCGACGAGTTGCAGCCGCACGATCGGGTCGGGCAATTCCATCAACTTTTGCTTGGCGACCGTTGAGATCGGCAAAATCTCGCACCAGCGGTTGGCGACCCAACTGGCGTCGTCGAAACGATGCGGCGTGAGAAACGGCTCAGAGCCACGGCCCTTCAGCGAAGCGATGGCGCTGGCCAGGCCGCGCACTGCTTCGAGCTGTGCCGGTGTTGGCGCGAGCAGCGCGTCGTTCGGCACGGCGCGTGTTTCTGCCAGCCACAGGCCATCGGCCTGCTGCCGGCTCTTGTCGACCACAAAACGCTGTGTGCCGCGGCAGCGCACTTGCAGAATGCCCGGGCGCTCGCTGTCCATGTCGATGATTTCGGCGACGGTGCCCGTCGTCTCGAAGTGCTGGCCGTCTTCTGCCTGGCGCTTCTCACCGCCGCCCCGCAAGGCCACCACACCGAAGGGCCGTTGCTCGCGCAACGACGAAGTGACGAGGTCGACATACCGCACCTCGAGCACCTTCAAGCTCAGCAGACCGCCGGGAAACAACACGGCCTTCAGCGGGAACAGTGGCAGCTCGGTGGCTGGAGTGTTCGAAGCCATCGCAGGCCTTGCCTTCAGTCGCGTGCGTCGAGCTCGCGGTGGCGCACGAGCGTAGCGGCCAGATCGCGGAAACGCTGCGCCAGCGTTTCCGCGAAATACACCGAACGGTGCTGGCCGCCGGTGCAACCGATGGCGACCGTGAGGTAACTGCGCTGGTCGCCTTCGAAGGCTGGCAGCCAGCGTGACAGAAAGGCTTCGATCTGGCCCAGCATTTCGGCCACCTCGGGCTGGGCGCGCAAGTAGTCGGCAACAGGCGTATCGCGCCCGGTGAGCGGCCGCAGTTCGCGCACGTAGTGCGGGTTGGGCAATACGCGCACGTCGAACACGTAGTCGGCGTCGAGCGGCACGCCGTGTTTGAAGGCGAAGCTCTCGAACACCAGCGTGAGCCGGTTGCCGGCGGCGCGCACCATGTCGCGCATCCACACGCGCAATTGCGCTGGGCGCAGCTGGCTGGTGTCGATCACGGTGGCCACTTCGCGCAGGTCGGCGAGCAGTTCGCGTTCGAGTTCGATCGCATCGACCAGCGCACGCCGGCCATCGATCGCCTGGTCACTCTTGCGCCGCGCTTGCGTGCTGCCCGCGGTGTCGTCAGACAGCGGGTGCGGGCGCCGGGTTTCGGAAAAGCGCCGCACCAGCGCGTCGGTGTTGGCGTCCAGAAACACGACGCGGATCGACACGCCTTCCATGCTCAGTTGCTGCAGCAGGTCGAGCAGATAAGGCAGCGAGTCGGCGCTGCGCACGTCGACGGCAATCGCCACGCGCCGGTCGAGCCGCTGCTGTTCGAGCCGCAGAAAGCCGCGCAGCAACTCGGGCGGCAGGTTGTCGACGCAGAAGAAGCCGGCGTCTTCGAGCGCGTGCAGCGCGACCGACTTTCCGGAGCCGGAAATGCCGGTGACCAGCACCACTTCGTGGATCGTGTTGGCGGTGTCTGGTTGCGCGGGTGTGGGCGCGAGCACCGGAGCCGCCGCCTTCTTGTCTGTGTTGTTCATGTTCGTTTTTTTGCTCGCGGCGAAGGCGCAGGTTCAGCCGCCACGGAAAGCATCTCTTGCGCGTGGGCAAGGCGCGTGTTCGACAAGCGTTCGCCACCCAGCATGCGCGCCACTTCGGCTACGCGCTGTTCGCCGCTGACGCTGTTCACTTCGCTCAGCGTGAGCCCGCCGCGCATCTGTTTGCTGACGACGAAGTGGTGGTCGGCGCACGCCGCCACCTGCGGCAGATGCGTGACCGCCAGCACCTGGCGGTCGCGGCCCAGTTGTTTCATCAGGCGGCCCACCGTTTCCGCAACGGCGCCACCGACACCGGCGTCGATCTCGTCGAAGATCAGCGTGCCGGCTGCGGTGGCGGTGTCACCGTCGGTGCTGTCGAGCTGGCTCGTCGTGACCGCGATCGCCAGCGCAATGCGCGAGAGCTCGCCGCCCGAGGCCACCTTGGCCAGCGGCCGCGGCGTGCTGCCGGTGTGGCCGGCAACGAGGAACTCGGCCGACTCCAGGCCGAACGATTGGGGCGCGTCGTGTTTCGTCAACGCCACCTCGAAGCGCCCGCCGGCCATGCCGAGCTGCTGCATCGCTTGCGTGACCGCATTGGCGAGTCTGGGCACCGCCGCGCGGCGCGCCGACGACACACGCTTCGCTTCGGCCGCGAACGATTCCAGCGCACTGGCAAGCTGGCGTTGCAAGGCTTGCAGATCGGCGGCGGCATCGAGCGCGCTCAACTCTTCCTTCCATTGCACGAGCAGGCCCGCCAGCTCGGCCGGCGGTCGGCGGTAGCGCCGCGCCAGGCCCACCCAGGCTGAGAGGCGTTCGTCGAGCGCCTGCAAACGCTGCGGCTCCAGATCGGTGTGGTTGAGGTAGCTGCCGAGCGTGTGCGCCGCGTCTTGCAGTTGTGCCTGCGCGCCTTGCAGCACCTCGATGGTGCCTGCGAGCTGCACGTCGAACGAGGCCACGTCTTGCAAGGCGTGCAGCGCGCGTCCGGTGAGCGCGTCGGCGTTGTCGTCGGCTTCCGACACCGCGCCGAGCGCCGTGCGCGCCGCGTCGATCAGCGACTGCACGTTGGCCAGCTTGGTGTGCTCGGCTTCGAGCTCGGCCCACTCATCAGCACCCGGCGCAAGCTTGTCGACTTCGCCGATCTGCCAGGCCAGGCGCTCGCGTTCGCGCTCGAGCCCGGCCTGCTGCGTGCCCGCCGCGGCCAGCGCTTCGGCGGCCTGTTTCCAGGCTGACCACAGTGTGGCGAGCGGCGTTGCATCGACGCCTGCAAACGCGTCGAGCAAAGCGCGTACCGCCGGCCCGCGCGTGAGGCTTTGCCACGCATGCTGGCCGTGGATGTCGACGAGGTGGTCGGCCGCTTCGCGCAGCTGCGCGATGGTGGCCGCGCTGCCGTTGATCCACGCGCGGCTCTTGCCTTGCGCATCGATCGTGCGGCGCAGGAGCAGGCTCTCGTTCGCCTCGAACCCGCCTTCTTCCAGCCACGCCGACAGGCTGGCCGGGGCATCGAACTCGGCCACGATCTCGGCGCGTGCCGCGCCTTCGCGCACCACGCCGGCGTCGCCCCGGCTGCCGAGCGCGAGCTGCAGCGCGTCAACGAGGATCGACTTGCCCGCGCCGGTTTCGCCGGTCAGTACCGAGAAGCCAGCGTCGAACTCGACATCGAGCGCGCTGACGATGACGAAATCGCGCAATGACAAGCGCCGCAACATCACCAAGCCTTCCGCCGGGCCGCCCCAAGGAAGGCGGCGGCCCCCTCGGGGGGTAGAGAAGCGGCGCAGCCGCAAGCTCGGGGGCTCACTAATTGACTCCGGAATTCCAGTGCAACTTGCGCCGCAGCGTGGCGTAATAGCTCCAGCCGCGTGGGTGCAAGAAGCGCACCTGGTGGGCCGAGCGCCGCACGCTGATGCGGTCGCCGTGCAGCAGGCTGGCCAGCGACTGCATGTCGAAGCTGACGCTCGCGTCGCGCCCGGCCACGATCTCGATGCCGATCTCGCCGGTGTCGGGCAGCACGATCGGCCGGTTCGACAGATCGTGCGGTGCGATCGGCACCAGCACCCAGGCCGCAATGCCCGGGTGCAGGATCGGACCGCCGGCCGAGAGTGCATACGCGGTCGAACCGGTGGGCGAGCCGATGATCAGGCCGTCGGCGCGCAGGTTGGCCACGAACTCGTCACCGATCTCGACCTTCAATTCGACCATGCTGGCCGCGCCGCCGCGGCTCACCACCACGTCGTTCATCGCGAAGCCTTCGAAGATCAGCTCACCGTCGCGCTGCACGCCGCCTTCGAGCATGGTGCGGCGCTCTTCTTCATAGTCGCCGGCGATCATCGGCGCGAGCGATTCTGCGAACTGGCCGGCCGGCAGATCGGTGATGAAGCCGAGCCGCCCGGTGTTGATGCCGACCAGCGGCGTGCCGTGGCGCGCGAGCTGGCGTGCGATGCCGAGCATGGTGCCGTCGCCGCCCACCACCACCGCCAGGTCGCATTCGCGGCCGAGCTCGTCGGGGGTCATCGCGCCGTGGTCAGTGATGCCGGTGTTCAGCGCCGTCTGCGTCTCAAGCGAGACTTCCAGGCCCTGGCGGATCAGGAATTGCGCGATCTCTTCCAGCACCCCGCGCATGCCCTGGGACTGGTACTTTCCCACGAGGGCGGCATGACGAAAGCGACTGACCATGCGCGGGATTACACCACAGCGACCCCGCGCAACGCCGCCTCAGAATCGCCCCCAACCTACAATGAAAACCATGTTGGACGAGCGCGCAAAAACACTGCTGAAAGCCCTGGTCGAGCGCTACATCGCCGACGGCCAGCCGGTGGGCTCGCGCACGCTCTCGCGCGCCAGCGGGCTCGAGCTGTCGCCCGCGACCATCCGCAACGTGATGGCCGACCTGGAAGAGCTGGGCCTGATCGCAAGCCCCCACACCAGCGCCGGGCGCATCCCGACCGCGCGCGGCTACCGATTGTTCGTCGACACCATGCTCACGGCGCAGCCGCTCAACCTGTCGAGCGCGCCACAGATCGAGCCCCAACTGCCGCACGACCAGCCGCAGCGTGTGATCGCGAACGCGGCGCAACTGCTGTCGAACCTGTCGAGCTTCGTCGGCGTGATCACCGCGCCGCGCAAGGCCAGCGTGTTCCACCACATCGAGTTCATGCGCCTGAGCGAGCGGCGAGTGCTCGTGATCCTGGTGGCGCCCGACGGCGACGTGCAGAACCGCGTGATCTTCACCGCGCAAGACTACACACAGAGCCAGCTCATCGAAGCCAGCAACTACCTGACCGCGCACTACGCCGGCCTGACGATCGAAGACGTGCGCGAGCGGCTCAAGACCGAAGTCGACGCCCTGCGTGGTGAGATCGCCACGCTGATGCAGGCCGCGGTGCAGGCCGGCAGCGAAGCGCACGCCGACAGCCAGGAGCAGGTGGTCATCTCCGGCGAGCGCAACCTGCTGACGGTGCAGGACTTCTCCAGCGACATGGGCAGCCTGCGCAAGCTCTTCGACATGTTCGAGCAGAAGACGCAGCTGATGCGCCTGCTCGAGGTGAGCAGCCGCGCCGAAGGCGTGCGCATCTACATCGGCGGCGAAAGCCTGGTGGTGCCGTTCGAAGAACTCTCGGTCGTGTCGGCGCCGTATGAAGTGAACGGCCAGGTTGTGGGCACGCTCGGGGTGATCGGGCCGACGCGCATGGCCTACGACCGCATGATCCAGATCGTTGACATCACCTCGCGGCTGGTCAGCAACGCGCTCAGCAGCAAGTGAGCAAAGAGCTTCTTGCAATACGTTGCCCACTGATGAAAGCATTCGGCCGTTGATCTAACTGAGAGGGCTCGCTTCGGGGACTTCAAGCCGAACCCCTGCTCCTATGCTGACCGGGAAAAAGCGGAATGCGAGATTGGGACACTAATGCGAAACGTTGCAAGTCCGAAACGAACTCTTGCACTCCTAAGCTTCTTGGCAGGTGCAGTCCTCGTTCCCGTCGCGGTGAACATTGGTTCAAGTCGACTAGACGAAGTCTTGAAGAAGCAATCCGAACTTGCTTCGATTGCTGCCGTGGGTATTGCGGCATTCCTCGTGGTTGCCTTGGGGTACTTGATCATTCGGAGACGCAACAAGAATGACCAATTGAGGAGGGAGTACCGCCTATTCGTACGGTCGGAAGACCTGCAACCAGAGCACCTGGGGTTTGAGACTGTCGCCCCACACACAGAGCCAGCTGACCCAACTCGTCGTCCGTACGTTAGAGATGTGTATGTCCATCGAGTGGCAGCCGCGATTAGAAGCGCATGTCCTCCAACTCCGGGGCGGCACTACGACGAACGCGAGCTCCAGACTGTGCTTGAAGAGGGACAGAGCTTCCTCCTAGTTGGACAGCCAACCGAGGGCAAAACTCGCACATTGTTTGAGATAGCACGCAGGCTGAAGGGTTTTGTCATCGTCCAGCCGAACGACGCACTTCCGTCTGATCAGGCAATTGAGCTCTTGGCTGAGAAGAACGTCCTCTGTCTCTTTGATGATCTCAACTACGCAGCGGAAAGTCGGATTGACTTGCTCGAGTTCTATCGGAGGGTATCCAAAGTTGCTAGCCTTCGTCCCATCGCAGCCGCATGTCGCAACGGGAACGAGCTTGCTGCACTTAACTCGAAAAATCTCACAAACTCAACGCAACGACTGTACGAAGAGTTTGGGTACAGGCTTGAACTTCGCCCCGCAACCGCGCAGGAAGTGACCGATTTGAAGCTGCGGCTGGGAGAAACCAGCCAAAGGGATTTCTTTTCGCTGGGCGATGTCAGCATGAGGGGTGCGTTCGACCTCATGCATCAGCGCTTTGGCTTGTTGGATCAGCCGGCCCGAGAGTGCCTGTGGGCTCTGCAACTGCTGTCCGCAGCTGGCGTCGAGATGCTGTCGCATCGGCGCATTTGCACGGTGCTTGGACATCTCTATGGGCATTCACCGGTTGAACGAGGAATTGTTCCGTTGCTGGACAAGCTCGCCAAGAACTCCTTCATCTTGTCTTCCGCGAATGTTGATCCTGTCGTGCCAGCCGCAGCATTTGTTATGGGACCGCGTGTTGCAACTTTTTATTGTGATGGGCGGAGCCCAGAGTCAGACTTCCTTCAACTTGGCAAAGCTTTTGACAAGGACTCTGACGCCTACGGAATGAATGCGATTGCCATGTCCAAAGATGCTGGAGGTGAGCCTCTTGCGGCAATTGAGCTGTGGTCTGTCGTCGCTGAACGGTTCGCGGTTTCTGTAGACCCAGATGATCGGCGCCACAGCGCTCAAGCACATGGAAACATTGCTTTCACTCACATAGAGCGTGGCGAGCTGACTGAAGCGCTTCGTTGGTCCCGCACAGCCGATGATCGCTTTGGCTCGGACAACGACCCCAAAGTTAGAACTGCCGTCGCAAGAGCGTTGGTAAACGAAGGTGCCATTTACTTCAGCCAAGGGCGGCTGAGTGATGCCCTCCACAGTTACCAAGACGTTGAGCGGCGCTTCGGTAGCGATGTTGATCCCGGTGGTCGTGACCCCCTTGCCAGAGCGCATCTGAATGTTGGGATCATTTTCAAGCAGCAAGGTCTCGGCGGCGACGCGCTTGCTTGTTTCACTCAAATAGACGCGCGTTTTGGTGCGGATGCCGAGCCAGCAGTGCGAGAAGTAGTCGCCATGTCGCTGACGCGCGCTGGGGAAATCTTTGAACAGAAGGGCGACACTGATCTCGCGCTAAATCGCTACCGAAGTGTCGATGAGCGCTTTGGGCGCGATACTCATCCAAGTGTCAGGGAACAGGTCGCTCGAGCCCAGATTTCGGCGGGAAGACTGCTCCATCAGCAAGGAAAACCTGACGAAGCTGTTGCCTTGTATCGCCGCGTGGTGGAGAGTTTTCTCCGACCGATCAAACCTGGAGAGAAAGAGGTCGTTGCCATGGCCTGCGTCAACGCGAGCGCCACTTTGGGGGAGAGTGGTCGGGCTGGTGAGGCCTTGACCTGGTGTCGCCGGCTCTTGGATGAATTCGATGCGGCAGCGTCGCCAACGATGCGCGTGATGGTTGCCCGGGCGCTGGCAAACGCGGGTATTGCTCTCAGATCGGAGGGCAGATTTGATGAAGCCCTGGAGAGCCTTCGACAAGTTGAAGAGCGCTTCGGGCGAGATGAATCACCGGGGGTGCGAGCTGCCAATGCCATAGCGATGCTTAACGTTGGCCATGTCCTCCGCGATCAAGGCAACGCCGATGCGGCGCTTAGTTGCTATCTCAGAGTTGAAGGCATTTTTTCTAGCGTAAATGATGAAGAGTCGCGCGAGACTGTCGCGAACGCGCTTGCAAGCGCGGGCAACGTGTTCGGCGCGACTGGCGACGTGGGCCGAGCCCTTCGGTATTTTCTGGGCGTCGATGAACGGTTTGGGAGAGACAACTCGCCGGGCACGCGCACACATGTGGCGGCGGCGATAGTGGCTGCGGGGCAGATCGCCATTGATCTGGGGAGGTGGGACGAAGGGCTCACGCGCTTTCGCGAGGTTGACAAGCGCTTTTCTCGAGATACGTCGGACACGTGCCGAGCAATCGTTGCAGGCGCATTGCGTTGCGCTGGTCGGACGTTGATCCTTCGAGGGAGTGTCGACTTGGCGCTCGATCAGTTCGGCCTCCTCGAGGAGCGCTATTCACAAGACCCGAATTCAAGTGTCGTGGCGCAGGTTGCGCAAGGGATGGTCAATGCAGGCAATTGCATGGATCGAGTGAATCGAGGTGACGAGGCAATAGATTGTTATCGTCGGATCGAAGCCAAGTTCGGCGCCGCCACCGAGCCTGACATTCGCGAGGCAGTCGCCAAGGCGCGATGCAACGTCGGCATCCTCCTACTCAAAAGAGGTGACCAACAAGGTGCCCTTGAGTGCTTCTTCGACGTTGGGCAACGATTTGGTGCTGACACCGTTCATGAAACTCGGCAACCACTCGCCAACTCACTACTTCATATCGGTCACATTCTTTGCGCTCAGGGTTTTGTAGATAAGGCGCTTGAGTGCTACCGCCAGCTCGAAGAGAAGTACGGTAATGATTCCGATCCAGTGGTGCAGGATGTGATCGTCAGCGCGCTTGAAGAGTCCGTTTCCGCGCTTCAAGAGCACGGCAGACTTGAAGAGTCGAAAGAGTGCCAACGTCGTTTGGAGGGGCTCACGTCAGTTCGCGCGAGTCTCCCAAGGTCCGCCATTGACCGGGTCTCGCAATAGATCTGTACATGATGCCCAATGGTCTGCAACTGCAGATCTAGTGTAGTGTTGCACTCTTGTGGGAACGTTTATGAGTCCTGCCGCACCAATGG
>JBDTTU010000104.1:0-14358 GCA_039930465.1 Burkholderiales bacterium
TGCCGGGTGCATAGTTGAGCGCGAAGCCGCCGAGGTCGACCCGGCCCAGCGTGCCCATCGCGGCCAGCACGCTCTCGCGTGTGGGTTTCGGGCCGGTCTTCTTCAGTGCGGTGACCAGCGTCTTCGCCGCGATGCACGATTCGAGCGACGTGTAGTTCAGCTTCGCGCCGTTGAGCGCGTGCAGCGCTTCGGCACACTCTTTCACGAGCGGAATCGACACCTGGTTGGAAGCGCGTGGCGAAGGCATCACCTGCGAGACGACCGTGCCACGTGCCATCTGGCCCACCGACTCTGCGAGCTCGTCGGGGTTCACGAACGAAAGCGCGGCCACGGGCACGGTCGTGCCCTTTTCGGCGGCGGCCTTGAGATAGTCGCTCACCACGCTGTACTGTGTGGTTGCCAGCACGTAGTGAGGGCGGTCTTTGGTGAGTGCGTCGACCGATGCCTGTTCGAGCTTGGCGCCACGCTTCACGGCCACACCGCCGATGTTGGCGATGCCAGCCTCGGTGAAGGCCGAAACCACGGCTTCGAAGTTGCTGCGGCCCACTTCGTCGTCGTAGTAGAGCACCACGGCCTTGTCGGCACCGACGGTGCGCTTGGCTTCGATCACCTTGGCGGCCTCATCTTTGTAGGAAGCTCTCAGCGTGTACACGTTCGGGTGGTTGCGCATCTTGGCCGCGCCGCTGAAAGGCGCGAAGAACAGCATGTTGTTCTGCGCCGCGAGCGGCAAGGAGTCAAGGCTGTTGGTGGCCGAGTTGTAGCCAAACAGCACCATCGCCGCGTGCTGGCCGATCAGCAACTGCGTGTTCTCGGCGGCGCGCTGGCGGTTGTTGGCGTTGTCCAGCGTCACGAGATGAATCTTGCGGCCAAGCGCGTTGCTGGCGTTCACCTTGGCGAAGACGGCGAGCGCGCCGTCGCGCATGTCGCGGCCGATGTCGGCGTTGGAGCCGCTGAGTGCGACCGACTGGCCGATCACGATGTCTTGCGCCAGTGCGGGCTGGGCGGCGGCCAGCGCGAAGGCCAGCGTGGCGAGAGTCTTGTGCATGGAATATCCCTTCGATCAAGGATGGTGTGAAACCCGATTCGGCGGCAGGACTGCCATACCGTTCTCTCTTGGTGGCGGGCGCAGCTTAAGGTCGCACCCTTGCCGCGAGGGTGCGGAAGTTGGCGAACAAGTTCACACCCGCAGCACACAAACGGGCGTGCCGTGATCGAATGCACTGGCGCCAACGGGCGCGCCGTGGTCAGCGCGATCAGGTCATCGTGAGCAGTTGAGCCGCCGCTTTTTCGTTCGCCTCGGCGGTCTGCAGCATCTTCATCTGCGCTTCGAACTGGCGCGCTGCAGAGATCATGGCGACCATGGTTTCGACCGGGCTCACGTTCGAACCTTCGAGGGCACCGTCTTGAACGCGCGCAGTGTCGTCGGCCGAGAGGTCGCCGTCGGCGCCACGGAACAGGCCGTCTTCGCCACGGATCAACGGGGCCTCGGGTGTCACGAGTTTCAGTTTGCCGATGCTGCTGCTGCGGCCGTTCGCGGCGGTTGCGCTGACCGTGCCGTCGGCACCGATGCTAACGACCGAATTCGCCGGCACCTGCAGCGGGCCGCCGTCGCCCAGTACCGGCAGGCCACCGCGCGTGGTGAGCGTGCCGTCGTTCGAGAGCTCGAGCGCGCCGCCGCGTGTGTAGGCCTCGGTGCCGTCGAGCGCCTGCACGCTGAGCCAGCTGTTGCCCTTCACCGCCACGTCGAGGTTGCGGCCGGTGGCCGTGATGGCACCTTGCGACGGGTCGTAGCCCGTGGTCGTTTCCAGCGCATAAACACGCGTGCTCGCGCCGCTGCCCTGCACCGGCACGGCACGAAAGGCCTGCAACTCGGCACGAAAGCCGGTGGTCGAGACGTTGGCCAGGTTGCTGGCCAGCGCGTCTTGCCGCTGCATGGTCGCCTTCGCACCCGACATCGACAGATAGATCATGCGGTCCATGGCGGTGCTCCAAAAACAGAACAGACTTTGATATCGCGAGGGCCTGAGCGCCGGGCCGCCCCAAGCCAGGCCCATCCCCTCGGGGGATCGGCTGCGCTAGCCCGCGGGCGAGGGGCTGACATCAACGCAGGTTGACCAAGGTCTGCAGCACCTGGTCTTGCGTCTTGATGGTCTGCGCGTTGGCCTGGTAGACCCGCTGCGCGGTGATCATGTTGACGAGCTCGCCGGTCAGGTCGCTGTTCGACTCTTCCAGCGCGCCCGCTTGCAGTGCGCCGAAGTTGGCCGTGCCCGAAGCGCCGACCGTCGGGTCGCCCGAGGCGAAGCTGCGGGACCACACGTTGCCGCCGAGCGGGCTCAGGCCCTGCACGTTGCGGAAGGTGGCCAGCTCGATCTGCCCGGCCGGTTTCGACTGACCGTTCGAGTAGGTCGCGGTGACCACGCCGTTGTTTTCGATCGACACGCCCGAGAGCTGGCCGGCGGCATAACCGTCCTGCCGCATGCCGGTCACGCCGAAGGGCGAACCGAACTGGGTCGCACCAGTCAGGTCGAGCGCCACGCCGGGGATGGCCAGGGTGGCGGCGCCGGCGGCGTTGGTCGTGGTCGGGACGTCGATGTTCACCGTGCCCAGCGGCGCGGTCGGCGTGCCGCCGTTGGGCGGGAAGTTGATGGTCGTCACTGGCAGCGGGTTGCCGGCGCCGTCCACGCTCACCGGCGTGCCGTTGGCGGTGGCGAACACGTTCCAGGTGTCGGTCGCGCTCTTCTGGAAGTAGTAGGTCAGCGCCACGTCCTGGCCCTTGGCGTCGAACACCGTCACCGAGGTCGCGTCGTTGTAGGTGCTGGCGTTGGCGAAGTCGATCAGCGGCGCCGCAGCGGCCACCGTCACGGCCTTGCGCGCGTCGAGGTTGAACTCGATCACGTTCGAGCCGGTGGGGTTGGGCTGCACGCCCGAGGTCGGCAGTTGCAGCGGCACCGCAGCACCCGGCTGGATCACGCCCTGCGCATTCGCCGGGTAGCCGATCAGCTGCATGCCGGCGCTGTTGATGATGTTGCCGTTGCGGTCGGCCTGGAACTGGCCATTGCGGGTGTAGAGCGTCTGCGCGCCGTTGCTGACCTGGAAGAAGCCATTGCCGTTGATCGCCACGTCGAGCGGGTTTTCGGTGCTGGTGATGTTGCCCTGCGTGAACTGCTGCGTCACCGCGTTCAGGTTCACGCCGATGCCGATGCCGGTGCTGCCGCCGCCGCCAATCGCACTGGCGTACATGTCGGCGAATTCGGCGCGCGACGCTTTCGCGCCGATCGTGTTGGCGTTGGCCACGTTGTTGCCGATCACCTCGAGGTTCTTGCTCGCGGCGTTCAAGCCGGACAGGCCTTGCTGGAAGCTCATGGGTATTCCTTCGGTTGGAGAATCTGGTGAATCGGGGGGTTGTGCTGGCGGCGTCAGTTGATCGCCTTGACGCTGGTGTAGGCCACCGACGCGCCGCTTTCGAGTTCGAGCATCAGGTTGTTGCCCTGGGTGCTGACGGCCGTGACCTTGTCGCGCATCAGCGAAGTCGTGGAAAGCTGGTTGGCGCCGCTGGTGGCGGTGATGCGGAAGCTGAGGTTGCTGCTGCCGTCGTAGCTGCCGGCAGGCCAGTCGAAACTGTGCATGCCGGTGCGCTGCGCACCGAGGTTCATGGTGTCGAGCACCTTGCCAGCGGGGTTCATGATCTCGACCTTGACCGCGTCGGCCGCGGCTGTCAGCTCGAAACCGCCCTGGGCCACACCGGCATCGATGTCGAGCTTGTTGCCTTCGACGATCACGTCCTTGCCGAGCAGCGAGGCGCCCTGCAGCGACTGCATCTGCAGGAACTGCGTGGACAGCGCCTGCACGCTGGTGTTGAGCGTGGCAATGCCGCTCACGGTGTTGATCTGCGCGATCTGGCTCGTGAGCTGCGCGTTGTCCATCGGGCTCAGCGGGTCCTGGTTCTTGAGTTGCGTGACGAGCAGCTTCAGGAAACGGTCCTGGCTGCCGGCGTCCGACGGGTTCGTGACCGAGCCGGCGGCGTTGTTCGCCGAGCCGCTGCTGTAGACGTTGTTGACGGCGGCCATGCTCATTGGCCCATCTGCAAGGTCTTGAGCAGCAGGCTCTTGGCCGTGTTCATGACGTCGACGTTGTTCTGGTACGAGCGCGAGGCCGAGATCATGTTGACCATCTCTTCCACCGCGTTCACGTTGCTGTAGGTCACGTAGCCGTCGGCGTCGGCCGCCGGGTGCTTGGGGTCGTGCACGCGGCGCCCGGCGCTCTGGTCTTCGCTGATGTTGCTCACGCGCACACCGGCGCTGGTGGCGTCGTTGCCGCTCGCCCCCATCAGCTCGGTCTGGAACGTGACCTGGCGGGCCTTGTAAGCCTGGCCGTCGGGGCCGGCCACGGTGTCGGCGTTGGCCAGGTTGCTGGCCACCACGTTGAGCCGTTGGCTCTGCGCGCTGGCCGCACTGCCCGAGACATTGAATATGTTGAGCATCGACACTTGGTTCTCCTTCACTGCTGGCCGGTGATGGCGCTGAGCGTGGTGCGCACGTTGGCGTTGATGAAACGCAGCGTGGCTTCGTACTTCACCGAGTTGTCGGCGAAGCTGGCGCGCTCGCGGTCCATGTCGACGGTGTTGCGGTCGAGGTTGGTCTGGCTCGGCGCGGCAAAATTCAGCGTGCTGACACTGTGGCCACCCGCACCGCCTGCGCTGCCGATGTGGCCTGGCTGGCTGGCGCGCAGCATGGCGGCGGGCGAGCCGCTGCCGGTGGCGTCACGCAGCGCCTGGGCGAAATTGATGTCACGCGCCACATAACCCGGCGTGTCGGCATTGGCGATGTTGCTCGCGATCAGGCGCTGGCGTTCCGAACGCAGGCTGAGCGCCTGGGCCTGGAAGTCGAGCGAGTCGGTGAGTCGGTTGAGCATGGCTGCCCTTTCGATGGAGCCCGAGGCAAAAGCCAATGGGCGATGTGACGGGATTGTGGGCAGCCGTTCCAGAAACATAAGCGGGAACAGCGGCACAAAGGTGCGCCAATTCGAAGCCTCGGCGGGTCGCTGCGGCCTCTACATTGGTGGCCATGCAGACCCTGCCCGCATTCCCATTCTTTGCCTGGCTCGTGCGCGCGCTTGGGCTAGCCTTGATCGCCCTGGCGGCGTGGCCGGTCGCGGCCCAACAAGCCGTGGCCGACAGCACCCCGAGCCCGATCGACAGCGGCCTGGAACAACAGATTCGCCAGCTCGCGGCCGAAGGCAGCCCCACCGCCGGCCCCGGCGCACCGCGGCTCGAAGTGAGCGTGGGCCAACTCGACCCGCGCCTGCGCCTGGCGCCGTGCGCGCGTGTGGAACCTTACCTGCCCGAAGGCATGCGGCTGTGGGGCAAGGCGCGCATCGGCCTGCGCTGCACGCAGGGCACGACACGCTGGAACGTCTACCTGCCGATCACCGTGAAGGCATTCGGGCCGGGCCTCGTCGTGACCGGCAATATTGCCGGGGGCGGCGTGTTGAGCGAGGCCGACCTGACTCCGGCCGAGGTCGATCTGGCCGAAAACAACGCGGCAGCCGTCACCGAGATGCGGTTGGCGGTGGGCCGCACCGTGACCCACTCGCTCAAGCCTGGCCGGAGCCTGCGGCAGTCAGACCTGCGGCCGCGCCAGTGGTTCGCGGCCGGCGACACCGTGACGGTTCTGGCACAGGGGCCGGGTTTCAGCGTCTCGGGCGAAGGCCAGGCACTGAACAATGGCGTGGAGGGCCTGCCGGTCAGAGTGCGAACCGAGAGTGGGCGTGTGCTCACCGGCCAGGCGGTCGGCGAACGCCGGGTGGAGTTGGCGCTGTGAAATTTTCCAGCCAGAGCACAGGCTCCGAAGAAAAGCCTAAAGTCGCCCAAGCCCGCGCCGATACACAGTGCATGTTGAAAGGTCCGGGGCGTTTCCGGACTCTTTGGAGAGCACCATGAAGATCGGCCACAACCCGAACAACCCAGCAGCGGCGCCCAGCGTGGCCAGCCCGGCACCGGCCTCGGATGCAGCCAAGGCGAACACCGCCACCGCCACTGCCATTCCGAGCACGGCCGACGCCAGCGCCAAGATCGCCTTGTCGAGCGGCGCGGCCAGCCTGATTCAGGGTGGTTCGAGCCCTGATTTCGATACCGAAAAAGTGGCACGCATCAGCCAGGCCATCGACGACGGCACGTTCAAGATCAACGCCGAAGTCATCGCCGACAAGCTGATTTCGAACGCGCAGGAATTGCTGGTCAAGAAGTGACCCACACGGGCCGCAAGGCCCACCCGAATTTCCGCCCGGCTGGCCCGGGCTTCACCGCCAGATCACCACGGACGCGCGCCGCCGATGTTCACCCCGGTCACCCCCTCACCCACGCCCAGCCCCGAGCTGGAAAGCGCCCTTGCCGCAGTTGAACTGCGGCTGGCGGCGTTGGGCACCGCCCTGCACGCGCGCGACGCTGCGGGCATCGACCTTCACGCGAGCGAACTGCACCGCGCGCTGGCCCGCGCCGTCGACCACTTCACCCGCGCCGCGAACGCCGGCAGCCTGCCGATGGCTTTGCGCCTGCGCCTGGCCAGTGCCAGCGGGCAGGTGGCAGCGCAGCGCGAGTCGCTGGCGCGTGCCACGGCCGCGCTCGACCGCGCGATCGACGTGCTGCTGCCACGCGACAACGCTGCGGTGTACTCGACCCTCGGCGGCGCAGAGCGGAACCCGCTCGGCGGTTCGCTTCAGGCCTGAGTCGCCGAAGGGAAGCGCCTATGAAATTGCGCACGTAGGCGACTCAACTCAGGCCTGCCCTGCCCAATTCTCATAGGGGCTTCGGTCCGGCCTGAACCCATCGCCGGCGCGGGCAGCGCCGCGCCCGGAGAGTTAGACACACGCTCAGTCGGCTTCCCAGTGTTCGAGCCACAGGTCGCGTGCGATGCGCACGCAGGCCTCGCGCCCCTGGTAGTAGCCGGGCAGAACCTGGATCTCCCGGTACCCGAGCTGGCGGTAGAACGCACGCGCCGCCACGTTGCCCTGACGCGCCTCGAGCCACACCTGGCCCACGCCGGCCGTCAGCGCTGCCTGTTCCAACCACGCCACCAGCGCCGCGCCGATGCCCTGGCGGCGCACGCCCGGCTGCACCGCCAGCAACAGCAGGTGGGCTTCGTCATCGTGGTACTTCATGATCGCGAAGCCCGACAGCCCGCCGGCCGCCAGCGCCACCACCACGTTGGTCTCGGCGTCGAAGATGCTGCGCAGCACACGCTGCGTGGTCCAGCTCCAGCCCAGGCCGCGCTCGATCTGGTCGCGCGACATCTGGGCGATGCGCAGTGCGTCTTCTTCGCGCGCCAGCCGCAGGGTGAGGTCGGAGATCATCGGCGCCAGGCGGTCGTTTCGGTCCGGCAGCGCCACCCGCTAACGCACCGTGACGGCGTAGTTCACCGTCTGCGTCGCAGGTTCAAGCGACCGCGGGTGCCGGTACTCGAACTTCAGCGTCACCGTGCCCGCGGCAGCCGGCTTGAAACGCCAGACCGCGGCCCCCAAGGTCACGTCGAGGTTGGCCGCGGGCGGCGGGCGCTCGAACACCGGCGCGGTCGGGCCCACCAGCACACCGGGCACGAAGTCGAGCAAGGTCCATTCCCGGATCTGGTTCACGTCGCTGACCAGTCGAACCACGAGCACTTGCCCGGGTTCGAGCGTGATGGCGCTGCCGCTGTGTTCGGCTGCCACGTACACACCAAAGGCGTTGACATCGAACGGCGGCCGTTGCGGTGCTGCACAGGAAACCAGCAGCGCCGCGGCCGCGCCGGACCACAAGCACTTCTTCATTGCCATCGACATGCTTCGTTCCACGCCGTCAGGCCGCAGCGGCCAGCTTCGCGCAGCCGGCCGGTTTGAAGACCCGCTGCGTCGATGCCGGGTTGCCCGCGAGTTTGGCCACCGGGCGGCGCGGCCGCGGCAGCAGTTCGCCACCGCAGTTCGGGCAGGTGCCGGCCAGCACGCCTTCGGCGCAGCTCGCGCAGAAGGTGCATTCGAAAGAGCAGATGCAGGCATCGGCGGCGTCGGGCGGCAGGTCTTTGTCGCAGCATTCACAACCGGGTTTGAGCAGGAGCATGAAGGGCCTCGAAGGGGTTAAACCGTTGGGCACAGGGTAACAAACTCTGCCGCTGCTGCAGCGGCTCGGGCCATCGTGTACGGCGTTATCCTTGGCGCCCGCCTTTCGCCGCCATGCCCCACTTGCACATCACCGACATCGAAACCGCCATCAATTGGTGGCGCGAGCGCTCGCCTTCTCCCGACGGCATCACCGCGTGCCCCGAAGTGCGTGCGCTGGCCACCGTGTACGCGCTGCTTGTGTACTACCACGAGAGCGAGATCGCCGAAGACGCGATGCCGCAAAAGGCGCTCGACGCCTGGCTCGGCTGGTACGCGAGCACGCCCGACGCGCCCTGCATCGCGATCTGCTCCACCAGCCAGGGCGACAACGTGTGCAAGGGCTGCGGCCGCAGCTTCGAGGAAGTGCAGCGCTGGCCCGAAATGACGCCGGCGCAAAAGCGCAGCACCTGGCGCCGCATCACGATGGAAGGCACGGCCTGGCGCTTCAACAAGTACGCCGAGCGGGCGCGCGAACGCGTCGAAGAGAAAGCAGCGCCGAACGCGGCGCAGGCGTGAAGCCGGCGAGCCTGCTGCACAGTGCGCGCCGCATCGCGCCACTGGCCTGGCCGGTGTTCATCGGCCAGCTCGCGGTATTGGCCTTCGCCACCATCGACACCATTCTGGTGGCGCGCTACGCCGCGGTCGACCTGGCGGCGCTCGCCATCGGCGGCGCTGCCTACATCTCGGTCTTCGTCGGCCTGATGGGCGTGGTGCTGGCAGTCGGGCCGATCGCCGGCCAGCTCTTCGGCGCCGGCCAGTGGCGCGAGTGCGGGCAGCAGTTGCACCAGGCGATGTGGCTGGCACTGGCGATGTCGGTGATCGGCTGCACGGTGTTGCTGTTCCCGCAGCCTTTCCTGAGCTTGTCGCGGGCTTCGCCCGAGGTGGCGGCGAAGGTGCGCGCGCACCTCACGGCACTGGCGTTCGCGTTGCCGCCGGCCCTGCTCTTCACCGCGTTCCGCGGATTCAACACGGCGGTCTCGCGACCCAAGGTGGTGATGGCCGTGCAGCTTGTGGCCCTGCTTGTGAAACTGCCGCTGACCGCGCTGCTGGTGTTCGGCTTCACGCTGCCTACGCCGCTGGGTGAGCTGCGGCTCGACGCGCTCGGTGCGCCCGGCTGCGGCGTGGCCACCGCCATCGTGATGGCGGGCCAGATGCTGGTGGCGTGGCAGTTGCTGCGGCGCGATCGCTTCTATGCGCGTTTCAATTTCGGCGCGCGCCTCGCAGCACCGCACCGCGCGAGCCTCGCGGCCTTGCTGCGGCTGGGCGTGCCGATGGGCTTGTCGATCGCGATCGAAGTCACCGGCTTCACTTTCATGGCGTTTTTCATCTCGCGCATCGGCGCCACCCCGGTGGCAGGGCACCAGATCGCGGTGAACCTGGTGTCGCTGATGTTCATGATGCCGCTGGCGATCGCCAACGCGTCGAGCACGCTGGTAGCGCAACGCATCGGCGCCGGCGACATGGCCGACGCGCGGCGCCTCGGCTGGCACGGCCTGGAGGCCGGCGTCTTGATCGCCGCAACCATGGGCGCCGCGGTGTACCTGCTGCGTGAAGACATCCTGCGGCTCTACACCAACGACAGCGTCATCATCGGCGCCGCATTGCCCTTGCTGGCCTGGGTGGCGGTGTTTCACATCGCCGATGCCGCGCAAACGGTCGCAGCCTTCGTGCTGCGTGCTTACAGAGTGGCCACCGCGCCGCTGGTGATCTACGCGGTGGCGATCTGGGGCGTGGGCTTGGGTGGGGGTTACGCCCTCGCTTTTGGCAACGCCAGCTTCGTGCCGATGGCGCTGCAGAGTGCCCTCGGTTTCTGGTCGGCGGCCACGCTCGGTCTTGTCGTCGCGGGTGTCGGCATGAGCACTTTCCTGGCGTGGATGCTGCGCCGCACGCACGCCACCGGCGCGGCCTTCACACCGGCCGATTGAGCCTCAAGCCGCGGGCGGCAACGAGAGCACAAAGCAGCTGCCACCACCTTCACGCGCTTCGCAGCGCACGCTGCCGCCGTGGCGTTCGGCGATCTGCTTGACAAGGCTCAGGCCAAGGCCCACCCCACCGGCCTGCTCGGCGTGGCCGGGCAAGCGGAAGAACGATTCGAAGATGCGCTCACGCATCAACTCGGGCACGCCAGGGCCGCGGTCGCAGACCCGCACCAGCGCCCGGCCAGCGCGGCTTTCGATGAATACGCTCACGTCGTGGCCGCCGTAACGCCGCGCGTTCTCGAGCAGGTTGCGCACGGCCCGGCGCAACAGGCGCTCGTCACCAGCGACTCTGAGCGAGACACCGTCAACCTCGGCATCGACGCGCGACGCCTCTTCGGCCGCCAGCGCGAGCAGGTCAACACGCTCGTGCGGGTCGATTTGCGTCTGCGTACCATCGAGCCGGCTGGCCAGCAGCACTTCTTCGACCAGTGCGTCGAGTTCGGCCACGTTGGTGTTGATCTCCTGCTTCAGCTTTTCGCGCTGCGCCGGGTTGGCGTCGTCGAGCATCGAGACCGCCATCTTCATGCGTGCCAGCGGCGAGCGCAGCTCGTGGCTCGCGTTGGCCAGCAGCGATTGGTGCGAACGCACCAGCGTCTCGACCTTCGCCGCGGCCGCGTTGAAGCTCGACGCGACCGCGGCCACTTCGTCGCTGCCGGTCACGGCCACCCGGTGGTGCAACTGCCCCGCGCCAAATTGTTCGACACCCTGCTTCAGCGCTTCGAGCCGGCGCGTGAGCCGCCGCACCACGGGGTAGGCCCCGGCCGACACGGCGATGAACAGCACCAGCAGCAGCACCGCCAGACCCACACCGCGTGGCCAGCTCGGCGGCACGAAGGGCAAGGGGATCGGCGGCGGTGCGTCGAACGCCGAGCGCCGGCCCGGCGCCGCCGCTCCGCCGGGGCTGTTGCGATCGCCGCCGCCGGCGCCCGCCTGGCGCTGCCCGGGCCGCATGATCAACAAGGTGCGGCCGTCTTCAAGGCGCACAGCGAGCGGCCGCGCCGTGCCTTCGGCAATACGGCGCGCGAACGAGTCGGAGGCGCCGATGCGTTCGCCGGCCGGGCTGTCGAGCGCGAGTGGCAAACGCAAACGGATCGACCATTCGCGCAGCGCAGCGGCCTGAGCTTCTACCGCAGCCTCGGTGCCGGGCAGCGAGCGCTGGATCAGCTCGGCCCAGGCGCCCATGCGTTCGCCGAGCGTGGCTTCGGAACGCATGCGTTCCTGCTCGATGTGGCGCTGGAACATCCAGCCCGAGACCAGCGCGAACAATAGCAACAGCACCACAACCGTGGCGTAGATGCGCAGGTACAGGCTCTTCATGCCGCGAGTATCAGTGCTCGCGCATTCTGAGCACCCCCAAGGAAATGTCTTCGACATTCCCGCCCCCAGGGGTCCAGCAAAGTGGCAAAGCCACATTTGCTTGAGAGGTTCAGGATGCGGCCTCGTCGGCGTCTTGTTTGCGCGCGAAGACATAACCCGCACCGCGCACGGTGAGCACCCGGCGCGGCAGCTTCGGGTCGTCTTCGATCACGGCGCGGATGCGCGAGATGTGCACGTCGATCGAGCGGTCGAAGGCTTCGAGCGGGTGGCCCTTGAGCGAATCCATGATCTGGTCGCGCGAGAGCACACGCCCCGGGCTCTGTGCCAGAACCACGAGCAGGTCGAACTGGTGGCCGGTGAGGTCGCAGACCGCACCACCCAGGCGCGCCACGCGTGCACCCAGGTCGACTTCGAGCCGGCCGAAACGCAGCACGTCGTCGGCAGCCGGTTGCGGCGAGGCACGGCGCAGCAAGGCCTTCACGCGGGCCAGCAGTTCGCGCGGCTCGAAGGGCTTGGGCAGGTAGTCGTCGGCTCCGAGTTCCAGGCCGACGATGCGGTCCATCGGCTCGCCGCGCGCCGTGAGCATCAAGAGGGGCAGGTGGCGGGTGCGGGCTTCGGCGCGCAGCTCGCGGCACAGGTCGAGGCCGTCGCCATCGGGAAGCATCAGGTCGAGCACGAGGGCGTCGAAGTTGTCGGCCGCGATGCGCTCGCGCCCGGCGGCGAGCGAACCGGCGGTTTCGACATCGAAGCCGGCGCCCCGCAGGTAGTCGCCCACCATGGTGGACAGACGGGCATCGTCATCGATGAGCAGCAAACGTGCAGACATTCGTTGTTGGCTCGGCGCGGCTTGGTTGGGAAACGTGGCGCTCTGCAACACCATCGCCGCGAGCCCACTCGTGGTGCTGAGCATAGCCCGGGCGCCGATCATTGTTTGGGCCGCTCGCGCTGCATGCGTTCCATGCGCTCCTTCATCATGGCGCCGCGCTCTTTCAATCGCTCGCCGAGCTTGGCGCGCTGCTCGGGCGTGAGCACCTTGCTCACGTCGAGCATCGCCTGCAGCGTGCGCCGGCTGGCCTGGTCGTGCTGAGCCTGCATCTGCGCACGCACCGACTCGGCCGCCGCAGCGTCGACAGTCGGAGCGCTGAAGATCTGCAGGCTCTTATCGCGCAAGCCCTTGCCGGCTTCACGCTGGGCCCGCAAGTCGGCAGCAGCAGCCATCGCGATCTGCTTGATCTGAGTGCGTTGTGCTTCGGTGGCGTTCAGGCCGTCGAGCATGTGGTCGATGCGCCGACCCATGTGCCCCGGCGGGCCGCCGAACATCATCATGCCGTGACCACCGCCCATGCCGGGCGGGCGCTCCTGCGCTTCGGCCGAGACCGCCACGGCAGCCGCCGCAACCACCAACACGCTGAGCATCATCCAGCGAAACACAAGTCCGACGCCGTGCAACGGCGCCGGCAAAGACTTCAGCTTGAACATCGTGCACTCCTTGAGACAAGCGGGCTGTTGACCCATGCACAGATGCTCGCCGCCGGCAGTGAACACGGCTTGGCTGAGGGGTAAAGAACTGTGAAGCGCAGCGTTGGTGACCGCCATGAAAAACGGGCCGCGAAGGCCCGTTTCGCTCGTTCCAAGCGCCCGCAGCCGGCCACTTCCTTTCGGTGGCCAAGGGCCAGCATCCCGGCTTCTCAACGATGTGTTCCCGCGCGCTCGAGCGACGTGATTCACGACCTATTCACGACAATTGGCCCGCCCAAGCTGGCGGATATCGCCCACGGCAGACTCCTCGCGTGTTGTGGTCCACGAACTACCTGATAGTCTGGGACTAAATGCCCTTTCGGGCATCGCGCATTTTGGGATCGGTCTGCTATTTTGCTGCTGCGGCTGAACGCACGTTGAGGTTCCGTGGAAGCCAAAGCCTCTGGCTTTGACGGGCGCGTATTTGCTGATGCCGGTGAAGGCGCCGTCCGCGGTCAGCCGGACCAGCACACGGCCCTGTCAATGCAGTTCTTTGAGTGCCGCCCGTGCCCGGTCGACGAGGCGGCGAGTCCGTGTACTCGAGCACCATCAACGGCGCCGCAACTCCGGCGTTAGCTTTCTGAAAGGAACAATGCACAGGTACGTCCACGTTACGGCAAACTGTTCGCTCTTGAACGGCCCTGCGCTGGGCGCTCGCACTGTAAACCTGCCTTCAGCGGCCAGTCGTCGCTGGCCGTTTGGGGGGCGCCATTGCCTTCGAAGCCATAGAAATGCTCTCTCGCCTTTCCAGCGGACTGACAGTCGGACTGGCGGAGCCCAATGACCTGTCGCTCATACAACTATCTGCTTCGCCTGTGTAGGCATGGCCTCAAGGCCCTCAAGCCGAGGGAAAGGGGGCTGGCCAAGCGTTTGGAGCACAGCCCACAGCACAGAAATGGGTCCGGTGCGTTTCGCAGCTTAAAACCTTGGCTCAAGATTGCGGCGCAAGATCTGCAGTTAGGGCGTTCACCCATGTGCCCCGACGGGAGCTACCTCGAAGGCGGTGCCGCGGATGCATCTCTGCCAACGGCCGTCGCCGCAATAGAGTTCCGCACGGCGCGCCCGGTTGCGTTGACCGAGGCCTCGCCACGGGCGATTCGCACGATCTCTTTCGCGATGTCTTCCGGCGACAGGACGAAGTCGATACAGCCGGTGGCAATGGCGCTCTCCGGCATATCGGGCTGGATGGCAGTCGCCAATTTTTGCGCAATCGTGATGCCGCCCACCGCCTTGATTCCGCAAAGGGCTGCAGCACCATCGCCGTCGTAGCCAGAAACGATCACGGCGATCAGCTTCCCGTCCCAGAACCGGGTGAGTGACTGCAGGAAGACCGTGATCACGTCAGGCCAGCCGCGCGGCTTAGAAATTGGTGTCAGGTGAAACACCTGCCCATCGACGTGCAGATCCCGGTTGGCGG
>JBDTTU010000105.1:0-14176 GCA_039930465.1 Burkholderiales bacterium
CCGCTGCTGTAGCGGTTCATCTTGTCGAGCGCGCCTTCGAGCGTGGGCATGCTGTCGTGAAGCAGCTCGCCATCAAGCCTGCCGGTCGGCCCGTTGACCATCAGCCGTTCGTGCACCAGGTCGTCGGAAAAGCGGCCGTGCTCGCGCAGGAACAAGCGCCGCACGCGGTCGGGTTGCCAGTCGCCGTGGCGCATCCACTGGCCGCAGAAGTTCGAGAGGCGCGACAGTTCATAGCCCGCAAGCTTGCCACGATCTGCGTGTGAATCGAGGTTTTCAACGTGACCGGATGTCTCTGCGCCGATCACCGCGCGAATGCTCCGGGCCAGCTCGGGCGTGACCCGCTCGTCGGCATCGATGCTGAGCACCCAGCGCCCGGTTGCCGCAGCGAGCGCGCGGTTCTTCTGCGGCCCGAACCCGGGCCAGTCGGGCGCGGTGATGACGCTGGCGCCGTTTTCGCGCGCGATCTGCACGGTGGCATCGGTGCTGCCGGAATCGACCACGATCCATTCGTTGGCAAACGCGACCGAAGCCAGGCAGCCGGCCACATTGGCCGCTTCGTTCTTGGTGATCAGGATGACCGAGAGCAGGGGTGGGCTCATGCAGCGCAGGAAGTCGGGGCTGCGGGATTGTAGGGACGCAGCGCGTGAAGCCCGCCCGCGCCCCCCGATAATGCCGCTCCATGACCGCCCCCGAGCTGCCTTTCAAAGCGCGCCTGCAGCGCATAACGCCTTACTTCAAGGGCAGCCGCAACGGCTTCATCCTCGCCTTCGTGGGCGCGGCCATCGGTGCGGCCACCGAACCGGCCATTCCGCAGTTGCTCAAACAGTTGCTCGACACCGGTTTCCAGGCCGGCAAGCTGCCGCTGTGGCTGGTGCCAGTGGCCATCATCGGCTTGTTCGCGTTGCGCGGCGTGGCCGGCTTCGTCTCGCAGTACGGCCTGGCCTGGGCTGCGAACCGCAGCACGCTGGCCTTGCGCCAGGCCATGTTCGAGCGGCTGCTCAATGCGCAGCCGGCGGTCTTCAGCCAGCACACCGCGAGCAGCCTCGTCAACACGCTGAGCTTCGAGATCCAGGGCGGTGCGAACCAGCTCGTGTATTCGGTGCAATCGCTGGTGCGCGATTCGCTTACCGTTGTGGCGCTGCTGATCTACCTGCTGTGGCAGAACTGGCAGCTCACGCTGTTCGTCGGCATCTTGTTCCCGGCGGTGGCGTTGGTGATGCGGGTGCTCAGCAAGCGCCTGCACCGGCTCACGGTCGAGAGCCAGAAGGCCACCGACGAACTGGCTTACGTGGTCGAAGAAAACGTGCTCGCCTGGCGCAGCGTGCGGCTGCACGCGGGTGAAGCCTTGCAGGCCGCGCGCTTCGGCCGGGTCAGCGACGTGCTGCGGCGCCTGTCGATGAAATCGGTGGTGGCCGCGGCCACGATGACACCGATCACGCAGGTCCTCGCGGCGTGTGCGCTCTCGGCGGTGATCGTCGTGGCGCTGTGGCAAAGCGGTCAGAGCGGTGGCTCGGTCGGCGGCTTCGTGTCGTTCGTGACGGCGATGCTGATGATGGTCGCGCCGATGAAGCACCTGTCTGAAGTGGCCGGGCCCATCACGCGCGGCATGGCCTCGATGGACCGCGGCGTGTCGCTGATCGACACTGCACCGCGTGAAGTGGGCGGCAGCTACGACCCCGGCACTTGCACCGGCCACATCGAGATGCGCTGGGTCACGCTGCGTTACCGCGAAGACCAGACGCCTGCGCTCGACGCGGTCACGCTTGAACTCAAGCCCGGCGAAACCGTGGCGCTGGTCGGCCCCTCGGGCGCCGGCAAGACCACGCTCGTCAACCTGCTGCCGCGCTTTCTGGAGCCGACCTCGGGTGCAGTGTTCCTCGACGGCCACGCGCTGCCCGAATGGAGCATGGCCGCATTGCGCCGCCAGTTTGCGATGGTGAGCCAGGACGTGGTGCTGTTCAACGACACGGTCGCAGCGAACGTGGCACTTGGCGCCGAGATCGACCGCGAGCGCGTCAAGAATGCGCTGCGGGCCGCCAACCTGATCGACTTTGTCGAATCGCTGCCCATCGGCATCGACTCGGTGATCGGGCACAACGGCGGCGAGTTCTCGGGCGGGCAACGCCAGCGCCTGGCGATCGCGCGTGCAATCTACAAAGACGCGCCGGTGTTGATCCTCGACGAAGCGACCTCGGCACTCGACTCGGAATCGGAACGGCTGGTGCAGCAGGCGCTCGAAACGCTGATGAAAGGCCGCACCAGCCTCGTGATCGCGCACCGCTTGTCGACCATCGAGCGCGCCGACCGCATCATTGCGCTCGATGGCGGGCGTGTCATCGAACAGGGCAGCCACGCCGAGCTGCTGGCCCTGGGCGGTTTGTATGCCCGGCTGCACGCACTGCAATTCAGGAGCTGAACCATGACGACCATCGCTGCACCGCGTTACCCGTTCCCGCCGATCGAGAACCTGCCCGAAGACCTGCGCAACAAGATTCTCGAAGTGCAGGAAAAAGCCGGCTTCGTGCCCAACGTGTTCTTCGCGTTCTCACGCCGGCCCGACGAGTTCCGCGCATTCTTCGCGTACCACGACGCGCTGCTTCTGCGCGAGTCGGGCCTGAGCAAGGGCGAGAAGGAGATGATCATCGTCGCCACCAGCGGCGCGAACGGTTGTCTCTATTGCGTGGTGGCGCACGGCGCGATCCTGCGCATCTACGAGAAGAACCCGTTGATCGCCGACCAGCTCGCGGTGAACTACCTCAAGGCCGACATCACGCCGCGCCAGAAGGCGATGCTCGGCTTCGCGATGAAGGTGTGCAACGCCTCGTATGCGCTCGTCGACGACGACTTCGCGGCGCTGCACGAGCACGGCTTCAGCGACGAAGACGCCTGGGACATCGCCGGCATCACCGCGCTCTTCGGCTTGTCGAACCGCATGGCCAACTTCAGCGGCATGCGCCCGAACGACGAGTTCTACCTGATGGGCCGCGTGCCCAAAGCCAAGAAGTGAGCTCGAATGCAGCGGCCGCTTTCGAGCGCCACCTCGACCTGGGCTGCGGCACCACGCCGCGCAACCCGTATGGCAAACGCGCGCTCTACGGCGTGGACCTGCGCCGGCTCGAATCGAGTGCGCAGTTCGAGTTCGCCGCTGCCAACCTCGCTTTCGAGCCGATCCCTTTTGCAGCCGACATGTTCGGCTCGGTCTCGGCCTTCGACTTCATCGAGCACATGCCGCGGGTGTTGAACGGCACCGAACCGAACACCACCTGCTTCCCGTTCGTGCGCCTGATGGACGAAGTGTGGCGTGTGCTCGCGCCAGGCGGCCTGTTCTACGCGCTGACGCCGTGTTTCCCGAGCCGCGAGGCCTTTCAAGACCCGACTCACGTCAACATCATCACCGAGGGCACGCACGCCTACTTCTGCGGGCAGACGCCGCTGGCGCGCATGTACGGCTTCAACGGACGCTTCAACGCGCGGCGCGCGCAGTGGGTGATCCCTGAACACTCGCAGAGCGCCGTGCCACTCACCTGGCAGCAAGAATGGAAGCGCAAGCGCAAGGCGAAGAGCGGGCGCCTGGCCTACTTCCTGTGGGAACTCGAAGCGGTCAAGGCGGCGGGCTGAGCAGCACATGTCGGCAGCGCCACGCATCAGCCTGATCCTGCTGGCGTGCAACCAGCAGGTCACAGTGCGCGCGGCGGCTGAAAGTTGCCTGGCACAACTCGGCGAGCCGCTCGAGATCGTGTTCTCCGACGACGCGTCGAGCGACGGCACCTTCGCCGAATTGCAGGCCGTGGCAGCCGGCTACCGCGGCCCGCACCAGGTGCTCGCGCGGCGCAACCCGGTGAACCTGGGCATCGGCGCGCACTACAACCAGCTGATGCTCGAAACTTCGGGCGCGCTGATCGTCACCGCGGCCGGCGACGACCTCTCGGTGCCCCACCGTGTGCAGCGCCTGGCGCAGGCCTGGGATGCATCGAAACAGTGTGCCGACCTGATCGCCAGCCATTTCACCGAGATGTCACCAGAGGGCGAACTCGGCAATCGCATCACGACCGACGACCTGGCGCGAGTCACGCTCGACAGCTGGGTCGAGAAGACGCCCTACACGGTCGGTGCCACGCACGCTTTCACGCGCCGCATCATGCGTCGTTTCGGTCCGTTCATCGACGACGTCTGGTACGAAGATCGCATCATGGTGCTGCGTGCCATCACCAGCGGCGGCGCGCTCACGATCAAGGAACCGCTGGTGCACTACCGCGTGGGCGGCACCTCGAAACAGCCGCACACCCACACCGGCGAACGCCTGCTTCACTGGACGCGAACCCAGAACCGCCGCGTGCTCGCCGAGATCGCGCAACTGACGCAGGACGCACGCATCGCCGGGTGCGAATTGGAAGTCACGGCCTCGCTCGAAGCCACGCTGCAGCGCGAAACCTATCTGCGCGCGATGCTCGACGCACAGGGCCGGGGCGCCCGCTGGCGCGCCGCGATGGCGTCGACGCAGCTGCCACTGGGCTGGCGCGTGCGCAAGTTCATGACCTATTCGTTCACCGACCAGGCGGCGGCGATCAAGCGGGTGAAAGCGCGGCTGCGCGGCAAATGAAACTCTGCCTCAGCAACCACGGCCTGCGCCACAGCGGCGGCATCGAGCGTTATGCGCTGACGCTGGTGCGCGGGCTGCACACGCTCGGCGTGCGCCCGACCGTCATCGCCAAGGCCTTCGACACCACGCTGCCGGAGTACGCCTGGGTCGACGCGCTGCCGGTGCGCATGACCGGCGTGCCCTCGAAGCTGCGCGACCTGTATTTCGACTGGCGCATCCGGCGCTTCAAGCAGCGTCGCGATCTCGGCCCTTTGATCGCCTGCAACCAGACTGGCGCCGGCGACATCGCGATCTGCGGCAGCACCCACCCGGGCTATCTGGCGGCGATGGGCGAGACAGCCGGCCGCTCCGACGGCTGGAAGATCGCACTCGAACGTGCGCATCTGACGAACTCGCAGTTCATCGTGGCGCATTCGAAGCGCATGGCCGATGAAGTACAGCGCCACTACGGCATCAAGCCCGACAAGATCAGGTTGATGTACCCGCCGGTCGACGGCGAGCGTTTTTCGCCGGTGCCCGACACAGAGCGTGTGAGGCTGCGCGCCGAGCTGAAGCTCCCCGACGACAAGGCGGTGTTCCTGCTCGCCTCGACCGGCCACCGCCGCAAGGGCCTCCACCTGCTGGCCGAGTTCTTCGCGAAGACCGATCTGCCCGTGTGCCTGGTCGTCGCAGGCCGACCGATCGACATCGCCGCGCCGCACATCCGCTACCTCGGCTACCGCAACGACCTGCACAACGTTTTTCGCGCGGTCGACTTCACGCTGCTCGCGTCGATCTTCGAGCCCTTCGGTCTGGTCGGTGTGGAGTCGGTGTTGTGCGGCACACCGGTCGTGGCGGCCGACAACGTGGGCTGCACCGAAGTGATCCGCGCGCCGGGTCAGTTCGCGTTCAGTCTGACGCGGCCAACCAGCCTGGGCGAAGCGGTCGACCGTGCCGTGGCCGCTTGGCAGGCGAACACGCACCGCATCGAAGACCCGTTGGCCGCACTCGGCTACGACCCTTCCGTCGAAGTGCACGTGAAAGCGCTGCTCGATCTGGCTCGACAGGTGCGCGCGCGGTGAACGGCGGCGCACCGCTGGCCAGCATGCTGCTGATCGCCTACCAGCAGGAGAAAACGGTCGCCGAAGCCGTGGCCGGCGCGCTCGCGCAGACCTATTCACCGCTCGAAATCGTCCTTTCCGACGACGCTTCGGAAGACGGCACTTTCGCAGCAATGCAGGCCGCCGTGGCCGGCTACACCGGCCCACACCACATCGTGCTGAACCGCAACCCGCACAACCTGGGCATCGGCGCGCACCTGAGCCATCTGGTGAGTCTGTCCAAAGGCGAGATGCTGTTCGTCGCCGCGGGTGACGACGTGTCGCTGCCACAGCGCTGCGAGCAGGTGATGCAGGCCTGGCGCGCATCGGAGCAACGCCACGACCTGATCGCCGCAACGTTGATCGACATCGACGAAAACGGCCGCGCCGGCCCCGTCATCACGCCGAGCGACCTGACCCCATACCGCAACGCCGCCGACTGGTTGGCCCGACCCCCCTTCGTCGTCGGCGCCGCACAGGCCTGGACACGCCGTGTGTTCGAGCGCTTCGGCCCGCTGCCGCAAGGCGTGGTCGCCGAAGACCTGGTGATGGTGTTGCGCGCCGTGATGAGCGGCGGCGCCATCACGCTGGCCGAGCCGCTGGTGCACTACCGGCGCGGTGGCCTGTCGTTCCGGCGGCGCGCGCAGACGGCTGGCGACGTGGTGAAAGCGCTGCTGAAGAACAACCGCAGCTCGCTGGTCGAGCTGCCGCTGCTGCTGGAAGACGCGCGCAAAGCGGGCCAGCTCGCTGCGGTCGAAGCCACGCTGCGGGCGCGCCTTTCGCGCGAGTCTTTCGTGCGTGACCTGTTCTCGGCGGGCTCTCTGCCGGCCCGCTGGCGATCTGTCTTGAATGCGAATGGCGTGCCGCTCACGCTGCGATTGCGCCTGTTCGTCTACGCAGCCTGCCCGGCGCTGCTGGCGCCGTTCTTCTGGCTCAAGCGGTCAGTGCGTCGGGCGCGTTAGGTTCCACCTCAGAAGCGCTTCTTCGTGATCTTCGCGTGGGCTTCGTTGACCAACATCAGCGCTGCCGAGCCGAAGTACTTGTGGTATTCGGCCACCATCTCGCCCTTGATGATCACCGGGTCGGTGGCCACGAGTTGGCGCGCTTCCTCGATCTCGGAGACCGCGAACACGAACAGGCCGCGCCAGCCATCGACACCGTCGAAGGGGCCGGCGAGCGCCAGCTTTCCTTCATTGCCCAAACGGCTCATGTTGGCGAAATGGCCCTTGAACATCTCGTCGCGTTCAGCGCCGGCCGGCACCTTGTTCGGCCCAGTCTTCAAGACGACCAGCACGTAGCTGCGCATGCCGTTTTCGTTGGCCCCGACCGAGCGCGCCAGTTCGGCGTCATAGGCAGGCTTGTCGGCCTCGGCCTCGGCCGTGGTCTGCGCCTGCGCAGGCAGCGCCAGACACAGCGCAGCGGCACTGATGGCCAGAGAAACGAATCTGATCATGACGCTCACCCCCTCGTCAACCGAAACGCCGCCGCCACGCGCTCTTGCGCAGCGCCCACTTCAAACCCTTCGTGGTCTTCGGATCGGGCTCGGGCAACACGTCACCGGCCAGCGTCTCGCCGCGGCGCAGGTAAAACCGGTCGAAGGTCGATTGCGTCATGCCCCACTTGTGCAGGAACTGGCTGCGGCCGTCGTTCTTCACGACCTTGCCGGTCGACTTGCACTGGAAGTGGTACACGAGCGAATCGCCCACGCCCACGAAACGCCGGCAGCCGGCGTGCCACAGCTTCATCGAAAAATCATTGTCGCTGCTCATGCCGGGCGACAGCTCGGTGCTGTAGCCGCCCACGTTGAACCACCACTTGCGGTGCACCAGCGTCGGTGGCCAGGTGGCGCCAGACCAGTCGGCGCGGCGCAGGCCCGGTGCAGCCTTCAGCAGTTCGGTCTCACGAAAGCCCGCCACTGTGTTGCCGTGGTCGGCCACCACCACGCAGGGGTTGCCGCTGTCTTTGGGCTCGACCATCGTGCCCGAGAGCATGAAGAGATCGTCGGGCAGGGTCTTGATGCGCTTCAGCAGCGCCGTGTCCCAGCCCGGCAGGCAGTACATGTCATCGTTCAGGTAGACGATGTAGTCGTGCTCGGCGAGTTGCGCTGCTTCATTCACCGCCAGGCAGATGCCGACGTTGCGGGTGGAGAACGTCGCGTCGAGTTGCTGCTGCATCACCCACTCGCGCGTGCCGTCGCTGCCGTCGTTCACGTGCACGATGATCTGGTGCGGTTGCGCCGAATGGCGCCGGATGCTCTGCACCACCAGGCGCAGGTAGTCGAGGTTGTTCCAGGTCGGGATCAGGATCGAAAACATGGTCAACGCCCCTCCGCGGCGTCTGCGCGCAGGCGGCGCCTGCGCCGGCGCAGCACGAAGGCCGCAACGCCGAGCAACAACACGACGATGGTCGCGCCAAAGATCATCGCAAATCGACCGCCGGGCTGGTCGACGTGGCGGTCCCACCAGCCCCGCCCGGCTTCACCGGCCGCCGGCAGGCTGAACGCGACGATCGCGTCGCTCGTGACCGTGCCCGCCTCGCCGTGGCCGCCGGCCGCGACGACGACGAACTGCCGGCCCTGCCACTCGTAGGTCATCGGCGTGGCCATGCCCGGCGCTGGCAGACGGCCGCTCCACAACTCGGCGCCCGTCGTGGCATCGAACGCGCGCAGATAGCGGTCGACCGCCGCGCCGATGAACACCAGGCCGCCCGCGGTCACGACGGGCCCGCCGAAGTTCGGCGTGCCGGTCTTGAGCGCCACTCCCAAAGGGAAGATGTCTTCGGTCGTTCCCAAGGGCTTCTCCCACAGCAGCTTCTTGCTGCGCAGGTCGAGCGCCGCGAGCGTGCCCCAGGGCGTGGGGTTGCACGGCGCGCCGAGCGGCGAGGCCAGGAACTCTCGCTTCATGCCAAAAGGTGTGCCGGTCTGCGGGCTGATCTCTCTTTTCGGCTCGGCCGCCTTCGCCGCCGGGAACGCCTCGCGCGGGATCAAGGTGACTGCATGCGCTGCGCGGCTGGTGTTGACGTAGACCACGTCGTTGCCGTCGATCGCCACACCGCCCCAGTTCACACCACCGCCGGTGAAGGGGTAGATGATCGTGCCTTGGGTCGACGGGGGCGTGTACAGGCCTTCGCTGCGCAACGCGGCGATGCGTTTGCGGCAAGCCTCGCGGCCCCAGGGCGTGAAGCCGAAAGCGTCTTCGGGCCGCAGCACCGACGGCACGAGCGGCGGCAGGTCGGCCGGGAAGGTCTGCGTCGGCGACAACACCTCGCCGGGCGCGCCTTGCTGCGGCACCGCACGCTCTTCGACCGGGAACACCGGCGCACCGGTATCGCGGTCGAGCACGAACACCAGGCCCTGCTTCGTGGCCTGCACGACCACGTCGCGCGGCGCACCACCGACCGTGATGCGCGCCAGCGTCGGCTGCGATGCAATGTCGTAGTCCCATACGTCGTGCTTGACGACCTGGAAGGCCCACACGAGCGTTCCGTCGGCGATGCGCAGCGCCACCACCGAGTCGGCGTGGCGGTTGTCGCCCACCCTTTTGCCGCCGTAAAAGTCGGGGCTCGGGCTCGAGGTCGGCAAAAACACGAAGCCGCGTGTCTCGTCGACCGAGATCGGGGCCCACACATTGCCTCCGCCGCTGGCCGGTGCGCTTTGGCCGGCCTCTGGCAACAGCGGCTCCCACTGCCAGAGTGGCGCACCGCTGCGCGCATCGAAGGCCCGCACGCGGCCCGAAGGCGCGTCGGCACGGCCGTTGTCGTTGACCGCCGAGCCGATGACCACGACCCCAGCGGCCACCACCGGCGCCGACGTGAACTGGAACTCACCGGGCCAGCGCAACGCGCCCGGGTCGATCACGATCTGGCCCTTGTCACCGAAGTCGGCGCAGGGCTGGCCGTCGCGCGCATCGAGCGCGATCAGGCGGGCGTCTGCGGTGCCGGTGTAGATGCGCGTCGCGCAGCGCGCGCCAGCTACCGCGGCCGGGTCTTTCCATTGCGCCACGCCGCGGCAGTTGTAGCGGTTGGCGGGCCGGCGGTCGAGCGCGACCTTCGGGTCGAAGCGCCACAACTCGCGCCCATCGGCCGGGGCCAGCGCCACGACCTCGTTGAACGGCGTGCACAGCACGAGCCGGTCGTCCACGAGGATCGGCGTGGTCTCGAACTTGATGCGCTTCATCAGCGCCGGGTCGCGCGCGCCTGAGTCACCGGTGCGGTAGACCCACTGCTGCCTCAGGCCGTCCACGTTGGCCGGCGTGATCTGCGCGGCAGCGCTGAAACGTGTGCCACCCTGGTCACCGCCGTAGGCCGGCCAGCGCGCCTCGGCACTGCGCGCCGGCAGCGGCGCGCTCCACACAAGCAGCATGACGAGCGGAAGGCAGAAGCGGCGCAGCATCGTTCGGGCTACATCAGCACGATGTCGTACTGCTCCGGCGACCCGAGCGCTTCGGCCTGCAGCGAGATCGGCTTGCCGATGAAGTCAGACAGACCGGCAAGGTGCGGGCTCTCTTCGTCGAGCAGCATCTCGACCACCGCCGCCGAGGCGATCACGCGAAACTCTTTCGGGTTGAACTGGCGCGCTTCGCGCAAGATCTCGCGCAGGATGTCGTAACACACGCTGCGCGGCGTTTTGACCTGGCCCTTGCCTTCGCAGGTGGGGCACACCTCGCACAGCATGTGCGCGAGTGACTCGCGCGTGCGCTTGCGCGTCATCTCCACCAGGCCCAGTTGCGTGAAGCCACTCACGGTGATCTTGGTGCGGTCGCGCGCGAGCTGTTTGCGCAGCTCGGCGAGCACCGCGTTCTGGTGGTCCTCGCGCGTCATGTCGATGAAGTCGATGATGATGATGCCGCCCAGGTTGCGCAGGCGCAGCTGGCGGGCGATGGCCTGGCCGGCTTCGAGGTTGGTCTTGAAGATCGTGTCGTCGAAGTTGCGCGCACCGACGAAGCCGCCGGTGTTCACGTCGACCGTGGTCAGCGCTTCGGTCTGGTCGATGATCAGGTAACCGCCCGACTTCAGATCGACTCGCCGCGTGAGCGCGCGTGCGATCTCTTCGTCGATGTTGAACAGGTCGAAGATCGGCCGCTCGCCGGCGTAATGCGCGAGCTTGGCCACCGAGGTCGGCGTGAACTCGCGGCCGAACTTGGCGAGCGCCTCGAACTGCATCAGCGAATCGATGCGTATGGTCTGCGTGGCGTCGTGCGCGAGGTCGCGCAACACCCGCTGCACGAGGTTCAGGTCTTGATGCAAGAGCGTGCCGGGCGGCGACTTGAAGCTGCGCTCGCGCACCGCGGCCCAGGTCTTGCGCAGGTAGCGGATGTCGTCGGAAAGTTCTTCGTCGCTCGCTTCTTCGGCGTTGGTGCGCAGGATGAAACCACCCTTCGGCCCGCTGCCTTCGGGCACCTGCGCCAGCACGCCCATGCGCGCGCGCAACTGTTCGCGCAGCTCGGGCGAGCCGATCTTCTGCGAGATGCCGATGTGCTCGTCTTGCGGCAGGAACACGAGCAGGCGGCCGGCGATGCTGATCTGCGTGGACAGCCGCGCGCCCTTGGTGCCGATCGGGTCCTTGATGACCTGCACGGTGAGCGTCTGGCCTTCGAACACGAGGCGCTCGATCGGCGTGGGCGGGGTGTTGCCGTTGCCGTGGTCACCGCGTGGCGTGACACCGTTCACCTGCACATCGGCGACGTGCAAAAACGCGGCGCGCTCCAGGCCGATGTCGATGAAGGCCGACTGCATGCCGGGCAGCACCCGCGCCACACGCCCGGCGTAGATGTTGCCGACCAGCCCGCGCTCGAGCGCGCGCTCGATGTGCAGTTCTTGCACCGCGCCGTTCTCGACCACGGCCACGCGCGTTTCCTGGGGTGCCCAGTTGATGAGGATGTCTTGCATGAGCGCTGGGCCTGTCTCTTGTAGGGGCAGGCGTTCGCTGCGGTTCAGAAGCCGCCGACGCCCGCTTTTTTCAGCAGTTGTGCCGTCTCGTACAGGGGCAAACCCATGATACCGGAGTAGCTGCCGTCGATGCGCTCGATCCACGCCGCCACGGCGCTCTGCACCGCGTAGGCGCCCGCCTTGCCGAAGGGCTCACCGCTGGCCACGTAGGCATCGATCACCGCATCGGGCATCACCGCAAAGCGCACGCGCGAGGTGCTCGCGGCGCGCCACTCGCCAGCCGTCGCGCCAACCGCCACCGCGGTGATCACGCGGTGGGTCTTGCCCGACAGCAGGCGCAGCGTGCGCACCGCGTCGGCCGCATCGGCCGGCTTGCCAAGAATGCGCCGGCCGAGCACCACGGTGGTGTCGGCACAAAGAATCGGCGCGTCGGGCAGCCCGCTCTTGCGCAAACGCAGGCGCGCGGCCCAGAGCTTCGCGCGGGTCACGCGCTCGACGTAGTGGGCCGCCAGCTCGCCGGGTTTTTCGGCTTCGAGCGACTCGGCGTCTTCGTCTTCGCGCGGCAGCAGCAGCTCGTGGCGCACGCCGATCTGGTCGAGCAACTGGCGCCGGCGCGGGCTTTGCGACGCGAGGTAGATGAACGACGGGGCGTCGATCGGGGTGTCGCTCTTGGCGAGATCATTCACGGTGGTACGGGTGGTTCACCATCACGGTCCAGGCACGGTACAGCGCCTCGGCCAGCAGCACTCGAACGAAGGCGTGCGGCAAGGTCAATTCCGAGAGGCGCAGGGTTTCATCGCCCGTGGCCTTCAGTGATGCATCGAGGCCATCCGGGCCGCCGATCAGCAGGGCCACGTCGCGACCGTCGCGCTGCCAGGCCTGCATACGGGCCGACAAGGCCATGGTGGTCACGCGTTCGCCGTGTTCGTCGAGCACCACCCGGCGCACGCCGCGTGGCAAAGCCGCTTCGATGCGAAGGGCTTCTGCGGCCATCAATTGCTCGGCCGTCTTCGAGCCGCGCGGCTCGGCTTTCACGGCCTTCAATTCCAGCCGCATCTCGGGCGGAAAACGTTTCGCGAAATCGGCGTAGGCGGTGTCGGCCCACGCCGGCTGGCGCTGGCCGACCGCCACCAGCAGCAGCTTCATGCCCGCGAGCTTGTCTTTCGGGCCGGAGCCTTCTTCGCGGGTGCGGCCTTGCGAGACACCGCCTTGCGTGCGAGCGGCGCACTCTTCTTCGCGGCCGGCGACTTGGCCGTCGCTTTCTTGACACCAACCACCCGAGTCACCGTGGCGCGCGGCGCTGGCGCGGTGGGCTTGCGCGGAGCAGCCCGCGTGGCAGTGGCCGACTTCTTCGCGGCAGTTTTCGGCGCCGATGTCTTCGCGGCAGGCGTTTTCACCGCAGGCGCCCGGGCCGCCACCTTCTTCGCTGCAGGCGCTGCAGCCGCCTTCTTCGCCGCCGGCTTGCGGGCCTTGGCGGGTTTGTCGGGTTCGGAAGCCTTCACGAGCTTCGTCACGCTCGAATCGAGCTTCATGTTGACCGGCTTGCCGCCCCAGATTTCTTCGAGGTGGTAGTAGTCGCGGATGGTCGGTTGCATCACGTGCACCACGGCCGCGCCACAGTCGACGATGATCCATTCGCCGTTGGCCTCGCCCTCGGTGCGTGGCACCGTGAACCCCGCTCCCTTGACCGCTTCGCGCACGCTGGAAGCCAGCGATTTGGTCTGCCGGTTGCTCGTGCCCGACGCGATGATCACGCGTTCGAACAGGGCCGACAGATGCTCGGTGTTGAAGACGACGATGTTCTGGGCTTTCACATCTTCCAGACCATCGACGATGGCGCGTTGCAGTTTACGAATGTCCATTCAGCTCCCGGGGTGCCCTTGGTAAAGGTGGTGTTGGTCAATATAACGTGCCACGGCCGGCGGCACCAGATCGGTGATGCTCAGGCCTGCGTGAATGCGTTCGCGGATGTCGGTCGAAGACACGTCCATCATCGGCAGCGACACCGCGGCGTGCGGCACTTGCAGCACCCTTGGTGCGGCCGCCAGAGGCGCATCGGGCCGGTTGGCGATGGCAAGCTGGATGCGCCCGAGCAGTTCTTGCCAGCCGTGCCAGGTGTGGAAGGCCGCGTACTGGTCTTGCCCGATCACCAGGAACCACGTGGCCTCGGGTTCTTTGGCCTGCAGCGTGCGCACGGTGTCTAGCGTGTAGCTCGGGCCACTGCGTTCGAGTTCGCAGCGGTCGAGCAAGAAGCGTGGCACGCCGTCGATGGCGAGCCGCACCATCGCTTCGCGGTGCAGCGCTGGCGTCACCGAGCGGGCTTTCTGCCAGGGCTGGCCGGCTGGCACCCAGCGCAGCTCGTCGAGCTTGAGTTCGGCCAAGGCCAGGCGCGCCAGCGCGACGTGCGCGTTGTGCACCGGGTCGAAACTGCCACCGAAGATGCCGATGCGCCGGGACTCTTTTTTCAGCGTCACGCCGGCACCCAATCGGCCCAGTCGCGCGGGCGCAGGAAGTCGCTGTACAGGCGCGCTTCCGGCGTGCCGGCTTCGGGCTTCCAGTCGTAGCGCCACTTCACGATCGGCGGCATCGACATCAGGATGCTTTCGGTGCG
>JBDTTU010000106.1:0-14089 GCA_039930465.1 Burkholderiales bacterium
GGCCGAGATCCTGGCGCAGGCGCTGCCCTACATCCGCAAGTTCCACGGCAAGACCATCGTCATCAAGTACGGCGGCAACGCCATGACCGACCCGGCGCTGCAGCAAGACTTCGCCGAAGACGTGGTGCTGCTCAAGCTCGTCGGCCTGAACCCGGTGGTGGTGCACGGCGGCGGCCCGCAGATCGAAGAGGCACTGGCCAAGATCGGCAAGAAGGGCACGTTCATCCAGGGCATGCGTGTCACTGACGACGAGACCATGGAAGTGGTCGAGTGGGTGCTGGCCGGCCAGGTGCAACAAGACATCGTCGGCCTCATCAACGTGGCCGGCGGCAAGGCCGTGGGTCTGACCGGGCGCGACGGCGGGCTGATCCGCGCGCGCAAGTTGAAGCTGGTCGACCACAAGGACCCGAACAAGGTGCACGACGTGGGCAACGTCGGCGAGATCGAGTCGATCGACCCGAGCGTCGTCAAGGCCCTGCAAGACGACCAGTTCATTCCCGTGATCTCGCCCCTCGGTTTCGGTGCCGACAACGAGAACTACAACATCAACGCCGATGTGGTGGCAGGCAAGCTGGCCGAGGTGCTGAAGGCCGAGAAGCTGATCATGCTGACCAACATCCCCGGCGTGATGAACAAGGCCGGCGAACTGCTGACCAACCTGAGCGCGCGCGAGATCGACGAACTGTTCGCCGACGGCACCATCAGCGGTGGGATGCTGCCCAAGATCGACTCGGCCCTGCAGGCTGCGAAGAACGGTGTCAACACCGTGCACATCATCGACGGGCGCGTGCCCCATGCGATGCTGCTGGAAGTGCTGACCGACCAGGCCTACGGCACGATGATCCGGTCGCATTGAGTTGGCCGCTTCTGGCCAACGGGTGTGGCTGTTCGATCTTGACAACACCCTGCACGACGCGAGCCACGTCGCGTTCGGTCCGACAAACGCGGCGATGAACGAGTACATCGTCACGCACCTTGGGTTGACACACGCCGGTGCGGCCGAGTTGCGCCAGCACTACTGGCACCACTACGGCGCCACGCTGCTCGGCCTGGTGCGGCACCACGGCGTGAAGGCCAGCCATTTCCTCGAAGAGACACATCGGCTGCCCGGCCTGGAGGCGCGCCTGCGCACCAGCGCGCACGACCGTGCGGCGATCGGGCAACTGCGCGGCCGCAAGTTCATCCTGACCAACGCACCGCGCGCCTATGCGTTGCGGGTGCTCAACACGCTGCGCCTGGCCGACTGTTTCGACGGCGTGGTCTGCATCGAAGACATGCACATGTTCGGCCAGCTTCGCCCGAAGCCCGATGCGCGCATGTTCAGAAGAGTCGCGGCGCGGCTCAAGGTGCGCCTGAGCAACTGTGTGCTGGTCGAAGACGTGCTCGAGAACCAGAAGGTCGCGTTCGGTCTGGGCATGCAAACGGCGTGGATGCAGCGTTATCTTGAAGGGCGCTACCGCGGCAAGCCGGGGTCGGTGCGTGGCAACGACAGCACCACGAACTCCGTGAACAGCGGCACTAAACGACGCGAAGTTGGTGTTCACCCTTGCCGAAGCCCCTCATATGTGTGTGCGAAAATCAAATCGATCCAGAAGTTGCGTTCGCTTTGATAACCAACCGGGCGCGCGCGCTGCACATGACCCACACCACCGACCCGACCGCTGCTGACCCGGATGCTTTCGACGACGCTGCGGCCCCGGCCGGTGCGCTCGTGCCACCCGTTGCCGCCGCCTCGGTGCCGGTTCGCAAGCGCCCCAAACCCGGTGAGCGCCGCGTGCAGATCCTGCACACGCTGGCCAGCATGCTTGAGCAGCCCGGCGCCGAGCGGGTGACCACCGCGGCGCTGGCCGCGAAGCTCGATGTTTCAGAAGCCGCGCTCTACCGCCACTTCGCCAGCAAGGCGCAGATGTTCGAGGGCCTGATCGAGTTCATCGAGCAGAGTGTCTTCACGCTCGTCAACCAGATCAGCGAACGCGAAACCAACGCCACGGTGCAGGTGCAGAAGATCGTCACGCTGCTGCTGCAGTTCGGCGAGAAGAACCCGGGCATGACCCGAGTGATGGTGGGGGATGCGCTGGTGTTCGAGAACGACCGGCTGCTCACCCGCATGAACCAGTTCTTCGACCGCTTTGAATCGCAGTTGCGGCAAAGCCTCCGCACTGCGGCCGAGGCGGCCGGTTCGGCCACGCCGACGGTCGACTCGAACGCGCAGGCGTCGATCCTCACGGCGTTCGCGGTCGGGCGGCTGCAGCGTTTTGCCCGCTCCGGCTTCAAGCGCAGCCCGACCGAACACCTCGACGTGGCGCTGCGCCTGATCGTCGGCTGAGTCTGCGCCGGGCGGCGCCGTGAACCCGAACGATTCCGCTTTGATCCGCGTCGGCGCTCAGCCTTTGTGGCTGCTGCCGGAAAAGGCCGCGTTCCTTCCGGAAACGTCGACGCTGTTGATCGCTGACGCGCACATCGGCAAGGCCCTGAGCTTTCGCAAACTCGGCGTGCCGGTGCCGCACGGCACCACGGCCGAGACGCTGGCCGTGGTGAGCGCGCTGGTCGATCGCCTCGAAGCGAAGCGCATCGTGTTTCTCGGCGACTTCCTGCATTCGGCGCGCTCGCACGGCCCCACGACCATCGACACTGTTGCTCGCTGGCGCGGCGCCCACGCCTCGCTCGAACTCACGCTGGTGCGTGGCAACCACGACGACCATGCCGGCGACCCGCCTGCAAGCCTGGGCATCGACGCGGTGGACGAACCGCTGATGCACGGCGATCTCGCGCTGTGCCACCACCCGTTCGCGCGCGCGCCCGCCTACGTGCTGGCCGGGCACCTGCACCCCGGCGTGGGCCTGGGTGGCCGCGCCAACGACCATCTTCGTCTGCCGTGTTTCTGGTTCGGGCCGAACGTGGGTGTGCTGCCGGCGTTCGGCGCATTCACTGGCCTGCACACGATCCGGGCCGAACCCGGGGACCGTGTCTTCGCCGCGACCGAAGGGCAGGTTGTCGAGCTGGGCGCGGCCCGTCGCTGACCCGCACCGCCGCTACACTGCCGCCTCGTTCCTGCAGCCGCGCGCACCGATCTTCATGCCCACGCCCACCGATTCCCTGCTGCGACTCGTCGACCGCGCCGAAGCACTTCTGGCGCGGCTCGAAGCCGTGCTGCCGCACGCGCTCACGGCACCCGACTGGGCTGCGTCGATCGCGTTTCGCTACCGCAAGCGCGGTGGTTCGGGCCTGATCGAACCGGTGCGCCATGTGGCGCCGATCCGGCTCGACGCGCTGGTCGAAGTCGGCCCGCAGAAAGAGCGCTTGCTGCGCAACACCGAGCAGTTTGTGGCCGGTTTCGGCGCCAACAACGTGCTGCTGACGGGGGCGCGTGGCACCGGCAAAAGTTCGCTGATCAAGGCTTGCCTGAACGAGTTCAGCGCCCGCGGCCTGCGCCTGATCGAAGTCGACAAGACCGACCTGGTCGACCTGCCCGACATCGTCGACCTCGTCGCCGAGCGGCCCGAACGTTTCATCATCTTCTGCGACGACCTCAGCTTCGACGAAGGCGAGCCCGGCTACAAGGCACTGAAGTCGATCCTCGACGGCTCGGTGTCTCAGTCGTCGGACAACGTGCTGATCTATGCCACCAGCAACCGCCGCCACCTGCTGCCGGAGTACATGAAGGACAACCTCACGTACAAACACCTCGACAACGGCGAGGTGCACCCGGGTGAAGTGATCGAGGAAAAGATTTCCCTCAGCGAACGTTTTGGCCTGTGGGTCAGCTTCTACCCGTTCAGCCAGGACGAATACCTGGCCATCGTGGCGCAGTGGCTGCGTGGTTTTGGGGTTGACGAAGCCGCGATCACAGCAGCGCGGCAAGAGAGCCTGGTCTGGGCGCTGGAGCGTGGTTCGCGTTCGGGCCGTGTGGCATTCCAGTTTGCGAAGGACTATTCCGGAAGGCACCACGCTTGAGCGCGCCTGAGGGGCGCAAGCCGGTGGATGTCGAAGGTTCGGAGTCGCGCCGTCCGGTGGATGTCGCCGTCGGTGTGATCATCGACCCAGAAGGCCGCTTCCTCCTCACCTCGCGCCCGGCCGGCAAGGTCTTCGCCGGCTACTGGGAATTCCCCGGCGGCAAGCTGGAAGCGGGCGAGACGGTCGAGCAGGCGCTGCGGCGCGAACTGCACGAAGAAATCGGCATTCACATCGGCGCAGCACAGCCCTGGAAAGTCGAGCTGATGGACTACCCGCACGCCCGCGTCCGCCTGCACTTCTGCAAGGTCTACGAATGGCAGGGCGCCTTCGAGATGCGCGAGCGCCAGGCGATGGCCTGGCAGACGCTGCCGGTCACGGTGTCGCCGGTCTTGCCAGGCACGCTGCCGGTGCTGGAATGGTTCGCCGAAGAGCGCGGTTTTTCAGGGGCCACTCACTCGGTGCCATGACAGCGCCGCTACACTGCCGGCCATGAATTGGCTCGATCAGGTGAAGTGGGACAGCAACGGCCTGGTGCCGGCGATTGCGCAGGAAGTGGGCAGCAACGACGTGCTGATGTTCGCTTTCATGAATCGCGAGGCCCTGGCCAAGACGGCCGAGCTGGGTGAAGCTGTGTATTTCAGCCGCTCGCGCCAGCGCCTGTGGCACAAAGGCGAAGAAAGCGGCCACATCCAGAAGGTGCATGAACTGCGCCTGGACTGCGACAACGACGTGGTGCTTTTGAAGGTCGAACAGCTCGGACATGTGCCCGGCATTGCCTGCCACACGGGACGCCACGCTTGTTTCTTTCAGATGCTGAAAGACGGCGAGTGGAAAACCGTGGATGCGGTCTTGAAAGACCCGGAGCAGATCTACAAATGACGGCGACACCCACAAGCAACGACACGCTGGCACGGCTCGCGGCGGTGATCGCATCCCGCAAGGCAGGAGACCCCGACAAGAGCTACGTCGCGCGCTTGTTTCAGAAAGGGCCCGACGCGATCCTGAAGAAGATTGGCGAAGAAGCCACCGAGGTGGTGATGGCCTGCAAGGACGGCGTGGCCGACAAAATCGTCGGTGAAGTCGCCGACCTGTGGTTTCACACGATGCTGGCGCTCGACGCCTACGGCCTGAAGCCAGCCGATGTGCTGGCCGAGCTCGAGCGCCGCGAAGGGCAGTCGGGGCTGGAAGAGTTCGCACTGCGCAAGGCGGTGCTTCGTGACAAGGAAAGTTCATGAACGATCAGATCATCGAGAACGTGACGCCGGCGCAAGACAAGGAGCGCGAGAACTCGCTGCGCACGGTCGGGCATATCAGCTACGCACTGCACGCCATCGTGGCCGTGGGCGCGGTGGTGCCGGCGTTTCAGCCGAGCGTGTTCCTGCTGGTCGTGGCTTTCATTCTCGACATGGTCAAACGCGGCGACGCGCAAGGCACGTGGCAGGAATCGCATTTCAATTGGCGCATTCGCAGCGTGCTGTGGGCGGGTGGCTTGTACCTCGTGACCAGCTGGTTGTGGCTGCTGCTGATCGCCCCCGGCTGGATCGCTTGGGGTCTGATCTCGCTGTGGTTCCTGTACCGTGTGGTGCGCGGCTGGCTGGCGCTGAGCGACGGCAAGGCGATGCCGGCATGAGCCTGATGAACCACGACCCCCACTGCATCTTCTGCAAGATCGTGGCCGGCCAGATCCCGGCAAAGAAGGTCTTCGAAGACGACGAACTGCTGGTGTTCCACGACATCGCGCCCTGGGCGCCGGTGCACGTGCTGGTGATCCCGAAAGAGCACGTTGCCACGATGTACGAACTCGAAGAAAAACACGCGCCGCTGCTCGGCCGCATGCTGTCGCTCGCGCCGAAGCTGATGCGCGAGCTGGGCGTGACCAAGGGCTTCCGAACCCTGATCAACACCGGCGAAGACGGCCGCCAGGAAGTTCAGCATGTCCACATGCACGTCATGGGCGGGCCCAGGCCGTGGCTAAAAGGGTGATTCAGGCGCTCGCCTAGAATTCGATCATTGTTGTTTGGAGAAATATCATGGGCTCATTCAGCGTCTGGCATTGGTTGATCGTGTTGCTGATCGTGGTGCTCGTGTTCGGCACCAAAAAGCTGAAGAACATCGGTTCCGACCTGGGCGGCGCCGTCAAGGGCTTCAAGGAAGGCGTGAAAGACGGTGGTGCCTCGGCCACTGACGCCTCGGCCAGCGTCCCGCCGCAGCAGGTCGGTGCGAACAAGGCCAACGACGCCAACACCGTCGACGTGGAAGCCAAGACCAAGTCGTGAATCTTTCCGCGTGATTGACTTCGGCTTCGACAAGATTGCGCTGATCGGCGCGGTGGCGCTCATCGTCATCGGGCCGGAAAAGCTGCCGCGCGTGGCGCGCACGGTCGGCCACTTCGTTGGCAAGGCGCAGCGTTATGTGGCCGACGTGAAAGCCGAGGTCAGTCGCTCGATCGAACTCGAAGAGCTGAAGAAGATGAAGACCGAGTTCGAAGACGCGGCGCGCAATGTCGAGCAGACCGTCTCGAACGAGATTCACCAGACCACGAGCAGCCTGGAAAACGCGTGGACAGCACCCGACACGATGCTGCCGCCCAACAGCGGCCAGCGCGAAGGCTGGTCGCCGGCGCCGCCGGAATACAAACACCCGAAGAAGAACTGGCGCCTGAAGCGCGGCGCTACGCCGCAGTGGTACAAGCAGCGCGCCGGGGTTCGTGGCCACGCCCAGTCGGGTGCGGCGCGGGTGGCGCGCTTCCGCCCTCGTCCCCTGAGCTGATTCCATGAGCAGCAACGACGGAAAGCCTGACGAGATGGCGGGCACCGAGCAGCCTTTTGTCTCGCATCTGGTGGAACTGCGCGACCGCCTGGTGCGCGCTGCAATCGCGGTCGGCGTATGTTTCGCCGTGCTCGCGCTCTGGCCCGGACCGGCTGGCCTGTACGACCTGCTCGCCGCTCCGCTGGTGGCGCACCTGCCCAAAGGCTCGACGCTGATCGCCACCAGCGTGATCTCGCCGTTCATGGTGCCGATCAAGATCACGCTGATGGCCGCGTTCCTGATGGCGCTGCCGGTGGTGCTTTACCAGACCTGGGCCTTCGTGGCGCCGGGTTTGTACACGCACGAAAAGAAGCTCGTGCTGCCGCTGGTCGTTTCCAGCACGCTGCTGTTTTTCCTGGGCGTGGCCTTCTGCTATTTCTTCGTGTTCGGCCAGGTGTTCAAGTTCATTCAGAGTTTCGCGCCGAAGAGCATCACAGCGGCACCAGACATCGAGGCCTACCTGAGCTTCGTGCTGACCATGTTCATCGCTTTCGGCGCCTCTTTCGAGGTGCCGGTGGTGGTGGTGGTGCTGGCCCGCATGGGCTTCGTGAGCATCGACAAGCTGAAGGCCTTTCGCAGCTATTTCATCGTGCTTGCGTTCATCATCGCGGCGGTGCTGACGCCGCCTGACGTGGTCTCGCAGCTTGCGCTGGCGATCCCGATGGTGCTGCTGTACGAAGTGGGCATCTGGGCCGCCAAGGGGTTCATCAAGCACACCCAGGCTCCGGCCGAAGAGCCGCCCGTGGGCTGAGCTTTCGGTTCAGCGTTGCGGCGCGGCCCGCGGCGGGCGCTGAACGACCGTCACCTTGACTTCCAGCGCCGTTTCACCGCGCTGCACGCCGATCGCCGCAACGTCTTTCGGCTTGAGCGCCGCCACTGCGTTCAGCAGCTGCGGGGTGTTCAGCACCGGCTTGCCGGCAATCTTCACGACCACGTCGCCAGGCCTCAAGCCGCCGGCCGCCGCCGGGCCGCTTTGCACCACGCCGGTGATGAGCACACCTTGTTTGATGGGCAGGTTCAGCGTCTGCGCGATCTCGGGCGTGAGGTCGCGTGGCTCCACACCGATCCAGCCGCGCGTGACGCGGCCATCGGTGATCAGGCCTTCGAGCACCTGGCGCGCAGTGCTCACCGGAATCGCGAAACCGATGCCCAGGCTGCCGCCGGTGCGCGAGTAGATCGCGGTGTTGATGCCGAGCAGGTTGCCGGCAGCGTCGACCAGCGCGCCGCCGGAATTGCCGGGGTTGATGGCGGCGTCGGTCTGGATGAAGTTCTCGAAGGTGTTGATGCCGAGCTGGTTGCGCCCGAGCGCACTGACGATGCCCGAAGTCACGGTCTGGCCGACGCCGAACGGGTTGCCGATGGCCAACACCACGTCGCCCACCTGAAGCTGGTCGGCATCGCCGAAGGCGATGGCCGGCAAGCGGTCGAGTTCGATCTTGAGCACCGCCACGTCAGATTCCGGGTCGGTGCCGACGATCTTCGCGCGGGCCTGGCGGCCGTCGGTGAGCATCACTTCGATGTCATCGGCGCCTTCGATGACGTGGTTGTTCGTGATCAGGTAACCCTCGCTGGAGACGATCACGCCCGACCCCAGGCCGACCTGCGCCTCCTGCTGCGACTGGCGCGAACGGTCACCGAAGAAAAACTGGAAGAACGGGTCGTCGCTGCGTGGGTTGCGCGTGGGCGCCTTGCTGGCCGTGATGCTGACCACGGCGGGCGAAGCGCGCTTGGCCGCGGCGCTGTAGCTGATGGCCGCACCGCCGCTCGGCAGTGCAACCGGCAAAGCTTGGGTGGCCGGCAGCGACACGATGTTGGGTGTCACGACGCCGGCCCGGCGCTGCACCCATTCAGGCTTCAGCGTGGCGACGACGAACAGCACGGCCACGGCCACCGTGACGGCCTGCGAAAAGATCAACCAGGTTTTGCGCATGAAGCCTCGACGAAAGAAGTTCTGATTATCGGCTGCCCGTCACATCCGGCGCGACCCGTCGATCGGCTCCACACCGCGGCCCGCGGCTGGCGACAATAGGGCCATGACGACCGCTTCGACACTTCCGCTGGCCCTGACCCTGGGCGACGCCTGCGGCATCGGGCCGGAGATCATCGCCCGGCTGTTTCGGGGTGATGCGGCCGCAGGCTGCTTCGTGGTGGGCGACGTGGCGGTGATGCGCCGAGCGGCGCAGCTCACCGGTGGGCTGCTCGCCGTCGCGCGCATCGAAGCGCCGGCCGATGTGGCCAGCGTTCCGCCGAACTGCATTCCGGTCGTGCAGGCCGAAGGTGTTGCCGCCGACCTGACCGACGCGCCGCTCGGGCAGGTCGACGCCCGGGCCGGTGCGGCCGCGGCGGCCTGCATCACGCACGCTGTGCGCCTCGCCATGGCCGGCGAGGTGCGTGCCATCGTCACCGCGCCGATCCACAAGGAAGCGCTGGCCGCGGCGGGGGTGAAGTACCCCGGCCACACCGAGATGCTGCAGGCGCTTGCCGCCAACGGCGCCGAGCCCGCACCGGTGCGCATGATGCTGGCCAACGACGAGCTTCGCACGGTGCTCGTCACGATCCACATGTCGCTGCGCCGGGCCCTCGACGCGGTGACCTTCGATGCGGTTCTGCAAACCTTGCGCATCGCGCACGCGAGCGCCGCGCGCTGGGGCCAGGCCCGGCCGCGCATCGCGGTGGCGGGTCTGAACCCGCATGCCGGCGAGGGCGGCCTGTTTGGTGACGAAGAGATGACGATCATCGGCCCGGCCATCGCGGCGGCACGTGCCGAAGGCATCGCCGCCTCCGGCCCGTTCGCGCCCGACACGGTGTTCATGCGCGCTCGCAATGCAGCGGGCCATCCGGGCGAGTTCGACATCGTGGTCGCGATGACGCACGACCACGGGCTGATACCGGTGAAGTACCTCGGTGTCGAACACGGTGTGAACGTCACGCTCGGCCTGCCGTTCGTGCGCACCAGCCCCGACCATGGCACGGCGTTCGACATTGCCGGAACCGGCCGGGCCGACCCGGCCAGCCTGCTGGCGGCGCTGCGCATGGCGCGCCAGCTCTCGGCGGCCTGAAGCCACCTTCGCGGCCCTACATGCGGCTCGTGGCTTTCAGCGCGGCGAGCTGCTTGCGGGCGCGGTGGGTCGCGCGCTCCATCAGGTAGCTGCTCTCGACCGCGCGCAGGCGGCCGGTCTCGCACATGCGCGCCAACATGCGCGAAGTCATCGAGATCGTTTCCTGGTGCTTCGATCCGCGCGTGAACACGAAGAAGCTGCGGCCCGCGCTGACATGGGCCAGGCGCACCTTCTGCCACTCGTCTTTCAGGTGCATCTGGTAGGCGAAACCGAGGTTGATGTGGTCCATCAGCTGCGGCCCGCGCGTGGGCTCGGCCGGCTCGCTGCTGGACAAGTCGAGATCGAGGCCCAAGCCGAGCATCGACGACGACGGAACAACCTGGGCTTGCGCCTCGGCCTCGGCTTGCGCTTCGGTTTCGAGACCGAGGTCGATGTCCACCGTGCCCGACCAGTCGACGGAGCTCTCTTGCACGAGCCCGACCTGCTTTGCTTCTTCCGGGGTGAACTGCTGGGCGATGACGGCGGCTTCGACTTCCGGCACCGGGTCGCTCGCCGAGAGCATTTCGGCGCGTGGCACGGGCGTGTTGAACACGACCTCGAGCTGCTTGCTCATCATGTTGTAGTCGAGCTCTGAGAGCGACTGGCCTTTCAGCGACTCGGCGTGCGCCGGCAGCAACTGGCCGAAGAACTCGCGCTGCGCCGATTCGGGCCAACCGACCAGTTGCATGCCCTCGTTCAGGTCTTTCATCAGCGGCGGAAGCTGCATCAGAAACTTCTTGCGCAGCGTCGGTGCGCCTTTGGGCTGCACACTCATGACCACATCACGGCCGACGCGGCGAAAGCGCGCGGCTCGGTCTGATTCAGGCCCGCCGCGGGCGTTGGCCAGCACCAGCGCCTGGCTCCAGACCTGAGCCAGAAAGTCGCGCAGGTAGGCCGGCATCGACAGGGGCACGAGCGCGGCCTGCAACTGCAGCATGTAACGCTGCTGCAGGCGCAGTTCCGACTCTTTCGTTGCCAGCGTGCCGGCGGTACCGGTCTGCTGGACTTCGCCATGCGTTTCTTCGGCGATGAAGGCTTCGAGCGACGCGAGCTTGGCGGTGTAGATCGTGATCTGGTCGAAGTCGCCGTCGACGATCTCTTGCACCAGTCCGCTGACACGCGCGAGAAACAGCTTGCCCGGGCCGGTGTCGAAGTCGTCGAAGGCACAGGCGAGCGACGCGATCCGGTTGACGAAGCGCCGCACCGGGTGGCGCCGCGACGAGAAGAAGCTCGAGTCGTTCAGCGCCACGCGCAGAACCGGCAGCTGCAGGCGTGCGATCTGGCGTGCCATCTGCGGCGGCACGCGGGTGTCGGACAAGATCTGGTCGAACAGGCTGCCGACGACGTCGATCACCATGTGGTCGAGCTTGCCCGTCGAGGCCTGCACCAGTTCTTCGCGGTGAGCCCGGATCAGGTTCACCGCCATCATGCCGGCGAGACCTTCGTCGTAGGCCGGGTCGGAGGGTGACAGCGCGGTGCCCGGGTCGACTTGTGTGGCGCGCCCGATGCCGCCGCCGCTGCCGCTCGATGGCCCCGATGAATGCCCGCCGGAGCCGCTGATCGGTGCGTAGCTCGAGCGGCCCGAATACCGCGAGGCGGGCGCGTCGAGCTCGCCGGGGCGGCTGGCCAGCGAGGTGAGTCGGCGCAGCAAGGCCATCAGTTGAACGTCAGCCTGCGACGAAGCAAGGTCGGCGTGCGCCGTCGGCCGGGCCGACGGCTGCGCTGCGCTGCGCCGTGCTGTGGCGCCTGGTGAAGGGGGCATGGGCGCCGGCGGCGCCGGGCGCGTGAAGCGGCCCGCGCCGGAATCGAAATCGGTGCCCGAGCGGGTGTCGAAGTCACCGCTCTGGCTGCGGGTCGGGTTCAGCGAGGCGTAGCCCGAGTGGGCGCCCGAGAGGCGGTTTCCCGGGCCTTCGACGGTGCGGCCGGTCAGCGCCACGGGCTGCACACCACGTTCCTGCAGGTTGGCCAGGATCTGCGCATAACACTCCGGCATGGCCTTGGCCACGGCCTGACCGAGTTCGCGCGCCAGGACCTTGCGTGATTCGGGTGCGCCGGAAGCGGCTTCAACGGCGCGGTAGATCGCGGCGCCAAGTGTTTCGGCGCGCAACGGGTTGCTTTCCAGGTCGGCGCGCCCGGTCTGGGTGAGTGAACCCATGTAGGCCGCCAGTTCGCGCAGCTCGATTTCGCAGGCATGGCCAATCATCTGTGCGATGCGGTCGGCGTTCATGCGCTCTTCGACTTCGTTGTCGTCGACCAGGCTGAGCGAGTGCCAGTCGGTGGCGGCCAGCGTGCGCCGGCCGGCTTCGCGTGGTGCGAGCTGGTGGTCGACCTTCTCGCGCAGCACGTCGCCCACCACGCGGTGGAAGATGCCGATGTTGCGGCGCAGATCGAACTGCGCGGCGGTCAGCGCCTCGCGCTCGGCAGCGCGGCTCGCCGACACCGCCTGCACGCCCAACGCGCCCGACGCCCGATCAACCACCGACGTGATGGTCGCCTTGATCTGATTCATGGCCGCCTCCAGGGCGGCTTGCATTCGGGGGTCGTTCAGGGCCATCTCAAGCAGGACATGACAGCGCACGGCGCGGGCCGGCGGAATGACGCTGAGCGTAACGCCAACTCCCGGCGCGCGCGCGCAGTGTCTACGACCCGACGGGGCCGTTTGCCCGGCATTTCAGCACACAGTGCGCGAGTGGCTGCTGCGCGCCGTGCTTCGGGGCCACCGATTTATCGTGATTTCAGCGCGTCACGAATCTCGCGCAGCAGCACCACGTCTTCTGGAGGCGCGGCCGGGGGGGCCGGCGGTGCGTCCTTTTTCAGACGGTTGATCTGCTTGACCATCATGAAGATGATGAACGCCAGGATGATGAAGTTGATGGCCACGGTGATGAAGTTGCCGTAGGCGAAGAGCGGCACGCCGGCCTTCGTGAGCGCGTCGTAGGTCATCGCGCCCTTGTAGTCGGCCGGCGGGTTCGACAGCATGATGTAAAAGCTGGAGAAATCGAGGCCACCGAAGATTTTGCCGACGACCGGCATGATCAGGTCTTTCACGATGGAATCGACGATCTTGCCAAAAGCCGCGCCGATGATGACGCCGACCGCGAGGTCGACGACATTGCCCTTCATCGCAAATTCCTTGAACTCTGACGCAAAACTCATGAGGTGCACTCCTTAGATGGTTCTTCTTGACGAGGCCGCGGCTGTGCGGCCTCGGTGCGGCAGTATTGCCGAGTCGATGCGTAAAGCAAGCCCGCGCTGGGCTGCCCGTGCCGCCGTGCGTGGTGTTGTGGTGCCGTGTCGCTTCGGTGCTGGTTCGCACGTCTGCAATTCACGACCGGTAGCGCTTCGCTGTGATGTCGAGACCCTTGACACGTCCGCTAGAATGCCGGGTTGACCCTGACCTGAAGTTTGATTTGAGGATGCTCATGAGTGACCAGCCAATCGACAGCGGAAAACGCACCTGGATCATCGCTTCCAGCTGCGCCGGTGTCACCGGAGCGGGCTTTGCCGCCGTTCCCTTTGTCAGCAGTTTTCAGCCGTCGGAGCGCGCGCGTGCTGCCGGCGCCGCCGTCGAGGTCGACATCAGCGCACTCAAGCCCGGCGAGAAGATGACGGTCGAATGGCGTGGCAAACCGGTCTGGATCGTGAAGCGCACGCCCGAACAGCTCGCCGAGCTGCCCAAGGTCGACGCACTGCTCGCCGACCCGAAGTCGCTGCGCAATCCCGACGAGACGACGCCGGTTTATGCGCGCAACGAAGACCGGTCGATCAAGCCCGAAATCCTCGTCGTCGTCGGCATCTGCCCGCACCTCGGCTGCTCGCCCTCGGACAAATTCGTGCCCGGCCCTCAGCCTTCGTTGCCCGACGACTGGGCCGGCGGCTTTTTGTGCCCATGCCACGGCTCCACGTTCGACATGGCCGGCCGCGTCTACAAGAACAAGCCGTCGCCCGACAACCTTCCGGTGCCGCCGCACATGTATTTGTCGGACACGCGGTTGATCATCGGCGAAGACAAGAAGGCCTGAGCACCGCCCACCTCAGGCATCAAGTAGGCATCTCCGGAGTAAGAGAAACATGGCTGTTTACAAGGAAGCGCCCGCCAACGCCACGGCGCCGCAGAAGTTGCTGAACTGGGTCGACAACCGGTTCCCGCTGTCCAAGCTCTACAACGAACACGTGGGCGAGTACTACGCGCCGAAGAACTTCAACTTCTGGTACATCTTCGGCTCGCT
>JBDTTU010000107.1:0-14068 GCA_039930465.1 Burkholderiales bacterium
CGGTTCGTTACTACCGCCAGCCGCCGGCGTATTTCGGCGGCTGGGGCCCCGACGCGCCGCCGCGCTGGGGCGATCACTGGGGACGCGACTGGTCGGACCGGAACCGCGGCTGGGATCGCTGGGACCGCCGCGCGGCACCGTCCCCGGCGCCGCTGCCGGGCTATCAGCGCAACTACGCGGGCGACCGCTACCCACGCGCGCCGGCGCAGCAGCGAGCCGTGCGTGCTGAGCACTACCGCTATCAGCCGCGTGAGACGGTGTCGCGGCAGCAATTCCAGCGGCCGGCCGTGCCGGTGACCCGCACGCCGCCGCGCGGCGGCGCGCGCCCGGATGCGCGCGACGGGCCTGCGCCGCGCCGGCCAGTGCCGCCGCCACCGGTCAGCACACAGCGCCCGCAGCCGGGCGAGCAGGGTCAGCCGCGGCCTCAGGTGCAGCCACCGCGATCACAGGGGCAGCCACCCCGACCGCAGGGGCAGCCCGAACGTCCGCAAGGGCGGCCGGAGCGCAATCGCGAGCAACCGGTGCAGGCGCCGCCACGCGCGCCGCAGGAGCGCGCACAGGCGCCCGATCGGCCGCAGCCCGAACGCGCCCGACGACCAGAGCCTCCACGCGGGCAGCAGGGGCGCGAGCCAGACCAAGGCGGTCGTGGCGAGGCACAGCAAAACCGCGGCCGCGGCGGCCCGCCGGAGGGGCGCGGCCGCGACAACAAGGGTGACTAACGAGGCAGGTCGGCCTCGAGTTCCTTGAGCTGATCCAGCGCTGCCTGCAGGTCTTCGATGATCTCGGCCGCGATCACTTCGGGCGCCGGCAGGTTGTCGCTGTCCGACAGGCTGTCGTCCTTGAGCCAGAACAGATCGAGGCTGGCCTTGTCGCGCGCGAGCAATTCTTCGGCCGCATAGCTGCGCCACCGGCCTTGCGGTTTCGCCTCGCTGAACGTGGCCTCTCGGGTCAGCCGGTTCTCGGCGCGATACAGCCGCACGAATTCGTCGAGGTAGGCGTGCTGCAGCGGCCGCGTCTTCAGCGTGAAGTGCTGGTTGGTGCGCAGGTCGTAGAACCACACGCGCTGTGTGTTGGGCTGGCCGTCAGGGCGAGGCGGCTTGCGATCGAAGAACAGCACATTGGCCTTCACGCCCTGGGCGTAGAACAGGCCCGTGGGCAGCCTCAGCACCGTGTGCAGGTCGCCTTGTTTGAGCAGCTCGCGCCGCACCGTTTCGCCCGCACCACCTTCGAACAACACGTTGTCGGGCAGCACCACCGCCGCGCGGCCGTGCATCTTCAGGCTGCTGAAGATGTGCTGCACGAAGTTGAGCTGCTTGTTCGAGGTGGTGGCCCAGAAGTCTTCACGGTGGATCGTCAAGGTCTCGCGCGACACATCACCTTCGTCGGACGTGATCGTCACGCTGCTCTTCTTGCCGAACGGCGGGTTCGCCAGGATCACGTCGTACTCGCCGTGTTTGCCCGAGAGCGCGTCGCGCACCTCGACCGGCACGATGCGTGTGTCGTCGGCGCCCACGCCGTGCAGCACCAGGTTCATGCAGGCCAGCCGCGCCACGCTGTCGACCAGCTCCACACCGAGCAGCGCCTTGGTGTTCAGGTGCGTCATTTGCGCCTTGCTCAGCTTGCGCTTGCGCAGCTCGGTGTGCGCTGCGAGCAAAAAGCCGGCGGTGCCGCAGGCCGGGTCGCAGATGGTTTCGCCCGGCTGCAGGTTCATCACCTCGACGATGCCCTGGATCAGCGCGCGCGGCGTGAAGTACTGGCCCGCGCCGCCCTTCACGTCGGTGTCGAGCTTCGACCACTGCTCCTTGTCGATCAGGTCGACGATCAAACGTTTGGCAATTATCCCGTACTTGACGGAGCTATCGGAAGTGACTACAGTTCATTCACGCCTCCAGGAGTGAGCTATGAAGACCTCGAAAAACCCGCTGCAAGTCCACCACATGACCATCGCTCAGTTCGAGGCGCAGTTTCCTGACGAAGACGCGTGCAAGCAGTACCTGACGGTCAATCGCTGGCCCGAAGGCGAGATTTGCTGCCCGCGCTGCGGCAACGATGAAGTCAACGAGTTGGCGACGATGCCGTACAAGTGGGAATGCTCGCTTTGCGCGGCCGGCAACTCCTATCGCTTCTCCGTGCTGGTCGGCACGATCTTCGAGAACACCAACAAGCCTCTGCGCGAGTGGTTCCGTGTCATGCACATGATGCTCACCAGCAAGAAGGGCATCAGCGCCCTTCAGGTCTGCCGCGTGATGGGCTTCGGTTCGTACAAGACCGCACACATGATGTGCACAAAGATTCGTACCGCTTTGGGCGATCAAGAGTTCAAGCAACTCGTCGGTTACGTCGAAGTCGACGAGACGTTAGTCGGCGGCAAGGCGCACAACAAGCACCGCGGCCCCGGTGGCAAGGGCGGCATGGGGCATCGCGGCCCGCATGGCAAGGCTATCGTTGTCGGCGCTGTGAAGCGAAAGGGGAACGTCATCGCCAGAGTGATCGAGAACGCGCGCATGGAGACGCTTGAAGCCTTCATGCAGATGGCAGTGTCCACTCGGGTCAGCCTTGTCTCGACCGACGAGTACGGTGGCTATGCTCGACTGGCTCGCCAATATCCGCATGGCATCGTCAATCACAGCCACGGGCAGTATGTGCATGGCGCGATCCACACAAACACTATCGAAGGCTTCTGGAGCATCGTCAAGCGCGGCATCGTTGGCACGTTCCACAAAGTCTCCAAGAAGTATTTGCAGCTCTACGTGAATGAGTTCGAGTTTCGCTACAACAACCGGAAGAACCCGGACATCTTCGGCGCTGCAATTCGGGCATGCTGATGCGCGCCGCTTTGGTGTTGTGCGGGTTGGTACTTTTGACTGGTGCATCATCAGATCACCCACGCCCAGCTGGCTCGCCAAAGAGTGGACAGAAACAGGCCCAGCCCGCCAAATCCACACAGGGCACCGAAAGCGATCAGCGCGGCACCGAAAAGCTTCCGCTTGTTGTCAAAGTAGTTGATCCCAAGCCCACACATCAACATACAGAGCAGAAGCCCGAGGAAGTACGCGAGGCTCCGAAAGAGGATCGGACTCTTGAGATTGTTTCCATCATCGCGACGGGCGCTGCGACTATTGTTATCGCAGTCTTCACCACACTCCTCTACTGCTCCACGCGTGGCCTTTGGATCGAAGCAAAGAAAGCCGGCGACACTGCTGTGACGGCACTTGCTTCTCTCGCCTCCGCTGAAAGAGCCTACGTGAAACTCTCTTACGAACGGCCTGGCGTAGTCCTGCAAAGTTCGATTGGCACGGTCGAACTGAAAATCAAGAACTGGGGCAAGACCCCAGCGACTGTTACGAATGTGCGATTCGGCGCGGCTCTCTTGCCCCATGGCGAATCTCTGAGCATCGAATTTCCGTACAAGGGGCCAGTGAGTTCGGACATTGCCTCGGCCTTTCTTGTTCCGGATGAGTTCTACACCGCCTCGCTGCCTTTCCCACTTCACGGGACTGACGAACGAACTATCCGGGATAGCGGAAAAAAGCTGTGGGTGTTCGGCCACGTCGACTACATCGACGTGTTTCGATGTCGCCATCGCTCCGGTTGGGTCAGAACCTATATCCCGAGTCTTCAGGGGACGGATGACAACCTCGTCTACGCTGTCGGTGACAGGTACAACTACGACCGCCCACGCAAGAAGGGCGAGGGCAATGACTGGGATGAAGAACCAAAGGTCTAGAGAACCGGCCTGTCGGTATGGACTTTGCGCCGCCTTTTTAGCTCCGTCAAGTACGGGATAATCGCCAAACGTTTGAGCTTGGCCGGGTCCTGGATCTTGTTCTGGGCCTTGCGGAAGATCATGCCGATCACGCCGTCGGCCTTGCCCAGCGTTTCGAGCGTGTGGCGGTAGTGCACTTCGAGCTCGTCGGCATCGAGTTCGAGCAGCTTCGGCCAGCTGTACTTCGCTTCGATGATCGCCTTCTGATCGAACGGTGTACGCGCAGGTTGTTGCAGTAGTTCCAGAGTTTCTGGACGAGGGTGGATGCGTTCATCTTGGGTTCACGGCTTCTTCAACAGGTCGGGGTGCTGTGCTTTCAGCCACGCCCTCAAGGTTTTCAACAGTGCGACCGCCTGCGCGCTGGCCTCGGCCACCATGTCGGGCTGCACCGGTTCGCCCGAGTAGTCTGCGGTATTGCGCTTGCGGCGCAGCGCATCCAGCACCACCCAGGTGGCGTTCGGCACGCCCAGTGTCAGCGGCAGGCTCTGGATCAGTGTCTGGTGGTGGCCGGCCTCGCTGGTCGACGGCCGGTAGCCGCCGGCCATCATCGCCGCCAACGCGCATTGCATGATTGCCTTGTAGGCCGCGTCGAAGCGGTTCTCGTCGCTCACGGCCGTGACGCGCGAGTCAGCGAGGTTTCGCTCGGCTGCGGCGAGCAGCCGTTGTACCTCGGCCGGCGTGGGCGCGTGTTCCTTCAGCCGCCCGATCTTCAACAAGTTCTGCAAGGTCATCGTCGTTTCCGATCAGCCAGATTTTCTCGCGCTTCATCACGGTCAGCGCGAAGCCGTCGCCCGCGCGCAGCTTGGCCGCGAACTCTTTGGGCCGCATCGGCGTGACGTTCACCTCGCGCGCCAGCATGTCTTGCGTCGGCGCCAGCGCGGTCACGAGGGCCGCGAAGGCCGCGTCGCCGAGCACCATCACATCGACGTCGCTGCCCGAGCGTGCTGTGCCCGCGGCCATTGAACCGTACACGAAGGCCAAGGTGATCGAGGCGGCCAGCGGCGCCAACGCGGCACGCAACACATCGGCCAGCCCGGCGGTCTTGCGCAGCAGCCCGGCCAGCTCGGCGTAGACCGGCGAATCGCGGTCGGCACGGTAGTGCACCTGGCGCCCGATTTCTTCACGTTTCAACAAGCCGAGTTCGGTCAGGGCGGCGAGTTCGCGGTGCAGCGAGCCGGGTGAGCTGCCCGTGATGCGGGCGAGTTCACGCACATGCAGCGACGCCTCGGGCCGGAGCAGCAGCGTGCCGAGCACCGCGCTGCGGGTCTGCCCGAGCAGATGGTGAGCGAGGGATTTCATGTCGTTCTCAAAATTGCTTCAAGTGTAGCCGTTTAGAGAACGATTCGACCACGCGGCAAGGCGTCAATGCGACGTGGGTGGTGCGAACGCCGCTTGCAGGATCGACTGGCGCAGCCGCTGGGCGCGGGCGAGGTTGGCGCTGTCTTCGATGACGCCGAGCGGTTGCCGGTCGACTATCAGCAGGTAGTCGCAGCGGCCGCTGGTGAGCGGCACTTCGCGCAGCGCAATGCCACGCGCCGCGCCGGGGTTGTAGCTGCCGTAGTCCTGAACGGCCCAGCCGGCGGCGACGAGCAAAGCGTCGATCTGCAGGCGGGCGAGCTGTTCAGGGGTCATCAAGGTGGGGTGGCGGGCGGCGAGGGCAGTGTAGCGGCCACCCCATCGGCGCCACCCAAGCGCCGCCGCACCATCTGGATGTTGCTGCGCAGCGAATACAGCTCGTCGGCGTAACTCAGCGGCACGCTGACGTTGCCGACGCGTTCTTCGATCACACCCAGCTCGTGCAGCAGTTCGGTCGCAGGCCGCTTGTCGATCGCGTCTTCGACGTCACGCAGCTGCGCGTACCAGCGGAAGATGCGCTTGCGGATGCGGAACTGGTACAGCGGCGGCAGCATGCGCGACAGCGGGATCAACGCGGCGACGATGGTCACCAGCACCGGCCACATGCGGTCGATCAGGTTGGCGAGCCAGAACGGCAGGTAACGCTGCAACACCGGTGCGCCGGTGGCGTAATAGCGCTGCGCTTCCTTGGCGAGCGGCTCTTCGGTGCCAGCCGCGACCGGCAACTCGCCCTTGCGTTGGAACCAGCCGGCAGCACCGTGGATCTGCTGTGCCGCCTGCACGAAGAGCTGGATCAGCGCCGGGTGCGTTTCCTTGCGCGCCAGCAGCGTCGCGGTGGGCGCGATCAGCCGCACGTCTTGCGGCGGCAGGTCGCGCGCCAGGTCGACCACGCCGCGCGGCAGCGTCACCGGTGTCAGGAAGGCGAAGCGGCGCGAATAGGCGTCGGCCTGCGCAAAGTTGTAGAGCGCGATGCCGGGCGTTTGCAGCAGCATCTGCACCATCAGCGATTCCGGTGCCGAAGCGAACACGAGTGCATCGGTTTCGCCTGCGAGCAGTGCCACCACGGCGGGGGTTTGCGGCTGGCGCTGCAGCGTGAGCGTCGATGGCTCGATGTTGTTGGCCGCAATCAGCTTTTGCATCAGGTTCGGCACGCCACTGCCTTCGGCGCCGATGTTCAGGCGCCAGCCGGGCAGTTGCGACAGCGAGCTGAGCGTCGGCGCCTTCAACAGGCGCTGTGCCGCGTCGCTGCGGTAGAACAGCCAGACCGGCTCGTAGAACAGGCTGCCGAGCGCGACGAGGCTCGTGTCTTCCTCTTCCTCGCGCGCCGTGCGGTCGTCGGCGCCACCCTGCACGAAAGCGATGTCGACCCCCGAGGCCGGGTCGCGCAGCAATTGCAGGTTTTCGGCCGCGCCTTGGGTCGCGCGCAGTTCGACGGTGATGCCGTAGGGCTTGAGCGCCTGCACATAACGTTTGCCGAGCTCGGCGTAGGCGCCCTGGTCGGCACCGGTCGCCAGCACCACCTTCTTGGGCGGGTTCGGGTCGAGCATCCAGTAGGCCAGGCCGAGCAGTGCGACGGCAAGCACGATGAACGGCCCGAAGGTGACGAGCAGGTCGCGGAAAGACAGCAGGGTGTGGCGCAGGTTGTTGGGCATCGGCGGGTGCGGCGTGGCAATCAAGCCGCACGATACCGCGCACCCGCCCCGCGGCCACGGCGCATTTGCATCACAAGGTATGCTTTTCGCATCGACCCGATGAACCAACCCGCGAACCCCTGATGCGCCTGCTGCTGGTGGAAGACGACCGCATGATCGGCGAAAGCCTGCGCGCAGCGCTGCGGCTTGAGGGCCATGCGGTCGACTGGGTGCGCGACGCTGCGGCCGCCGATGCCACCTTGGCGAGTGAGCGTTTCGATCTGGTGCTGCTCGACCTCGGCCTGCCGGCGAGTGGCGCGGCCGGCGCGCTGGCCGACCCGGCCGGTGGCCTGAGCGTGTTGCGTGCGGCGCGTGCGCGCCAAGACGCCACGCCTTTCATCGTGCTGACCGCGCGCGACGGCCCCGGCGACAAGGTGACGGGCCTGGACGCCGGGGCCGACGACTACCTCGTCAAGCCGTTCGAGCTCGACGAACTCGGCGCGCGCATCCGCGCCGTGCTGCGCCGCGGCGCAGGCCGGGCCGAGACGGCGTTGTCGTTCGGTGGCGTGACGCTCGACCCGGCCACCAAGCAGGTCACGCAGGCCGGTGTGGCCGTGCCGCTTTCGGCACGCGAGTTCGCCGTGCTCGAAGCGTTGATGCAGCGCCCCGGTGCGCTGCTCTCGCGCGCGCAGCTCGAAGACCGGCTCTATGGCTGGGGCGAAGAGATCGAGAGCAACGCGGTCTCGGTCTACATCCACCAGTTGCGCCGCAAGCTCGGTGCCGACTTTATCCAGAACGTGCGCGGCGTCGGCTATTTCGTCGGCAGCAAACCGGGGGGCGTCGCATGACGCCTCGCCCGAGCGCCGGGCCGCCCCAAGCCGGGCGGCGCCCCCTCGGGGGGCATGAGCGAAGCGCCGTGGCGGCGCCATGAATTCGATCCGCGTGCGCTTGTTGCTCTCGCTGCTGGCGATGCTGGCCGCGGCGGCGCTCGTGATGGGCTGGTTCACCTACCGCAGCGTGCTGGCCGAGACCGAAGCGTTGTTCGACTACCAGCTGCGCCAGATGGCCTTGTCGCTGCGCGACCAGGGCGAGATCGCGCCCGGCCAGGCCAATGCACTCAACGACGAGCAGCTCGACTTCGTGGTGCAGATCTGGACGGTCGATGGCCGCGGCATCTACGCCTCGCGCGATCACAGCACCTTGCCCGAACGCGCCTTGCTGGGCCTGGCCGACATCAACGTGCAAGGCAAGACCTGGCGCACCTTCGGCGTGGCCACGCCGACGCGGGTGATCCAGGTGGCGCAGCCGCGCCAGATTCGCCAGCGGCTCGCTGCCGATGCGGCGCTGCGCAGTGTGGCGCCCTTGCTCTTCATCGCGCCGCTGCTGGCGCTGCTGATCTGGTGGCTGGCCGCGCTCACGCTGGCGCCGCTGCGTCGGGTCGCGGCCGGTGTGCGCGAGCGCGACGAACACTCGCTGCAGCCGCTGCCCGGCGAAGGCCTGCCCGACGAAGTGGCGCCGCTGGTGCAGGCGCTGAACGCGCTGCTGCAGCGGCTGGGTGCGTCGCTGAACACGCAGCGCGCTTTTGTGGCCGACGCGGCGCACGAACTGCGTTCGCCGCTGACGGCATTGAAGCTGCAACTGCAGTTGTTGCAACGCGCGCCCGACGACAGCACACGGGCGCTCGCCATCGAAGCGCTCGGTGAAGGCATCACACGCGCCGCGCGGCTGGTTGAACAACTGTTGACGCTGGCACGCAGCGAGCCCGGGGCACCAGCGCCCGGGGCGGCGCGGGTCGACCTGAGTGAACTGGTGCGCCAGGCGGTCGCGCTCACGCTGCCCCTGGCGAACGCGCGCGGTTCCACGCTCGCCTTGTTCGCCGACGTGCCGGTGCCCGTGCACGGCGACGCCGCGGCCCTGACCGCGCTGGTGCGCAATCTGGCCGACAACGCGCTGCGTTACTCGCCGTCGGGCGCGCGCGTCGAACTGCGTGTGTCGGCCGACGCCGGCATGCCGACGCTGCAGGTGGACGACAACGGCCCCGGCATTCCGGCCGAAGACCACCAGCGTGTGTTCGACCGTTTCTACCGCCGCGCCAACAGCGACGAGCCCGGTTCGGGCCTAGGTCTGGCGATCGTGCGCGGCGTGGCCGAACAGCACGGCGCGCAGGTGGCGCTGGCCACGTCACCGCTCGGCGGCCTGCGCGTCACGGTGCGCTTTGGTGCCGCGCCTTAACGTTCGCCTAACCGGGCGCTAACCGAGCCCTAATCGGCGGCCCCTATCTTCTGTCGCATGCGGGATTCACCCGCTTTGTCTTAAGACGAAGGAGTTGCCATGAAGCTCAAACCCCTCAATGCCGCCTTGCTGGCGGTCGGTGCCCTGACGGTGGCGACCGCCGGTGCCATCGAAATGCCTTCCTGGTTGAAAGGCCACGCTACGACCCCGGCGGTGCAAACCGCAACGTCGGAAAAAGCGACTGCCCCGGATGCCGCCGCGCCCGCACCGGTGCCGATGTTGAGCGCACAAGGCGTGCCGAACTACCGCGCCATCGTCAAGCAGGCTGGCCCGGCCGTGGTGGGTGTCACCGTGGCCGGCATGCACAAGGCTTCGGCCGAAGAGCAGGGTCTGCCGCAGGGCATGGAGAACGACCCGTTCTTCAAGTTCTTCCGTGGCATGCCTGGCTTCGAGGGGCGCGGCCAGCAGGGTGGGCAGATTCCGTTCAAAGGCCTGGGCTCGGGCTTCATCATCAGCAGCGACGGCCTCATCCTGACCAACGCACACGTGGTGCGCGACGCCAAGGAAGTGACCGTGAAACTCAGCGACCGGCGCGAGTATTCGGCCAAGGTGCTGGGCTCTGACCCGACCACCGACATCGCCGTGCTGCGCATCAGCGCAACTGGCCTGCCGGTGGTGCGGCTGGGCGATGCGCGCCAGCTCGAAGTGGGCGACCCGGTGCTCGCGATCGGCGCGCCGTACGGGCTGGAGCAGACCGCCACGCAAGGCATCGTCAGCGCCAAGGGCCGCTCGCTGCCCGGTGATGCGGTGGTGCCCTTCATTCAGACCGATGCGGCCGTGAACCCGGGCAATTCCGGTGGCCCGCTGTTCGACGGCAGCGGTGCGGTGGTCGGCATCAACGCGCAGATCTATTCGCAGAGCGGCGGTTTCCAGGGCCTGAGTTTTTCGATTCCGATCAACGTGGCGCTGAAGGTCAAAGACCAGATCGTCGCGACCGGCAAGGCCAGCCACGCCCGCCTGGGCGTGACGGTGCAAGACCTGAACCAGGCCCTGGCCGAATCGTTCGGCTTGAAGAAGCCCGACGGAGCGCTGATCTCCAACGTGTCGCCCGACAGCGCCGCGGCCGCGGCCGGCCTGAAGGCGGGCGACGTGGTGACCGAAGTGAATGGCGAGCCGGTGGTGCGTTCGGGTGCGCTGTCGAGCCTGATCGGCCTGTCGGCCCCAGGCGAGAAGGTCAAGCTGACGGTGTGGCGCGACAAAGCGCCGCGCGAAGTCGAAGCCAAGCTGCGCGCGGCCGACGCCGATGCGACGCAGGTCGCCACGGCCGATGGCACAGTGCCACAGGGGCAACTCGGCCTGTCGCTGCGCGCACTGACGCGCGAAGAGCGCAGGCAGTCGCAGATCGAACAGGGGCTGGTCGTAGAAGGCGTGGCTGGTCCGGCGGCAAAGGCCGGCATCGAAGAGGGCGACGTGTTGCTCGCGATCAACGGCAAGACGGTGCAGTCGATCGAGCAGGTCAAGGCCGTGATGCAGGGCAAGCCGAAGAGCGTGGCACTGCTGGTGCAGCGCGACGGCGAGAAGATTTTCGTTCCGGTGAATCTGGGTTGATGGATGCCGTGGCCGGTGGCGCCGATGCGCTGCTGGCCAGGGTGCGAGGCGGTCGCGGCGCGCCTCGTGCCGAGGGTGCTGCATCGCCGCTGTCAAACACTGTCAAACAGGAGTCGATGATGAATACCTTTCTTCAGAGAACCGGCGTTTCGTTCGCCGCGGTATTGGGCGCCGCGCTGTCGCTGGGCGCGGCGGCTGCGACCACACACCTTCCGCCAGAGCGCACGGCCGGCGTCGCGTCGTTCGTGAGTGGTGGCGTTGGCGAGGGCGAGGCGCACCGCTTCGAGGGGGCTTTCAAGCGCTTCCCACTCGCGATTCAGCTCTTCGAGCGCCAGGGTGCGCGCGATGTCTACACCGCCGAGGCGCGGGTGACGATCCGTGACGCGCATGGGCAGCAGGTGTTCGACCAGGTGGCCGAAGGGCCGTTCATGCTGGTGCGCCTGCCCGCGGGCGAGTACCGCGTCGAAGCCAGCCTGAAGGGCCACGCGCTGAACGAGCGCCAGGTGCACGTGACCGACAGCGGCCACACGGTGACCACGTTCGTCTGGCCGCCGAGCGTCGGCTGAGCCGGCACACCAGCGATCAGAGGTCGGTGCGCAGCTTCCAGATCTCGGGGAACAGCACCACGTCGAGCATCTTGCGCAGGTAACCCACGCCCGAGGTGCCGCCGGTGCCACGCTTGAAGCCGATCACCCGCTCGACCGTGGTCACGTGGCGGAAGCGCCAGAGGCGGAAGGTGTCTTCCAGGTCGGTGAGTTCTTCGCCGAGCTGGTACAGGTCCCAATACGCTTTTGGATCGCGGTAGACAACGAGCCAGGCTTGTTCGACGGCGTCGTTCGCTTCGTGGGCCTGGGTCCAGTCGCGTTCCAGTGCCGACGCCGGCACGGCGAGACCACGGCGCGCGAGCAGGCGCAAAGATTCGTCGTACAACGAGGGCGCGCGCCATGCCGCCTCGACACGTGCGAGTATGTCCGGCCGGTGCGCGTGCGGCTTCAGCATCGCCGCGTTCTTGTTGCCGAGCGTGAACTCGATGCAGCGGTACTGCCAGCTCTGGAAGCCGCTGCTGTTCGAAAGATACGGGCGGATCGCCGAGTACTCGGGCGGTGTCATCGTGGCGAGCACGTCCCAGGCGTGCACGAGCTGTTCCATGATCTTGCTGACGCGCGCGAGCATCTTGAATGCGCTGCCGAGTTCGTCGTGCGCCACGCACTGCACGGCCGCGCCGAGCTCGTGCAGCAGCAGCTTCATCCAGAGTTCGCTGGTCTGGTGCTGCACGATGAAGAGCATCTCGTCGTGCGCTGGCGACAGCGGGTGCTGCGCGCTGAGAATGGGCTCGAGGTGCAGGTAGTCGCTGTAGCTCATGTCCTTCGAGAAGTCGAGCTGCGCGCCTTCTTCGGTGACGATTTTTTCGGTGGGGCTGGGCGTTGTCATGGCAGGCCTCAGGTGACGGCAGCGCGCTGGTTGAAGCGTGCTTCGCGCCATTCGCCGCTGGCCAGAACCTCGCGCAGGTGTTCGACCGCATCCCACACTTCGGCGAAGCAGGTGTACAGCGGCGTGAAGCCGAAGCGCAGCAGGTGCGAAGACTCGGGCGCCGCGCCAGCGTCACCGGCACGGAAGTCGCCGATCACGCCGCGTGCGATGAGCGCCTGCATGATCGCGTAACCCTGCTCGTGCGCGAAGCTCACCTGGCTGCCGCGCTGCGCCGGCTCGCGTGGCGTGACGAGCGTGAGGCCGTGGTCGGCGCAGCGCATTTCGACCAGCTCGGTGAACAAGGTGGTGAGCGCGATCGACTTACGGCGCAGCGCCGCCATGCCGCCGAGCGCTTCGGCTTTCAGGAACACATCGACGCCGCAGTCAAGCGCACTCATCGACAGCACCGGCGGCGTGCCGCAGGCAAAGCGCTGGATGCCCAGCGCAGGCCGGTAGTCGGGTGTGAACTCGAACGGCGCCGCGTGGCCGAACCAGCCCGACAAAGGCTGGCGCAACTGGTCGCGGTCCATGCGCGCGGTATGGCACGGGTGGGCCCACACGAAGGCCGGTGCGCCGGGGCCGCCGTTCAGGTACTTGTAGCCGCAGCCCACGGCGAAGTCGGCATCGGCCGTCTTCAGATCGACCGGCACCGCGCCGGCCGAGTGAGCGAGGTCCCAGAGCACCAGCGCGCCAGCAGCGTGTGCGTCTTGTGTGACCTGCGCCATGTTGTGCATGCGCCCGGTGCGGTAGTTGACGTGCGTGAGCATCAATACGGCAAGCTGATCGTTCAGGTGCGCTGCCAGGTCGTCGGCCTCGATCAGCTTGAGCTCAAAGCCGTGGGTGCGTGCCACGCTTTCGGCGATGTAGAGATCGGTCGGGAAGTTGCTGCGCTCCGAGACGATGAACTTGCGCTGCGGCGCATCGGCCGTTACGAGTTCGACCGCGGCGCACAGTGCCTTGTAGAGGTTCACCGAGGTCGAGTCGCCGACGATCAGCTCGTTCTCTCCGGCACCCACCAGCCACGCGATCTTGTTGCCGATGCGCTGCGACAGGTCGACCCAGCCGGCCGTGTTCCAGCTGCGGATCAGGTCGCGGCCCCATTCTTCCTGCACCACCTTGGCGATGCGCGCCGGCGTGGCTCGCGGCAACACACCGAGCGAATTGCCGTCGAGGTAGATCACGCCTTCGGGCAGCTGGAATTCGTCTCGCAGTGCGGCGAGCGGGTCGCGGGTGTCGAGGTCGAGGCAAGTCTGGCGGGTCGTTGTCATCACAGTTCTCGCAAGACCGCGCGCACCGGAGAGGCGTCGGCGGTCGTCAGTTTCAGGGGCAGGGCGATGAGCTCATAGTCACCGGCGGCGACCAGGTCGAGCACGAGGTTCTCGAGCACGCGTACGTTGTGCTTGAGCAGCAGCTGGTGGCTGTCCAGCGTCTTGCTGTCGGCCGGGTCGACCGACTGGCTGTCGATGCCGACGAGCGCGACACCGAGAGACGCGAGCCAGGTGATGGTCTCGGGCGCGAAGGCGCAAAACTCTGGCGACCACGCCGTCGGTGCTTTCACGCAGGTGCGCACGAGCACGCGCGGGGGCATGTCGGCACTGACAAAAGCGCGGAGGTGATCTGGCGTGATCAGCGCGCCGCAGCCGAGCGCATGCATCACGCGGCACGGCCCGAGGTAGGGCGTGAGGTCGACCTCACCGATCGCCGGCGCGCCCGGCCCGTAATGCAGCGGCGCATCGGCATGCGCGCCGATGTGCGGCGACATCGTGATGGCGCTGATGTTGACCGGGCAGCCGGGGCCGATCTGCGCCGTCCACTGCTGCGAGTAGGCGGTGTCGCCGGGGAAGAGCGGCGATTCAGCGGCGATGGGCGGGGAGATGTCCCAGAGTTTTTTCATGGCGGTGCAAAGGTAGCACCGCCAAATCGTGCGTGGTGTCGGTTTTTTCGGACAGCCGCTAGGAGCGTGGGCGGCAGAAGTTGCCGATCCTGCGCTGGTGGTCGACTGTGA
>JBDTTU010000108.1:0-13710 GCA_039930465.1 Burkholderiales bacterium
TCCCGACCTTCGCATTACGAATGCGCTGCTCTACCAACTGAGCTACACCGGCGTCAGCTGAACCCACCAAGGCGAATTCAGCAAAACGCGCATTCTAGCTGCTGCCGCCAACCCCTCAGAGTTTGAACTTCGGCAGCTTCTGCGCGACCGACAGATTCTTCAGCGTCACGTAGACCGGCAGGCCGTTTTTGTACCTGGGGTGGTCTTCGCCCTGGATCAGCGGCGTGAGGTAACGCTTGCACTTCTCCGTGATGCCAAAACCGTCTTTCGTGATGAAGTCGCGCGGCATGAATTTCTCTACGTTCGCCACTTTGGCGAGTGGCGCCACCCCGATGCGGTACTTGTACGGCACGTCGCTGATGCGCTCTACCGTGGGCATCACCGCGTTGTGGCCCTTCAGGGCCAGTTCCACGGCCTTTTGGCCCAGTTCGTAGGCCTGTTTCACGTCGGTCTTCGAGGCGATGTGGCGCGCGGCACGCTGCAGGTAGTCGGCCACGGCCCAGTGGAACTTGTGGCCGAGCGCGTTCTTGACCATGTTCGCCACGACCGGCGCGGCGCCGCCGAGCTGGGCGTGGCCGAAAGCGTCGCGTGCGCCCTGCTCGGCGAGGAAGGTCCCGTCGGGGTGGTGGCAACCTTCGGAAACCACGACCGTGCAATAGCCGTGTTTCTTCACGAGCGAATCGACCCGCGCCAGAAACTTCTTCTCGTTGAATTCGATCTCGGGGAACAGCACCACGACCGGGATGCCGTGGTCGGAGGCGAGCGCGCCAGCGGCGGCGATCCAGCCGGCATGCCGCCCCATCACTTCCATCACGAACACCTTGGTCGAGGTGCGCGCCATCGAGCGCACGTCGAACGAGGCTTCGAGCGTGGACACGGCCACGTACTTCGCGACCGAGCCGAAGCCGGGGCAGCAGTCGGTGATCGGCAGATCGTTGTCGATCGTCTTGGGCACGTGGATCGCCTGCAGTGGGTAGCCCATCTGCTCAGAGAGCTGGCTCACCTTGAAGCAGGTGTCGGCTGAATCGCCGCCGCCGTTGTAGAAGAAGTAGCCGATGTCGTGGGCCTTGAAGACGGCGATCAAGCGCTCGTATTCGCGCCGGTTGGCTTCGAGCGACTTGAGCTTGAAGCGGCACGAGCCGAATGCACCCGAAGGCGTGTAGCGCAGTGCCGCAATTGCCGAGGCCGATTCCTTGCCGGTATCGATCAGATCTTCGGTGAGCGCGCCGATGATGCCGTTGCGCCCCGCGTAGACCTTGCCGATCTTGTCTTTGTGCTTGCGCGCGGTTTCGATCACGCCGGCAGCCGAGGCGTTGATCACGGCGGTGACGCCGCCCGACTGAGCGTAGAACGCGTTGATCTTCTTTGCCATTTTTTTCTCCCGGTGTGGTCAGGCCTGCAGCGCGTGCGTGACGATCTCGTTCACGCCAGACGACAAGCCCGGTTTTGCCGCAACGCGCGCGATCGCCTCGCGTGCCGCCGTGCGGTAAGGCTCGGCGAGCTGGCTCCAACGATCGGCGTAACGTGCCATACGCGACGCGAGCTGCGGGTTGGCGGAGTCGAGCTCGATCACGCGGTCGGCCCAGAACACATAACCTGCCGCGTCGGCGCGGTGAAACGCCGACGGGTTGCCGGCGCACAGCGTGCCGATCAGGCTGCGTGCCCGGTTCGGATTGCGGATCGAGAAATCGGGGTGCTTGAGCAATTGTTTTGCGCGTGCAAACACGTGGCCGTCGACTTCGGGGGCGCCGGCCTGCAGCGCGAACCAGGCGTCGATCACCAGCGCTTCGCCCCGGAACATCGCGTGAAACTTCTCCAGCGCCGGTTCGGCCAGCGCGGAATGCGAATTCACAAGCGCCCGGAGCGCGCCGAGGCGGTCGGTTATGTTGCCGGCGTCCTTAAAACGCTGCAGCGCGCGGCCTGGCCACACGGTGTCGCCGCTCGCCGCCGAGCCCAGGCACAGCATCATGAGCGCGCGGTTGGCCAGCGCACGTTTGCCGGCCGACACCGGGTCGGGCGAATACGCACCCGCCACCTGGTGTGCATCAAATGCCCATTCCCAGTCGGCATGCAACGCGCTGGACAGCTGCGTGAGCATGGCGTTGCGCACGGTGTGGATGCATTGCGGGTCGACGACTGCGAGCTGTTCGGCCACGTAAGACTCGCTCGGCAGCGACAGCACTTCGTTCTTGAACGCGGCATCGAGGGCGGGGTGGCGCAGCACCGAGCGCATCGCTTCGATGAAAGCGTTGTCGAGCACCAGCGGCGTATGTGCATCGTCTGCGCGAACGCTCGTCAGAATGCGGTTCAGCGCCAGGCGCTGGCCGGCATCGCAGCGGTTGAATGGGTCGCTGTCGTGCTGCAGCAGAACGACCAGGTCGGCGTCGGTCAGGCCATCGACCATCGTGACAGGCGCCGAAAAGCCGCGCAACAGCGAAGGCACGGGCTCCACGTCGAGGTTGACGAAAGTGAAGAAACTGCGCTTGTCCTGCAGCACGAGCAGGCGCTCAGTGGCGCCGGTGGCGGCTTCGTCTTCGAGCTGCAACGCGAGCGCACGGCCATCGCGGCCGACGAGGCCCAGCATGAGCGGGATCACGTTGGGTTCGTTGTTGCCCGCGCCCGCCGTATTCGCCTGCTCGATCCCCAGTGTGTAGGTGCGCGAAGGCGCGTCGTAGCGGCCGCGCGCCGTGAGGCGCGGCGTGCCGGCCTGCGAATACCAGAGCTTGAACTGCGGCAGCGTGCGCGCGAGTTCGCTGTTCGGGTTGGCATCGGCGATGGCTTGTGCGAAGTCGTCGCAGGTCACGGCCTGGCCGTCGAAGCGCTCGAAGTAGAGCGTCAAACCACGCGCGAAGCCTTCGCGGCCGACCAGCGTGTGCATCATGCGCACGACTTCAGCACCCTTTTCGTAGACGGTGGCGGTGTAGAAGTTGTTGATCTCCACATAACTGTCGGGCCGCACCGGGTGTGCCATCGGCCCGGCGTCTTCGGGGAACTGCGCTTCACGCAGGCGCCGCACGTCTTCGATGCGCTTGACGGCACGGCTGCTTTCGCTGCCGGCCATGTCCATGCTGAATTCCTGGTCGCGAAAGACCGTCAGGCCCTCTTTCAGGCTCAGCTGGAACCAGTCGCGGCAGGTGATCCGGTTGCCGGTCCAGTTGTGAAAGTACTCGTGGCCGACGACCGACTCGATGCCGGCGTAGTCGGTGTCGGTGGCGGTCGCGGGCGAGGCCAGAACGTACTTCGTGTTGAAGATGTTCAGGCCCTTGTTCTCCATCGCGCCCATGTTGAAGTCTTCAACGGCGACGATCATGAAACGTTCAAGGTCGAGCGGCAGCTTGAAGCGCGCTTCGTCCCACACCACCGAGGCGATCAGCGAGTTCATCGCGTGTTCGGTCTTGTCGAGGTCGCCGCGGCGCACGTAGACCTGCAGCAGATGGTCTTTGCCGGCGCGGGTGCGGATGTTCTGCTGGCGCGCCACCAGGTCGGCGGCCACAAGCGCGAACAGGTAGCTCGGTTTCGGGAACGGGTCGTGCCATTGGGCGAAGTGGCGACCGCCGTCGAGCTCGCCTTGTTCGATCAGATTGCCGTTGCTCAGCAACACCGGATAGGCGCTCTTGTTCGCACGCAGAGTGACCGTGTAGACCGCCATCACGTCGGGCCGGTCGAGAAAATAGGTGATGCGGCGAAAGCCTTCGGCCTCGCACTGCGTGAAGAACCCGCCGCCCGAGGTGTACAGCCCCGAGAGTTGCGTGTTTTTGTCGGGCGCGCAGGTGTTGCGGATCTCGAGCGTGAACTCGCCCTCGGGCAGGTTGTCGATCACGAGCAAACCGTCTTCGTGGCGGAATGACACCGAAGCGCCGTTGGCCTGCACGCGCGTCAGGTTCAGTTCTTCGCCGTGCAGGCGCAGCGGCTGCGGCTCGACCCCAGCATTGCGCACGACCTGCATGCGGCTGATGACCATGGTCTTGGCCGGGTCCAGGTCGAAGCTCAGGTCGACCGACTTGATCCAATAGGCCGGTGCCGTGTAGTCGGCGCGGCGGATCAGCGGGGAGGTGCCTTCACGCATCATGGTGTGTGCTCTCTTGCTCTCTTGGGTTGTCACTCAGGCGGGCAGGACGAGCCCCGTGAAATCGGCGGCGATGGCGAGCAGGTTGTCGAATTCTGCGAAAGCGCTTGCCGGCAAGGTGGTGGTCAGCGCCACGGCTTGCATGCCGGCGCGGCGCGCGCCTTCCACGCCGAGCGGGGCGTCTTCATAGACCACGCAATGTTGCGGCGCGATGCCGAGTCGCTGCGCGGCTTCGAGAAAGATGTCGGGGTGCGGCTTGCCCCTGAGCCCGTCGGCCGGGCTCACCACCGTTTCGACCCAGCCGTCGATGCCGAAGCGCTGGAACGCGAGCGCCATGTTCTGCGGCGTGGAGGCGGTGCACACCGCGAGCCGCATGCCCGCCGCCTTTGCGCGTTGCACGAAGTCTTTCGCGCCTGCGATCAAGGCCAGCGAAGGTGTGGCGAACTCGCGGTAGAGCGTTTCCTTTTCATCGACGAGCACCGCGATCTCAGCGGGGCTCGTGCCCGGCAGCATGTCTTTGAATATCTCGTCGTTCGAGCGCCCGGCGGTCGACACGAAGAAGCTGTCGGCGTCGATCTTCAGGCCACGCCGCGCGTGCCATTCGACCCACGCCGTATGGTGATGCGGCATGCTGTCGATCAGCGTGCCGTCGAGGTCGAACAGGAGGGCTTCGACCTTCATCTAGATGCCCTGCTTCAGGCTGGCTTCGATGAACACGTCGAGGTCGCCGTCGAGCACCTTCTGCGTGTTGCTCATTTCAACGTTGGTGCGCAGATCCTTGATGCGGCTCTGGTCGAGCACGTAGGACCGAATCTGGTGGCCCCAACCCACGTCGGTCTTTGTGTCTTCGAGCTTCTGCTGCTCTTCCAAACGCTTGCGCATCTCGTGGTCGTAGAGCCGCGAGCGCAGCCGCTTCCAGGCCACGTCGCGGTTGCTGTGCTGGCTGCGGCCGTCCTGGCATTGCACGACGATGCCGGTCGGGATGTGCGTGAGCCGCACCGCCGAGTCGGTCTTGTTGATGTGCTGGCCACCGGCGCCGCTGGCGCGGAAGGTGTCGGTGCGCACGTCCGACGGGTTGATCTCGATCTCGACCGTGTCGTCGACTTCGGGGTAAACGAACAGGCTGGCGAAGCTGGTGTGGCGCCCACCGGCCGAATCGAACGGGCTCTTGCGCACCAGCCGGTGCACGCCGGTTTCGGTGCGCAGCAAGCCGAACGCGTAGTCGCCCTCGACCTTGATGGTGGCGCTCTTGATGCCGGCGATGTCGCCCGCGGTCTCGTCTTCCATCGTCGTCTTGAAGCCCTTGCGCTCGGCGTACTTCAGGTACTGGCGCAGCAGCATGCTGGCCCAGTCGCAGGCTTCGGTGCCGCCGGCGCCAGCCTGGATGTCGATGAAGCAGTTCAGCGGGTCTTCCGGCTTGTTGAACATGCGGCGGAATTCGAGCTGTTCGACTGTTTCATTCAGCTTGGCCGCATCGGCTTCGATGGCTCCGAGGCTGTCGACGTCGCCTTCGGCCTTGGCCATGTCGTAGAGCTCGGTGTTGTCGGCCAGGTTGCTGGTGAGGTGGTCGACGGTTTCGACCACGTTTTCAAGCGTGCGCTTCTCGCGCCCCAGTTCCTGCGCGCGTTTCGGTTCGTCCCAGACTTTCGGGTTCTCGAGAGCGGCGTTGACTTCGTTCAGTCGCAGAGATTTGCGATCGTAGTCAAAGATACCCCCGGAGTTCTTGGGTGCGCCGGGTCAGGTCGGCGAGCGAGTAGCCGATGGCATTGATGTGTTCGACGTCCATGGGGTGCTTTCAGTGAGTCTGGCGTGTTTGAAGGGCGCGATTTTCGCACGCTGCCCATACCCACCGTAGTCAGGGCTCATGGGCCGGACAGAAAGGCTTCCAGGCGGCGCGCCAGTTCTTCGGGTTGGTCGTGGTGCAGCATGTGGCCGGCCGGCCCCAGCACATGCTTTTCCACGTTCGCCACCACGCTCAGGCGCTCGTGGAATTCTTCCTTCGTGAAGCGCGTGCCCCACCACTTGGCCACGTCGGTCTGGTCGCCTTCGACCCACATCAATGGTGCGGTGATCAGCTTCCAGCATTCGAGCACTTCGTCGCGCTGATACAGGTGCGGGTTGATTCGCTTGTGGGCCGGGTCACCGAGAATTTCCCAGCGGCCCGCCTCGCCGCCGCTGCCAGCACGCTGGCGAGACCAGTGCGGCGCGAGCCAGGCGGCACGCTGCGGCGAGAGCAGAGGGTTGGTCTTGCGCAAGCGCTCGGCCACCTCTTCCACGCTGGCGTAGTCGCGCATCAGCGCCGGGCTTTTCAGCTCGTCGAGCCATTGCAGCAGCCGCTTCGGCGCTTGCGTCGGCCTGGTGCGTGGCATGCCGAACCCTTCGAGGTTGACCAGCCGGCGGATGCGCTCGGGCCGCACGCCGGAGTACAACATCACCACGTTGCCGCCCATGCTGTGGCCGAGCAGGTCGATCTTGCGCTTGGCGGCGCCGTCGTCGAACACGAGCTGGTCGAGCGCCGCGTCGAGGTCGCCCAGGTAGTCGGGTATCCAGTAGGTGTCGGCACCGGGGCTTTCAGTCAGGCCGAAACCGCGCCAGTCGAGGGCTATCACATGGCGGTCTTCGGCCAGCGCATCGACGACGAACTGGAACGACGCGGCCACGTCCATCCAGCCGTGCAGCATCACCAGCGGCGGGAGATCATTGCTGGCAAGCGACGTATCGCCCCATTCGAGCAGGTGGTAACGCAGGCCGCGCACGTCGATGAAACGACTGCGGCCGGGGCGGCGAACGGTGTAGGTGTCGAGACTCATGCGGCGCACTGTACGCGGTGGCCGCGGCGGTGGCTGTCGACGCGGCGACACCACAGCCCGGTGCGAGAATCTGCGCATGAACCCCGCCGCCCCGACCTTCACGCTGCGCGCCGCCGAACTCGGCGACGTGGGCGCCATCGTGCAACTGATCCGCGATCTGGCGGAGTTCGAGCAGCTCAGCCATCTGGTGCAGGTCACGCCCGAGAAGCTGCGGCCGCAGTTGTTCGGCGAGAAGCCCGCGGCAGAAGCGATGGTGGCAGAGCGGGCTGGCGAAGTTGTCGCCTTCGCTTTGTACTTCACCAACTTCTCCACCTTCCTTGCGCAGCCCGGGCTCTACCTCGAAGACCTGTACGTGAAGCTCGAGCACCGCGGCCACGGCATCGGCAAGGCGCTGCTCAAGCGGCTCGCAGCGCTGGCGGTCGAGCGCGACTGCGGCCGCTTCGAGTGGAGCGTGCTCGACTGGAACGCGAACGCGATCGCGGTGTACGAGAAGATGGGCGCGACCGTGATGCCCGAGTGGCGCATCTGCCGCACCACCGGCGACGCGTTGCGGGCAATGGCTCGGGCCGAATGACGTGTTGAGCGGCGCACCCGACGACTACGCTGCCCTGCATGCCGGCTTTCGCTGGCACGTGCCCGAGCAGTTCAACATCGCCGAGGTCTGCTGTGCGCGCTGGGCCCGTGACACACCGCGGGCCATCGCCGTTCGCTACGAGCACGAAAACGGCAGCACCTCGAAGCACAGCTACGCCGACCTTCACCACAGCGCCAACCGCCTCGCGCACGCACTGCGGCGGCTTGGCGTGGCGCAGGGCGACCGCGTGGCGATCGTGATGCCACAGCGTTTCGAGACCGCGGTGGCGCACATTGCCCTGTATCGGCTCGGCGCGGTCGGCATGCCACTCTCGATGCTGTTCGGGCCCGAGGCGCTGGAGTACAGGCTGAACGACAGCGGCACGCGCCTGGCGATTGCCGACGAAAGTGGCATCGACAACCTGCTGGCCGCCAGGCCGCTTTGCTCCGGGTTGAAGACCGTGCTGGCGGTCGGTGGCGCGCAAGGGCAGGGCGACCTCGACTGGCACGCAGCGATCGAAGGCGAAGCCAGCAGCTTCGCACCGGTCGAGACGTGCGCAGACGACGCCGCCGTGCTGATCTACACCAGCGGCACCACCGGCCCGCCGAAGGGCGCGCTCATCCCGCACCGTGCATTGATCGGCAATCTGAGCGGCTTCGTCGCCAGCCAGAACTGGTTTCCGCACGTCGACAAACAAGGCCCGCACTTCAGCAACGATGCGCCGGTGTTCTGGTCGCCCGCCGACTGGGCCTGGACCGGCGGCCTGATGGACGCATTGCTGCCCACGCTCTACTTCGGCTGCGAGATCGTGGCTTACCAGGGCCGTTTCTTCGCCGAGACCGCCTTCGAGCTGATGCAGCGCTACCGCGTGACCCACACCTTTTTGTTCCCGACCGCGCTGAAGGCAATGATGAAGACAGTGCCGTTGCCGCGCACCCGCTACGACCTGCGGCTGCGCGCCATCATGAGCGCCGGCGAAGCGGTGGGCGACGCGGTGTTCGCGTATTGCCGCGACAAGCTCGGCGTGGTCGTCAACGAGATGTTCGGCCAGACCGAGATGAACTACATCGTCGGCAACAGCGCGCAGCGCTGGCCGGCGCGCCCCGGCAGCATGGGCCGGCCGTATCCCGGCCACCGTGTCGCGGTGATCGATGACAACGGCGGCGAATGCGCGCGTGGCACGCCGGGCGACGTGGCGCTGCACCGCCTCGACCCGCACGGCCACCCCGACCCGGTGTTCTTTCTCGGTTACTGGAAGAACGACGCGGCCACCGCGGCCAAGTTCACCGGCGATCCGTCGAACAGCTGGTGCCGCACCGGCGACATGGCGGTGATGGATGCCGACGGCTACCTCTGGTATCACGGCCGCAGCGACGACGTGTTCAAGGCCGCGGGTTACCGCATCGGCCCGAGCGAGATCGAGAACTGCCTCGTCAAGCACCCGGCGGTGGCCAATGCGGCGGTCGTGCCCAAGCCCGACGCCGAGCGTGGTGCCGTGGTGAAGGCCTTCGTGGTGCTGGCTGCCGGCTTCACGGGCGACGCGGCGCTGGTCGCTTCGCTGCAAGCGCACGTGCGCGGCAAGCTCGCGCCCTACGAGTACCCGAAAGAGATCGAGTTCATCGACGCCTTGCCGATGACGACGACCGGCAAGGTACAGCGCCGCGTGCTGCGGCTGCAAGAGGAAGCGCGCGCCGAGAAGGGCGCTTGAGCGCAGACGCGATCAGGCCGCGTGAAGGGCCGCGAGGCGTTGCACGGTCTTGATGCTGCGGAAGGTGGCGCGCAGCCCCAACGCCCGCTCGAACGCGGCGTTTGAAAACTTCGACTCGCTTTGACGGTTGCGGCTCATCCAGTACAGCTCGCGCCCCTGCGCATGGAAGGCGTCGAGCTCGGTGTTGAAACCTTTCACGGTCTGCAGCTGCACCGCATCGAGCGGCCGCGCCACGAAGCCCACCACGAACGACGCCGCCTTCGCGATCTCGTGTTCATCAAAAGGCCGGCACTCGGCGATTTGCGCCACCTCAGCCACGCTGCGAACGAAGCTGTGCACCTCGAAGCCGAAGGCACCGAACAACTGCTTCTCGATCTTCTGCTCCAGCGCCGCCATGTCACGCGCTCGCGTTTCGAAGATCACGTTGCCGCTGGCGATGAAGGTGCTCACGTTCGTGAGCGCCAGCGCTTCGAACTGCGCCTTGAGCGCGTCCATCTTGACGATGCGCCCACCGACGTTGACGGCGCGCAGGAAGGCGATGCAGCGGGACATGGGTGCACAGCGTAGCAGTACCGGAGACAGGTCGTTTGACGAGCTGTTCAGCGAACGTTCAACTGCCGACCAGCTCACCAGAGCGCACAGCCAAGATTTCGCCTTCGGCCAGCGGTCGCCAAATTTCGTCGGTGAGTGGCACGCTGGCGATCCACACCACGGATTGCGCTTCCTGGGCAATCGAAACGCCTCCGTTGTCGTCGGGCGCAGGATCGGCAGGGGCGCAATGCCGCTGTCTTGTCCACAACCCGGGCGGCTCGGCGCGTTTGCTTGTGCGCTGCATGCGACGGTCGCCGTGGGCAAAAACGGCGTCGCCGTCGGCGTAGATGAAGTTGGCCGGCCCGAGCGCGCGCAGGTCAGAAGCAAATGCGGTGAGCAGCGAGTGGCGTTCTTCCACGGTGGGCGGCGCGCCTGTCTTCCAAGGTTGTCTCAGGCGCTCCAGCAGCGCACAGAAGGCATGTTCGGAATCGGTTTCTCCGATCGGGTGCTGCGAGCTCAGATTGAGCGCTGGTTCACACGCTTCGACAGTTTGTCCGCGCTCTCCCGACGCTCGCTGTAGCGGTCGACCAAATAGGGCGCCACGTCGCGCGTCAGCAGCGTGAACTTCACCAGCTCTTCCATCACGTCGACCACGCGCTCGTAGTAGGCCGAGGGCTTCATGCGGCCGGCCTCGTCGAACTCGAGGAAAGCCTTGGCAACCGACGACTGGTTCGGAATCGTGAGCATGCGCATCCAGCGGCCGAGCACGCGCAACTGGTTGACGGCGTTGAACGACTGCGAGCCGCCCGACACCTCCATCACTGCGAGCGTCTTGCCCTGTGTCGGGCGCGCCGCGCCGATGCTGAGCGGTATCCAGTCGATCTGCGCTTTCATGATGCCGGTCATCGCACCGTGGCGTTCGGGCGAGGTCCAGACCATGCCTTCGGCCCACGCCGCGGCTTCACGCAACTCTTGCACCTTGGGGTGGGTTTCGGGCGCGGCATCGGGCAAGGGCAGGCCGGTGGGGTCGAACACCCGCACCTCGCCGCCCATGGTGCTGAGCAGGCGGGCGGCTTCGAGCGTCAGCAGCTTGCTGTACGAGCGCTCACGCAGCGAGCCGTAGAGCAACAGGAACCGGGGCGGGTGAGTCGATGTGCCGGCAGCGGCGAAGCGTGCGCCGGTCGGTTGCTCGAACAGCGCCGGGTCGATGTTCGGCAAGCTCGTGTCAGCGGGCAACACGCTGGCCTTTCGCATCGACGACCGGCTCGCCGTCTTCTTTCGTGAAGGCGCCGCGCTGCGGTGACGGCAGGATCTCGAGCACCGCTTCGGAAGGCCGGCACAAGCGCGCGCCCAAGGGCGTGACGACGATGGGTCGGTTCATCAGGATCGGGTGTGTGACCATCGCGTCAATCAACTCGTCGTCGCCCAGGCCTGGGTCAGCGAGTTTGAGTTCGTCGAAAGGCGTTCCCTTGGTGCGCAACAACTCGCGCACCGGCCGGTTCAGCGCCGCGATCAACTCGACCAGCTTCGCGCGGCCGGGTGGTGTGACGAGGTATTCCACGATCACCGGCTCGACACCGCTGTTGCGGATCAGCGCGAGTGTGTTGCGCGAGGTGCCACAACCGGGGTTGTGATAGATCGTGATCGACGGGGCTGTGATCTCAGTGTGCGGGTCTGTCATGTCCGAGTCCGTGGTGAAGCGCCAGGCCGATCAACGCGCCGGCGCATTGCGCCAGCACGAAGCCGGCGACGCTGGAAGCTGCGATGCCGGCGAAGCTGTCGCTGAACATGCGGCCGAAGGTCACGGCCGGGTTGGCGAACGAGGTCGATGCGGTGAACCAGTAGGCTGCACCGATGTAGGCCGCGACCATTGCCGAAGCCTTGCCGGGCGGCGCGCGAAGAATCACCAGCAGCAGGCCGGCGGTGGCCACGGCTTCGGCGATCCACTGCCCCGCGCCACCGCGAACCTTGCTGGAGAACTGCAGGATCGTCATGTCGAACATGGCGTGCGCGAGCCAGGCGCCCACTATCGCGCCGACGAGTTGACAGGCGACATACGGAACGAACGCGGCCATGGGCAACTTGCCGCGCCAAGCCATCATCGCACTGACGGCGGGGTTGAAGTGCGCGCCGCTGACCGGGCCGAAGACCTCGATCAACACATACAGCGCGCCGACCGTGGCCAGCGTGTTCGCGAGCAGGGCCAGCGCCATGTTCCCGCCCGACAGGCGCTCGGCCATGACGCCAGAGCCGATCACGGCCGCGACCAAGAGCAGCGTGCCGAGCGCTTCGGCGAGCAGTTGGCGTGGCAGTGCTTTCGACACCTGTGTCAGCAGCAAGCACCCGCCGCAGAGGTTTTTGCACCGGGGGCTGGCTTGGCGCAGCAAGCTTTGCTCGACGCAGCCGCCTGTTCGCTGAACACCGGAATGTTCGCCAGCGTGTGGAACTGCTCCCAGGCCACGCCCTGCGGGTCGGTGATCCAGTGTTTGTCGCTGCGCGCATAACAGCAGGTGCCTTCTCCGTCGTCGCGCATCGCGAGCTCGGCGGCCTGTGCGCTCTGTTTCATCGCGACGAGTTCGGCCGGGTCGTCGGTCTGGAAACCAAGGTGATCGACACCCACATTGCCACCCCGTGTCGAGATCGCGAAGTTGACGGGCGGGTCTTGCAGCATCCACTTCGCGTAGTCGGCTTCGACGCGGCTGGGCGCGGCAGCGAAGAGCTTTGAATAAAAGTCGATGTTGCTGCCCAGGTCGGCCACGTTCATGTGCAGGTGAAAGCGTTTCATGGTGAGACTCCCGGGGTGTTTCAGCAGCTTGAACAGACACCGCGCTGGGCCGGCACCAGGCAGTCAATGCCCTGGCAACAGTGCTCGGTGAGGTAGCCCAGCACCGCATTCATGCGGTCGTAGGCGGCGCGGTAGATCAGGTTGCGGCCGTCGCGCTGTTGTGAGACGAGCCCGGCATTCATCAGTTCTTTCAGATGGAACGACAGCGTGGTGGCGGCCACGCCCAGCTCTTCGCTCAGCGCGCCCGGCGTGAGGCCGAGCGGGCCGGCCACCACCAGCGTGCGGAACACGCGCAACCGGCTTTCCTGGGCAAGCGCAGCGAGTGCTTTGATGACGTCCTGTTCTTCCATACTTCAATATTGATTGAAATATGAAATCATGTCAAGCCTCGTGATTCAGTTTCAGGCCCGGCACCGGCCAGTCGTCGATCGCGATCAGCCGGCCGCTGCCCGACAGCGTGACGAACGCGGTGCGCCGGTCTTTGCCGCCGAAGCACAGGTTGGTGGTGAAGCGGTCGGGCAGCGGCACGTGGCTCGTCAGGCTGCCGTCGGGAGAGACGATGCTGATGCCGCCGTGCATCAGCGTGGCCACGCACAGGTTGCCGAGCGCGTCGACCGCCATCGAGTCGAAACGCTGCCAGTGGTTGCCGGGTGAGGCGGCAAGCAGCCGCCCGCCGTGCGGCGAAGGCCAGGTGTCCTTGTGCACCTGGCCGGGCGCGGTGATGTCGAAAGCCCAGAGCCGCGCGCCTTCGGTTTCGGCGTAGTAGAGGGTGTTGCCGTCGGGCGAGAGCGCGATGCCGTTCGGCGTGAGCACCGGGCGCGCGATCACGCTGACGGCGCTGCCGTCGGGTTGGCCGTAATACAGGCCACCGCGGTCCATCTCGGTCTCGCGCACCTTGCCCAGGTCGGTGAAGTAGAAGCCGCCCTGGGCGTCGAACACGATGTCGTTCGGGCCGCGCAGGCCGAGGCCTTCAACCGATTCGTACAGGCGCTCGAAGCGGCCGGTGGCCAGGTCGACCCGCTCGATGCGACCACCCGAATAGTCTTCGGCCTGGCCGATCGGCCGGTGCGTGCCGTCGATCTCGCGCGTCCAGCGAAAGCCGCCGTTGTTGCAGATGTAGACCGCGCCGTCAGGCCCGATCGCCGCGCCGTTCGGGCCGCCGCCGAGATCGGCCACAACCTGCACGCGGCCGTCGGGCGTGACGCGGCTGAGCGTGCCGCGCGCGATCTCGACCAG
>JBDTTU010000109.1:0-13379 GCA_039930465.1 Burkholderiales bacterium
TCACCGGCGAAGGCTCGATCCAGATGTGCATCCAGGAGCTGTCGACCTGCCTGCAATACAAGACGCCGGTCAAGGTGGTCTCGCTCAACAACCGCTACCTGGGCATGGTGCGGCAGTGGCAGCAGATCGACTACGGTGGCCGTTATTCGCACAGCTACATGGACGCGCTGCCCGACTTCGTGAAACTGGCCGAGGCCTATGGTCACGTCGGCCTGAAGATCGAGAAGCCGTCCGACGTGGAGCCGGCGCTGCGCGAAGCCATCCGCCTGAAAGACCGCACCGTGTTTCTCGACGTGCGCACCGACCCGACCGAAAACGTCTGGCCGATGGTGCAGGCGGGCAAGGGCATCTCGGAAATGTTGTTGGGGTCCGAAGACCTGTGAGGCACTGAACACCGGTGCGGGGCAGGGCGTTACCGCGCCGTGCCCGGGCTCCGGTGCAAGGTGCCGAACCACTTCGGCGTATTCACTTCTCCATTCACTCTGAACAGCGTGGCCAAGGGCCGACCGGTTACCGCCGGCGGTCTGAAGAGCACGCTCACAACGACACCATGAAACACATCATTGCCTTGCTGCTCGAAAACGAGCCCGGCGCACTCTCGCGCGTGGTTGCCCTTTTTTCGGCCCGCGGCTACAACATCGAAAGCCTGACCGTTGCGCCGACCGAAGATGCATCGCTCTCGCGCATGACCATCGTGACCAACGGTTCCGACGAAGTGATCGAGCAGATCACCAAGCATCTGAACCGCTTGATCGAGGTCGTGAAAATCGTCGATCTGACCGAAGGTGCGTTCACCGAACGCGAGCTGATGCTCATCAAGGTGCGCGCGGTTGGCAAGGAGCGCGAAGAGATGAAGCGCATGGCCGACATCTTTCGCGGCCGCATCGTCGACGTGACCGAGAAGAGCTACACGATTGAACTTACCGGCGACACCGGCAAACTTGATGCCTTCCTCGAAGCCATCGACCGCGCCGCCATTCTTGAAACCGTGCGCACCGGCACCAGCGGAATCGGCCGCGGCGAGCGCATCCTGAGAGTTTGACTCACCCCCGGAGCGCCGGAGGCGCTCCCCCTCAAGGGGGCGCCGCTGGCGGACCGGCAAAGCCGGATCCGCGGCGACCGCTTGATCCAATTCATCCACCGAATCGATTTTCCCAAGGAGATACACATGAAGGTTTATTACGACAAAGACGCCGACCTGAGCCTCGTGAAGGGCAAGAACGTCACCATCATCGGCTACGGTTCGCAGGGCCACGCGCACGCGCAGAACCTGAACGACAGCGGCGTGAAGGTCACGGTCGGTGTGCGCAAGGGCGGGCCGTCGTGGGCCAAGGCCGAGAAGGCCGGCCTGAAGGTGGCCGACGTGGCCGATGCCGTGAAACAGGCCGACGTCGTGATGATGTTGTTGCCCGACGAGCAGATCGCCGCCGTCTACAAGAACGACGTGGAGCCGAACATCAAACAGGGCGCTTCGCTCGCGTTCGCGCACGGGTTCAATGTGCACTATGGCCAGGTCGTGCCGCGCGCCGACCTCGACGTGTGGATGGTCGCGCCCAAGGCCCCGGGCCACACCGTGCGCTCGACCTACACCCAGGGCGGCGGCGTGCCGCACCTGATCGCCGTGCATGCCGACAAGACCGGCAAGGCGCGCGATCTGGCGCTGAGCTACGCGGCAGCCAACGGCGGCGGCAAGGCCGGCGTGATCGAGACCAACTTCCGCGAAGAGACCGAGACCGACCTGTTCGGCGAGCAGGCCGTGTTGTGCGGCGGTGCGGTCGAGCTGATCAAGGCCGGTTTTGAGACGCTCACAGAAGCGGGCTACGCCCCCGAGATGGCCTACTTCGAGTGCCTGCACGAGCTCAAGCTGATCGTCGACCTGATCTATGAAGGCGGCATCGCCAACATGAACTATTCGATCTCGAACAACGCCGAGTACGGCGAGTACGTGACCGGCCCGCGCATCATCACCGACGAAACCAAGAAGGTGATGAAGCAGGTGCTCAAGGACATCCAGACTGGTGAATACGCAAAGAGCTTCATCGTTGAGAACCGTGCTGGCGCGCCCACGCTGATGAGCCGCCGCCGCATCACCGCCGAGCACCCGATCGAGGTGGTGGGCGAGCAGCTGCGCGCGATGATGCCGTGGATCAAGAAGAACCGCCTGGTCGATCAGTCTAAGAACTGATGCAGCGCCCGGCTGGCGTATCCTCGCGCCGATGAATGACGCCCTGAAGTCGCCAGACGAAGAGCCCGGTCTCGCGGCCGCCGACGTGCGGCCGCGGCGCAAGGGCCTCTACATGTTGCCGAATGCGATCACGCTCGCGGCGCTGTTCTCGGGCTTCTATGCGATCGTGATGGCGATCAACGGCCGTTTCGAGTTGTCGTGCGTGGCGGTCTTTTGCGCCGCGGTGCTCGACAGCCTGGACGGGCGGGTCGCCCGCATGACCAATTCGCAGAGTGCATTCGGCGAGCAGATGGACAGCCTGTGTGACATGGTCAGTTTCGGGGCCGCCCCGGCATTGATCATCTACATCTGGGCCCTGAAGGACCTGGGCAAGGCGGGCTGGATCCCTGCCTTCGTCTACATCTCGGGGGCAGCGCTTCGCCTGGCACGCTTCAACGTCAACATTGGTGTCGTCGACAAGCGCTTTTTTCAAGGCTTGCCGAGCCCGGCCGCTGCGGCGCTGGTGATCGGGCTGGTCTGGGTCGTCGATGACGCCGGCTTCAAGGACGTGTCGAAGAACCTGCCGCTGGCGGTGACAGCCTTCTGCGTGACGCTCTATGCCGGCCTGTCGATGGTCACGAACGCGCCGTTTTACAGCTTCAAGGTGGTGGGTTCGCGGCGCACGGTGCCGTTCGTCGTCATCGTCGCGATCGCGCTCGCCATCGCGCTCGTCAGCCTCGACCCGCCGCGGGTGCTGTTTGCCATCTTCTGTGCTTACGGCCTCTCGGGTTATGCGATCTACGGCTGGCGCAAGTTCAAGGGCAAGCCGGTGAGCGTGATCGCCACGTCGACCGACGAACCCGACGAACAAGGGCTGCATCGTTGATGCACGCATGTTAGAGTGCAGCCCATGACCTTCCTGCCCGCGATCACGCTACTGCTTCTAGGAGACCCGCGGGCTCGCTGATCGCACACGTCAACACGTTTCGACCTCAACGGCCCGCATGCAACTAGCAGCGGGCCGTTTGTCTTTTCTACAGCTGCTGGTCTCAACCCGAATCCTCTGGAATCACCATGTTGAAAAACCCGCAGCAGAAATACCGCCCCTTCGCGCCGGTGGCGCTTGCCGACCGCCGCTGGCCCGACGCCGTGCTGACCAAGGCACCGATCTGGCTCAGCACCGATCTGCGCGACGGCAACCAGGCGCTGATCGAGCCGATGGACCCGCAGCGCAAGCTGAAGATGTTCGAGATGCTGGTGAATATCGGCTTCAAGGAGATCGAGGTCGGTTTCCCTTCGGCGTCGCAGGCCGAGTTCGATTTCGTGCGCCTGCTGATCGACGAAGACCGCATTCCCGACGACGTGACGATCCAGGTGCTGACGCAGGCGCGGCCCGAGCTGATCACGCGCAGCTTCGAGGCGCTTGTCGGCGCGAAGCGGGCGATCGTCCACATGTACAACGCGGTCGCGCCTGTGATGCGGCGCGTCGTGCTCGGCATGGACGAAGACGGCATCGTCGAGCTCGCCACGCGGCACGCCCGCATGATCATGGCGTGCGCTGAACGCCAAAGCGGCACCGAGTGGCGCTTCGAGTACTCGCCGGAGATGTTCTCGGGCACCGAGCTGGCGTTTTCCAAACGTGTCGTCGATGCCGTCACCGAGGTCTGGCAGGCCACACCGGAGCGCAAATGCATCGTCAACCTGCCGTCGACGGTGGAGCACTCCACGCCCAACATCTTCGCCGACATGATCGAGTGGATGCACCGCCATCTGGCGCGGCGCGACGGCATCGTGCTGTCGGTGCACCCGCACAACGACCGCGGCACCGGCACGGCGGCGGGCGAGTTCGCCTTGATGGCCGGGGCTGACCGCATCGAAGGTTGCCTGTTCGGCAACGGCGAGCGCACCGGCAACGTCGATCTCGTCAACATCGCGCTGAACCTGTACACACAGGGTGTCGACCCGCAGCTCGATTTCTCCGACATCGACGAAGTGCGTCGCTGCGTCGAGCACTGCAACCAACTGCCGGTGCACCCGCGTCACCCCTACGTGGGCGACCTCGTCTACACCTCGTTCTCGGGCTCGCACCAGGACGCGATCAAGAAGGCCTTCGCGGCGCGCCAGGACGGTGACCTCTGGGACATGCCTTACCTGCCGATCGATCCGAAGGATCTGGGGCGTGGTTACGACGCCGTGATCCGCGTCAACAGCCAGTCGGGCAAGGGTGGCATCGCCTATCTGCTGGAAAGCGAGTACGGTTTGGAGTTGCCACGGCGCCTTCAGATCGAGTTCAGCCAGGCCGTGCAGGCGGTGATGGACGACAGCGGCAAGGAACTGGTGGCGGCCGACATCTGGCGCATCTTCGAGCGTGAATACAGACTCGGTGACGCGGGCCGAAACACGGTATCGCACCCGGTCATTGCCGAGCAGGGCGACGGCACCGTGCACCTGAGTGCTGACGTGACGATCGGCGCACGAACCGTTCACGTGAGCGGCATGGGCTCTGGCCCGATCGACGCTTTCGTGGCGGGCCTGAACGAAGCGACCGGCGCCGCGCTGCGGGTGCTCGATTACCACGAGCACGCCATCGGCAGCGGTGCCGATGCACGCGCGGTGGCCTACCTCGAACTGCGCGTCGGCGAGAACACCGGCGAAGGGCAGACCTTGTTCGGTGTGGGCATCGACGCCAACATCGTTTCCGCTTCGCTGAAGGCCATCGTCTCGGGCCTGAGCCGCTCGGGCAGCGTGGCAAGGCACGGCAACGAGCGGGCACTCGCCTAAGATCGACGGGATTCACCAGGAGCATTCGCATGGCCGACAAACTCATCATCTTCGACACCACCTTGCGCGACGGTGAACAGTCGCCCGGCGCTTCGATGACCAAGGACGAAAAGCTGCGCATCGCACGCCAGCTCGAGCGTTTGAAGGTCGACGTGATCGAAGCCGGTTTTGCGGCGTCGTCGAACGGCGATTTCGAGTGCGTGAAGGCAATCGCGCATGCCATCAAAGACAGCACGGTCTGCTCGCTGGCGCGCGCCAACGACCGCGACATTTCGCGTGCCGCGGAAGCGTTGCATGGCGGGCACTCGACGCGCATTCACCTGTTCCTCGCGACCAGTGCGCTGCACATGGAAAAGAAGCTGCGCATGACGCCCGACCAGGTGTTCGAACAAGCGAAGCTCTCGACCCGCTTCGCACGCAACCTGTCGGGTGACGTCGAGTTTTCGCCTGAAGACGGTTACCGTTCCGACCCCGACTTTTTGTGCCGGGTGCTCGAAGCCGTGATCAACGAAGGTGCGACCACGATCAACGTGCCCGACACGGTGGGCTACGCGATTCCCGAGCTCTACGGCAACTTCATCCTGAACCTGCGCCAGCGCATTCCAAACGCCGACAAGGCGGTCTGGTCGGTGCATTGCCACAACGATCTCGGCATGGCGGTGGCCAACTCGCTCGCCGGCGTGATGATCGGTGGCGCGCGCCAGGTCGAGTGCACCATCAACGGCCTCGGCGAGCGCGCCGGCAACTGCTCGCTCGAAGAGGTGGTGATGGCGGTGAAAACGCGCCGCGACTACTTCAATCTCGACATCGGTATCGACGCAACCCAGATCGTTCCGATCTCGCGCCTGGTCGCGCAGACCACCGGCTTCGTCGTGCAACCGAACAAGGCCGTGGTGGGTGCCAACGCGTTCGCGCACGCCTCGGGCATTCACCAGGACGGCGTGCTCAAGGCGCGTGACACCTACGAGATCATGCGTGCCGAAGACGTGGGCTGGTCGGCCAACAAGATCGTGCTCGGCAAGCTCTCGGGCCGCAACGCTTTCAAGCTGCGCCTGACCGAACTGGGAATCCAGATGGAATCGGAAGCCGAAATCAACGCAGCGTTCGCGAAGTTCAAGGAGCTCGCCGATCGCAAGAGCGACATCTTCGACGAAGACATCCTGGCGCTGGTGATGGACGAGTCGGTCACCGCCGAGCACGAACACTACCGCTTGCTGGCGCTTTCGCAGCACTCGGAAATGGGCGAGCGCCCGCAGGCCAGCGTGGCTTTTTCCGCCGGTGACGTTGAACACCACGCGCAGAGCGACGGCAACGGCCCGGTCGATGCGAGTCTGAAAGCGATCGAGTCGAAGCTCAAGACTGGCGCCGAAATGCTGCTCTATTCGGTCAATGCCATCACGTCTGGCAGCACAGAATCTCAAGGCGAAGTGACGGTTCGGCTGCAAAACGGAGGTCGGGTCGTCAACGGCGTGGGTTCGGACCCGGATATCGTCGTGGCGTCAGCCAAGGCCTATCTTTCCGCGTTGAACAAGCTGCACAGCAAGATCGAACGCGTCGCTGCACAAGGGTAACTATTTCACGGAACCCAGCTTCCAAGTACTGACTTGAGGAAGAGCGCGTAAGGTTTTGATCTTGCGCGCTTTTTTCGTTTCGGATACATTCGCCTCACTGGCGCAAGAGGGAATGCTGTGGCAACCATTCACAAATTTGTAACGACCGGCCTGCTGGCCTTGGTTGCCGCCATTGCGCTCGCTTTGCCCGCGTCTGCCGACGCTGCCCAGCGCAACGGAGCCAAGAAGAAGTCGCATCCGAGCGCTTCTGCTTCGGCGCGAGCCTCGCGCCAAGCGGTCATTCGGTCGGGCCGGCGCGTTTCTTCGCGCCACGCGCCCACGGTCGTTCGTTACGAGCCGCCGCGCCCGTCGTTTGGCCAGCTCTATGGCTTGCAGAACACTGCTGATGCGCTGAACCTGAAGTCGAGCGTAGCCCTGGTGCTTGATTCCGACACCAACGAAGTGTTGTTCAGCAAGAATTCCGAAGCCGTGCTTCCGATCGCTTCACTCACGAAGCTGATGACCGCCGTGGTCGTGACCGAAGCCCAACTGCCGCTGGGCGAACTGCTCAGCGTGACCCAAGACGATGTGGACACCGAAAAGGGCAGCCGATCGCGCCTGAAGGTGGGCACGCAACTCAGCCGCGAAGAGATGCTGCACCTCGCGCTGATGTCATCAGAGAACCGCGCTGCGCACGCACTCGGTCGCGCCTACCCGGGTGGGCTTGAGGCGTTCGTCGCGGCGATGAACCGCAAGGCGCAGGAACTCGGCATGAACGACACGCACTACGTGGAACCCACGGGCTTGTCGAGCAAGAACCAATCGAGCGCACGTGACCTCGCCACGCTCGTGAAGGCGGCGCACGAACACCAGATCATTCGTGAGCTGTCGACCTCGCCCGAGTTCCTGGTGGAAGTGGGCAACCGGCCAATGCAGTTCCGCAACACCAACGGGCTGGTGCGCAACCCGGAATGGGACATCGGCCTGCAGAAGACCGGCTACATCACCGAAGCGGGCCGCTGCCTCGTGATGCAGGCCAAGATGGCCGGGCGCCAACTGATCATGGTGTTCCTCGACTCTGCCGGCAAGTATTCGCGCATCGGCGACGCCGAACGTGTGCGCCGCTGGGTGAACGAAGCGCGGGTGGCGCCTGCGCCGACGGTCGTCGGCCTGCCCAAGCTCACGTCCTGACGCTGCTGCCGCCAACGGTCACGGTGCGGTGGCCGAGGGCCGCCGAGATCTGCGCCGCTGTGGCCTTGAGCCGCTCAAGCCACGCGTCTTCCAGCCGATCAGCCGGTGCCGAGATCGACAGGCCTGCGACCAGCTTTCCTTGATCGTCGAGTATTCCGGCGGCCATGCAGCGCACTCCCAATTCCAGTTCTTCGTCGTCACGCGCGGTGCCGTACTGCGTCACGCGGGTCAGCTCGCGTTCGAGCGCGGCGAGGTCGGTGATGCTGTTGCGCGTGTGGCCCGCCAGGCCGGTGCGGGTGGCGTAGGCTCGCACGCGCTGAGCGTCGTCATGCGCGAGAAACAGCTTTCCGACGGAAGTCAGGTGCAAGGGCGCACGCCCACCGATGGCGCGCACGACCTGCATGCCCGAGCGCTCGCTGTAGGTGCGCTCGATGTAGACGATCTCGTCGCCTTGGCGCATCGAGAGGTTCACGGGCTGGTGGGTCAGCTTGTGCAGCTCGCGCATCGGGCCGAGGGCGGCGTCGCGCACGTCGAGCCGCGCTTTCACGAGGTTGCCGAGTTCGAGCAGGCGCATGCCCAGCCGGTAGCTGCCGGCTTCGGGCCGATCGACGTAACGACCGATCGTCAGGTCGTTGAGGATGCGGTGCGCGGTTGAAGGGTGCAGCCCCGTCTGTTCGCTGATCTGCTTCAGCGACACCGGGTCCTGGTACGAAGCCAGCACGTCGAGCAAACCGAAAGCGCGTTCCAGCACCTGTATCGTCGGGGTCGTGTTCTCTCGTTTGGCCATGGGCTGGATTCTCCGTCAACTCGACGCAATTTTGCATTGCGAAAGAGCCGGCTGCAATCCGGAAGCGAAAAGTCACACCCGATGGGCGCGCCAAAGCGATCAGGAAATGGCTCGAACCGCTTCGATGCCGCTGCGCACCGCGCCCTCGAGCGTCGCCGGGTAGGGGCCAGCCACGTGGTCCCCAGCGGCAAACAAGCCCGCGGCGATCCGCATCGGTGAACGTTGCAAGGCCGGCGTGCAGCGGAACGTGGCGCGCTTTTCGGCCAACACCTGAAGCGGCTCGAGCGGCCCGCGAAGGAACGCACCGAGCACGGCCTGCGCCTGAGCCAGCGTGGCCTGAAGCGTGGCAGCCTGCCCTGCATCGACCCAAGGCTGCGCGCCACTGATGACAAAAGCCAGCAACCCGGCCGGTCCGCCGAGCTGGCCACGGTCGAACACGAACTGCGCCGGAGCGTTCACATCGGCCCGCAGTGCCAGCATGGGTTCCGGCAGGCGCGCACCCTTGCCGCGCAGGTAGACGGTCACGATCGGCTCGTAGTGCAGCGCCGCGGCGACATTCGCCCAGCCCGGCGCAATGTCTTGCACCAGCCGCGCCGCTTCGACAGCGGTGGTTGCAAGCACCACGTGGTCGAAGAGTTCATCGTCGAGCAGCCACTGTTGCCCTTGCGCCGCCACGCGGTTCACGCGGCAAGACAACTCGATGCGCGCACCTGCGGCTTGGAGCCAGCGCGCCGCTGGCAGTGGCAGCAAATCGCTCAGGCTCGCGCGCGGCAGCAGCAAGTCGGCCGAGCCAGGGCCGGAGAACAGCGCGTCTTTCAATACGCGAAGAAAGACGGTGGCGCTGGCGTCGCCCGACGGCGTGTTCAGCGCGGCGACGCACAACGGGTCGATCAGTTCCTGTCGGACCTTCGCTGGCAAGCGCCGGCAGAGTTGCGACACGGTCAGTGCCGGGTTGCAGCGAAAGCCGCGCAGCGCCCAGCCGCCGGCCGCCGCCAGCAGCGCGAGTCGATCACGCCAGCGCCAGAGGCGAAGACCGATGACCGCGCGTGCAAACGCAAACACCGGCGAGCCGGCCTGAAGCTGCAGGCCGGCGCCTTCGGGGTAGGTGATTCGCAGCGGTGTTCGCAGCAGCGTCGCTTGCAGGTCGACGCCAACGGTTCGCAGCAGTGCCAGCGTCTGGGTGTAGGCGCCGATCAGGATGTGTTGCCCGTTGTCGAGCATCGTTCCGACGGCATTCACCCCGCGCGATCGGCCACCCAGTTGTGGCCCCATCTCGAACAGCGTCACCTGGTGGCCGCAGCGTGTTGCTTCAATTGCGGCCGCCAGACCGGCCCAGCCGCCGCCGACGACGGCCACCGAGCGCCGAGCGCCCACTAGCGGCCGCGCCAGTTCGTGCGCATCGCGATCCAGAGCTTGCGCAAGGGCGTGAGCGAGGTGCGCTGATGCAGCACCTGGAACGCGTCGGCTTCGATCTCGCTCAGCAGCGTGCGGTAGATGTTGGCCATCATCACGCCGGGCTTCTGCGCCACGCGGTCGGCCTCGGGCAACAAGGCGAAGGCTTCGTCGTAGAGGCGGTGCGCGCGTTCGGCCTGGAACTTCATCAAGGCCGTGAAACGATCGCTGTAGCCACGGCTCAATATCTCCTGCGCTTTCACGTCGAACTGTTTCAGCTCCGACACTGGCAGGTAGATGCGGCCGCGGCGCGCGTCGTCGCCGACGTCTCGAATGATGTTGGTGAGCTGCATCGCCAGGCCGAGTTGGTGGGCGTAAGCGGTGGTGGCCGGGTCGGTGCGGCCGAAGATGCCGGCCGCCACTTCGCCGACCACGCCGGCCACCAAATGGCAGTAGTGCGCCAGGCCGGCGTAGTCGAGGTAGCGCGACTGTTCCAGGTCCATCTGGCAGCCTTCGATCACGGCCAAAAGATGCGCCGCTTCGATACCGTACGCGGCCGTGTGCGGCAGCAGCGCCTTAGTGACCGGGTGGCTCGGGTTGCCGCCGAAGCTCGCAGCGACCTCTTTGCGCCACCACGCCAGCTTGGTGGCAGCCACGCCCGGGTCGCTCACTTCATCGACCACGTCATCGACCTCGCGGCAGAACGCGTAGAAGGCCGTGATCGCGGCGCGGCGCGGTGGTGGCAGGAACAGGAAGGCGTAGTAGAAGCTCGAGCCGCTGCGCGCGGCCTTGTCTTGCACGTACTGCTCGGGCGTCATGCAGCTTCCTTCGCGACCAGCGCTGCCGGCCTGCGCATCCAGAGTGCGCGCCACAGCAGCACGGGGGCGTCGTGCCACCGCAGCGCTGGGCGCGTGCCGAGCGTGGCGAAGTTCAGCGCTTCGATCTTGACGAGAATGCGCAAGCCCCCCTGCACGACCAGGCGCAGTTCCCAGCCTGCCCGGCCGGGAACGGCGTGAACCAGTGGCGCGCCTTCGAGCATCAGCGCACGCGCCCAGCCCGCCAGCTCGCTGACGAGCGCGCGCACGGCAGGCGTTTCGGTGCGCGCATGCAGCAGGGCCGCCGCGGTCAGGCCATGACGTTCGCAGTCTGCCGACGGCACGTAGAGGCGGCCACGGCGCGTGTCCACGCCGAGGTCTTGCCAGAAGTTGATGAGTTGCAGTGCGCTGCAGATGGCGTCGGACTGGCGCAATGCGGTGCTGCCACGCACACCGTACAGGTGAAGCAGGAGCCGCCCGACCGGGTTTGCCGAGCGTCGGCAGTAGTCAAGCAGTTCGGCGCGGTCGTTATAGGCATGCTTGTACACGTCTTGCTCGAAAGCACTCAGGAGGTCGAGCAGGAGCGCGGGCGGCAAGGCATGGCGCTGCAGCGTGTCGAGCAGGGCGGCAAACACTTTCGGCCAACGCAGCGAAGCCGCGCCCGTGGCCAGGGTTGCGAGCAGGTCGGCGCGGTACTGCACCAGCGTCGCGAGGCGCGTGGCCGGCTCGGCGTCGCCTTCGTCGGCGATGTCGTCCGCGGTGCGCGCGAACCAATAAATGGCAGAGACGGCCGGGCGCAGTGCAGGCGGGCACAGCACCGAAGCGACAGGAAAGTTTTCGTAGTGGTCGATGCTCACGGCCGTGATTGTCCATGCTGCGCACGGTATGGGCATGGGGGTTGCTGCGGCGCTGCGCGCGCGGGTCGTTTGACATCGCCCCAGCCGCCGAATATATTACTGACCAGTCAGTCATTTAGGATTCTCATGCGCTACGCCTTGTTCATCGCCCTTGCTGCGGCCGCTGGCTTTGCTGCGTGCTCCAAGACCGAAACCGCGCCCGATCCGGTGCGTGCGGTGCGAACACTCACCGTGGCAGCGCAATCGGCTGGCGGCAGTTATGAATACGCGGGCGAGGTGCGTGCGCGAACGGAATCGCGCTTGAGCTTTCGGGTGGGCGGCAAGATGCTGCGCCGCGCCGTCGATCTTGGCGACTCGGTCAAGGCGGGGCAGGTTCTCGCCCAGCTCGACCCGCAAGACCTGCGCCTCGGTCAAGACGCGTCGCGTGCCGCAGTGGCGGCGGCGCAGGCCGGTTTTGAGCAAAACGCCGCCGACTTCAAGCGCTACAAGGACCTGCACGACCAGGGGTTCATCGGCGGTGCCGAACTCGAGCGCCGTGAGTCGGCAATGAAAACGGCGCGTGCGCAGCTCGAACAGGCCAAGGCTCAGGCAAGCGTGCAGAGCAACCAGGCAGATTACTCAACGCTGATTGCCGGCGCGAGTGGTGTGGTCACCGCGGTCGATCTCGAGCCCGGCATGGTGGCCGCGGCCGGCACGCCGGTCTTGCGGCTGGCGCACGATGGCCCGCGCGACGTGGTGTTCGCGGTGCCGGAAGACAAGGTCGGTCTGGTCAAGGCGCTGGCATCGCAGCCGGGTCACTTCAAGGTGCGCTTGTGGGGCGCCACGGGTGAACCACTGGCCGCCGCCATCCGCGAGATTTCGGCCGCCGCCGACCCGGTCACGCGCACCTTTCTCGTCAAGGCCGACATCGGCAACGCCGTCGCCAGCGACATCAAGCTAGGCCAGACCGCGTCGGTGCTGATGGAACTGCCGCAGACGCCCGGCGTGACCAAGCTGCCGCTGTCGGCGCTGCGTGAAGAGAAGGGCCGCAGCAGCGTGTGGCTGGTGGACAGCAAGGCGATGACGGTCAGCTCGCAGGCGGTGACACTGGCCGGCGCCGACGGCAACGAGGCCGTGATCTCCGGCGGGCTGGCGCCGGGGCAGATCGTGGTGACCGCAGGCGTGCACGTGCTCAGCCCAGGGCAAAAGGTGAAGTTCTATGTCGAGCCGGGCGCGCCGTCGTCGATGGCGGCTCAGGCGGGCACGCCGGTGACGGTCAAGTGAGCGCACCGAACGTGGAACCGGGTGCCGGTGCGGCACACGTCGAGACGCCCTCGCGCTTCAACATTTCGAAGTGGGCGCTCGATCATTCGGCGTTGACGCGCTACCTGCTGATCGTGCTGATGCTGTTGGGCGCGGCGGCCTACTTCCAGCTCGGCCAGGACGAAGACCCGCCGTTCACTTTTCGTGCGATGGCGCTGCGTGTCTTCTGGCCTGGCGCCACCGCGCAGCAGGTGGCCGAGCAGGTGACCGACAAGCTCGAGAAAACACTGCAGGAGGTGCCGTACTCCGACAAGATCCGCAGCTATTCCAAGCCGGGTGAAGCGCTGATCATCTTCCAGGTGCGCGACTCTTCGCCGCCGAAAGAGATGGCGCAGATCTGGTACACGGTGCGCAAGAAGATTGGCGACATGCGTGGCACCTTGCCGGCCGGTGTGATTGGGCCATTCTTTAACGACGAGTTCGGCGATGTTTACGGCTCGATCTACGCTCTCTCGGCCGACGGCTTCACCTACCAGGAATTGAAGGACCAGGCCGACCGCGTGCGCCAGCGCCTGCTGAAGGTGAAAGACGTCAACAAGG
>JBDTTU010000110.1:0-13264 GCA_039930465.1 Burkholderiales bacterium
TGCAAGGCGTCGATGAAGGTGTGCGCCATCGGGTCGAAGTAGGCGCGCAGCACGCGGTCGGTTTCTTCGAGCGCGTGGTACAGCTCGCGCGCCACCAGCAGCGCGTAGTACTCGCCTTCGCTGCTCGCGCGCAAGCGCAGCACCGGGCCGGTGAAGGCTTCGATGATGAGGCGCAGCGCGTCGTCGTCGGGCGCGTCGGCGGCGACGCTGCGCAAGCGCTCCAGCCGCTCTTCGATCGTGCGGTTCCAGTGCGCGAAGATGGCATGGAACAGCTCGTGTTTCTGGCCATAGTAGTAACCCACAAGGGCCAGCGGCACAGCCGCTTCGTCGGCAATCTGGCGGATCGTGACGGCGTGGTAGCCGCGCTGCGCGAAGAGTTTTTCAGCGGCCAGAAGAATCGCCTGCTTGCGGTCAGCGCGCGGCTCGACCGCGCGGCGGCTGCGCGAGGGTCTGGTGGCGGCGGCGGTGGAGCTCATGTGAACATTGAACATCTGTACAAGAAAGTTGTACACACGTGCAAACCCTGATGGGCGAGTGTGTGCCCGCCGGCCCGTGTAGAAATGAAAAGGCCCGCGTCGAAGGCGGGCCGGTGTGGAGTCGGAGGCGGATCAGCCGCAAGGCACGATCTTGAATTCGACCCGCCGGTCGAGCGCGTCGACCGCGTTGTCGGTACCGCTGCCAACGATGTTTTCGCGAAAGCCCATGCCGCTGGTGGTCGCGCGCGCGCCGAGTGCGGCGGCCTCGCTGGTCAGGCGCTGACGAATGTAGGTGGCGCGCTGCACTGAGAGCGCCTCGTTGGTCTGCTCCGAGCCGGTGCGGCTGGTGTGGCCGACGATGTTCATGCAGGCCTTCGCGGCCGTGCCTTCCTTGGCGATCTGGCGCAGCCACATCACGTACGGGCCGCTCACTTTCGGGTCGGACCAGAACACCGTGCTGCCCGGGTTGAACAGGAACTTCACGCCGAGCTGGTTGTAGCCGATGCCGTAGGCCACGACCTTGCCGAACGCGAGTTCGGCTTCTGCGGTGCGGCCGAGCTTGGTGTTGGCGAGGTAGATGCCGTTGAGCACGCGCAGTTGTTCGCCCCCCGGCGCACCACCGGCCGCGCGGTACTGGGCCAGCGCGTCCTGGTATTTTTCGGCGTTGTAGAGCGCGGTGGCGTCGCTGATCACGGTCGCGACCGCCACACGTTCGATGTAGTAGGGGTCGGCGCGTTGCCCCGGTGGCGTGGCTGAAGTCTTCACGTAGCCGTCGATCACCGCGTCTTTCACGAGCACCGGGCTGTCTTGGTAGTAGGGCAGCGGCGTGTGGTCGAGGCCTTCATCGCGCGCCAGCGCAGAGGCCTGCGCGACCACGTTGCCACTTTTCAGTTCGGTGAGCGCCAGATTGATCTGCAGCGGGCCTCTGTTCTTGCCGGCTTGCACGCGCGTCATGGTGCCGGTGAGCAGGTACTGCGCCTTGCCGAGGTTGGCGCTCTGGAACGGCAGGATCTCGATTGAATCGAACTTCGAGCCCATGCGCTCGGTGACACGCGTCTCGAGCAGTTGCGTGGCATTGGTTTGCTGCCCGCTGCTGGCGTCGAGCATCGGGTCGAGCACCACGCCGCGCTTGGCGAGCCTGGCTTCGACCTTGGCGAGGAACGCGGGCAGCTTCTGCGTTTGCGACACGAGCCCGTCGGTGGCTTGCGCGACCGCTTCTTCGAACGGCAGCTCGGTGCTGGACGAAGTGGCCTGCGGCGCCGCGCAGGCGGCAAGCAACAAGGCGGTGGCTGCACTCAGCAGGGCGGACATGCCGCGATGGCGCAGCGAGGGGGTGGGCATCATCGGCATTCCTTTTTCAAGAACTCGGCCTCGCTCGCCGTGAGCGGCTCGAGTGAGGCTTTTTGCAGAATATCACTGCACCTGGCCTTCGGCAGCGCTGTGATCGTGGGGGCCGCGGGCCTTTCGGCCACCCGCTTCGGCGCCGGCTCGGCAGCGACCGGGCGTGGCTCGACGCCACGGCGTTCTGCGATGCGCGGTTCGCGTTGGGCTTGACTCTCAGCCGGCGCAGCGCTTGCCGTGGCGGGCGGCTCGCGCACAGGCGCAGGCGCTGCGGCCGTCGGTGTCGGCGCGCGAACGATGGCTTGGGCCGGCGCGGGCGCGGGCGTGGGCGTCGGAGCTGGCACGGCCGCGGCAATCGAAGCCGCCGGCGCCGCCGCTTCCACTGCCGGCTCGGCCACCGGCCTCGTTCCGCGCTCGCCACCGAAGTAAAAACCTGCCGCGGCCAGGCCGAGCAAGCTCAGCGTGCCCAGAATGGCGTAGACACGCCCACGGCCTGCGGGGGCCTTGGCCGCCGTACCGAACAGCATCGGCGCGCTGTCGAGCGTGATGTCGGGTGCAACGATCTGCGAGCACAGTGCGCTTGCCGGTGGCAGCGTCGCTTCAGGCAAGGCCGAGTCGAGCGAAGCCGCGAAGGTTGATGCAAAACCGACCGATGGCTCGGCCTGCGCTTCGCGCCCGTCGAGCAGCGCGCGGAATGCGGCCACGGTTTGCGGCCGGTCTTTCGGGCGCAGCGCGAGGGCCGCGTCGATGGCCGTCAGGAACGGCTCGCTGTAGCGCCCTGCCGCCAGTTCGGACAGCGGCTGCAGGCGGTCGTCCATGAGCCGCTCGACCGACGAGACCGGCGCGTGCCCGGTGACGGCCGCATAAACCACGCTGGCCAGTGCGTACAGGTCGGTCCACGCGCCCTGGGTCATGGCCGAGCTTTCGCCGTACTGTTCGATCGGCGCGAAGCCGGGCTTGAGCACGACGGTGAGTGCGTGTGTCATGTCGCCGATCACACGCCGCGCAGCGCCGAAGTCGAGCAGCAACGGGCCGCTGGCGGTGAGCAGGATGTTGTCGGGCGCGATGTCGCGGTGAAAGCAGTGCGCCGCGTGCATCACCGCGAGCGCATCGAGCAGCGGGCGCAGCCAGGTGCGCAGCGCGGCTTCGTCGGGCGCGTGGCCCAGATCGGCGAGCACCTTCTTCAGCGTGGGCCCTTCGTAGTAGGGCATCACCATGTAGGCGGTGTTGTTCTCTTCCCAGAAGCGGTACACCTTCACCAGCGACGGGTGGTCGAAGCGCGCCAGCAGCCGCGCTTCGTTCAGGAAACTCTTCAGGCCGAGCGCGAAGGTTTCCTGGTGGCGCGCGGACTTCACCACCACCGCCATCGACGTGTTCGCACGCGAAGCCATCGAGGCCGGCAGGTATTCCTTGATCGCCACGCGGCGCTGCAGCGACACATCAAAGGCGAGGTAGACGATGCCAAAGCCGCCTTCGCCGATCAGCCCGGTGATCTTGTAGTCGCGGATGCGCGTGCCCTCGGGCAGCGTGTGCACCGACATCGACGAACTCGCCGCGAACTCCGACGCTGCGCCGTCGCGGGCCACAGGCCCGGTGACAGTGCGCTCTTGGTCGTCGCTGTCGCGGCTCATCGGGGCCTCAGGCCGGCGCTGCGTCGCGGCGGCCGAACATGTTCCAGCCCTGCATCGTGAGCACGACCGCGCCCTCTTGATTCAGCACTTCCCAGCCGAACTGCGTCAGCCCGACCGTGGCGCGGCTCGCCATCGGCCGCGTCGCAAGCACGGTCAGGCGCACGCTGAGCGTGTCGCCGGGGTAGACGGGTTTGAGCCAGCGCAGGTTGTCGATGCCGGGTGAGCCCATGCTGCTCGAGACCAGCAGGTGGTCGTCGCACAGCATGCGCATCGCCATCGAGCAGGTGTGCCAGCCGCTTGCGGCCAGCTTGCCGAAGATCGAGGCGTTGGCGGCTTCGTCGTCGATGTGGAAAGGCTGGGGGTCGAACTGCTGCGCGAAGGCGAGCACCGCTTCGCGCGTGACCAACATCCGCCCGAACTCGCGCACGCTGCCGGCGGGGAAGTCTTCCCAGTAAAGAAGGGTTTCGCGCGGGGTGTCGGTCATGGGGCTCGGTCGGTGGCGGTGGCAGCCACCAAGGATAACGACTCGGCCTGCACGCCGCCCCACACCTGTTCTGCGGCGGCCAAGTCTTCGAGCGCGCTGCCCACGGCCTTAAAGAGCGTGATCTGCGCCGCGTCGCTGCGGCCAGGGCGGGTGCCGCGGCACAACTCGGCCAGCGTGCCGGCGAGTTGGTCTGGTTGGAAGGCCCCGGCTTCCACGGCGCGCAGCACGTCACCCGACTTCGCAAGCGCTTCGAGCGTGTCGACATACACGCGGCTGCGCTGGAAGCAGACTGCGTCGGCCTCGCACATGGCGGGAGTGAAGCTGCCGATGAGGTCGAGGTGCGTGCCGGGCCTGAGCCAATCGCCACGGATCAGTGCCGCGGTCGACAGCGTGGCGCAGCTGACGATGTCGGCCGCCGCCACCGCCGCGGCAAGATCGGTGCTGGCTCGCGCGTTGAAGCCCTGTTCGCACAGCCGTCCTGCCAGCGCCTCGGCCGACGCCGCACGGTGGTTCCAGACCACGACCTCGGTGAGCGGCCGCACCACCTGCATGGCTTCGGCGATCAACGACGCGACGCGGCCGGTGCCGACGATCAGCAAACGGCTGGCGTCGGCACGCGCGAGAAACGACGCCGCGAGCGCCGACGCGGCCGCGGTGCGGCGCGAGGTGATCTGATCGCCGTCGAGCTGCGCCAGCGGCACGCCGGTGGCCGCGTCGAACAGCACGTAGGTCGAATGCAGGCCGGGCTGGCCACGGGCCGAGTTGCCCGGGAAGATCGTCACGGTCTTGAGGCCGAGCGTGCGCCCCGCGCGCCACGCCGGCATCAGCAGCAGCGTGCCCTCGCCCACGGTGTGCGTGTGGCGCAGCGGCACCTCGCAGCCCTCGCTGAACATCTGCCGCAACGCGTCGATCAGCTTTGCTGCGCCGAGGTGGCGGCGCGTGGTCTCGGCGTCGACGAAGTGCATCACGCCTCGGTGGCTTCTGCAGGCCGATTCAACACCCAACTCTTGCAAATGCCTTTGTCGAAACCGATTACCACCTCGGAGCCGCCTTCGTCGGCCCAGGCCCAGCGCTCCGGGTTTTCCGACACACGCCGGCCCAGGCTCCGGGTGAGTGCCACCACCTTGATCATCGGCATGCCCGCCTGCAGCTTCGCGTTCAACATCACGGCGCTGTCGATGTGGCCGACCGGTGCACTGCCGGCGTTGCGCAGCACCTTGAGCGAACGGTTGAACTGGATCAGCAGCCAGAACACGATCACGCTCGCGGCCAGCGCCACGCCGGGCCAGCCGTAGCCGGCCCAACCGGCCGCCACGGCAACGATGGCCATACCCCACCCCAGAACAGGATTCATTTTCTACAGGCTCCGCGCCAGATCGATGGCTTGTTCGATGCGTTCCACGGCGTGGATTGTCAGCCCCTCAATTGGTCTTTTTGGCGCGTTGGCCTTGGGCACGACGGCGACTGAAAACCCGAGCTTGGCCGCTTCTTTCAAACGCTCCTGGCCACGCGGCGCCGGCCGCACTTCACCGGCCAGGCCGACTTCGCCGAAGGCGATGAAACCGCGCGGCAGCGGCTTGCCACGCAGGCTGCTCTGGATCGCCAGCATCACGGCCAGATCGGCGGCCGGCTCGCTGATGCGCACGCCGCCGACGGCGTTGACGAACACGTCCTGGTCGTTCGAGGCAATGCCGGCGTGGCGGTGCAACACCGCCAGCATCATCGCCAGCCGATCACGCTCGATGCCCACGCTGAGCCGCCGCGGGCTCGGCCCGCCTGAGTCGACCAGCGCCTGAATCTCGACCAGCAGCGGTCGCGTGCCTTCGAGCGTGACCAGCACGCAGGCACCGGCCACCGGCTCGCCGTGCGTCGAGAGGAAGATCGCGCTCGGGTTCGACACGCCCTTCAGCCCCTTCTCGGTCATCGCGAACACGCCGATCTCGTTGACCGCGCCGAAGCGGTTCTTGATTGCACGCACCAGCCGAAAACTCGAATGCGTGTCACCCTCGAAGTACAGCACCGTGTCGACGATGTGCTCGAGCACCCGCGGCCCGGCCAGCGCGCCTTCCTTGGTCACATGGCCGACCAGGATGATCGTGGTGCCGGTGCTTTTGGCCACACGCGTGAGCTGGGCCGCGCACTCGCGCACCTGGGCCACCGAGCCGGGTGCCGACGAGAGCTGGTCGCTGTAGACGGTCTGGATCGAATCGATCACGCAGACGGCAGGCGCTTCCTGGTCGATCGTGGCGCTGATCTTCTCGAGCTGGATCTCGGCCAGCACCCGCACCTGCGAGCCACCGAGCCCGAGCCGGCGTGAGCGCAGCGCCACCTGCGCGCCGCTCTCTTCGCCGGTGACGTACAGCGTCTTCATGTTGCGCGACAAGGAATCGAGCGCCTGCAGCAGCAGGGTCGACTTGCCGATGCCCGGGTCGCCGCCGATCAGCACCACCCCGCCGGCCACGATGCCACCGCCGAGGACGCGGTCGAGCTCGTCGATGCCGGTGGGTTGGCGATCGACGTCGCTGGCTTCGATTTCCGACAGCGTGGCGACCGGCTGGCTCGCGATCAAACCGCGCGCCGAGGTGTTGTATCGGTTCTTCGGCGTGGCCTCGGCCACCGATTCGACCAGCGTGTTCCAGGCTTCGCAGTTCGGGCATTTGCCCAGCCACTTCGGCGAGGTGCCGCCGCATTCGGTGCAGGTGTAGATCGACTTGTCTTTGGCCATGGGCCGATTGTCGCGGCAAGCCGCGCTGCGCCAGGGCCGGGTCGGCTACGCGCGCACCGTCGACACAGAACGCATCGCCACGCGGCCGGCGACGCCATTCAGCCAGTGCCACAGCGCACGCGCGTCGAAGGCGCGGTCGGTCTCGAAGCGCAGCGACACGTGCTGCTCCGCGCCGATGAGCGCCCCGGCCCGCAGCGCGATCGTCTGGCCGGGTTGCAGGAAGTGGTCTTCCAGGTCGTTGGCCTGAGTGACCCAGGCCGAGCCCGACAGCACGCGCACGCGCGCGCCGGCCTGGCGCCGCCAGCTCAGCAGGCCACCAGGCTCGAGGCGCACAGTGACGGGGGATGTGAAGCGCAGCATGTGGGTCTCCAAAGCGGCGGTGGATCGGGCCTTGAGTGTTCGCGAAAGCCGATCGCTGAACCACATCCAGAGCCGCACCAAGCACACCGGCACAGTGGCGGGCAGCGCCATCTGTGCCGGTGGCAAGCGCCGACCTCTGTACCTGTCTTGCCCGCATGCAGCAGCCGACAATGGGGGCAACCAGTGGCACCGAAACATGGACACCGCACTCGAACCCGGCTTCCCGCTCTACCACCGCATCGCGGCGATTCTCGAACGTGCGATCACCGAAGGCAGCCTGCGCACCGGCGATCGCCTGCCTTCGGTGCGGCAGCTCTGCCAGCAGCACGGCGTGAGCGCCTCGACGGCGACGCTTGCTTACCGTTGGCTCGAAAACCGCGCGCTGGTGCAGGCGCGGCCGAAGTCCGGCTACTTCGTGGCGCCACGGCGCGCCCAACTGCCCGAGCCCGAGATCGACACGCGCATGGGCGGCGCCAACTTCGTGACGCCCGACGACATCACCCGCGAGTTTCTGCTCGCCTCGCGCGACCCGCTGGCCGCGCCGTCGTTCTACAGCGCGGTGTCGCGCGACTTGCTGCCCGAGGCCAAGCTGCGGCACCTGCTGGCGCGCCAGAACCGGTTGCACCCCGAGTACGCCTCGACGCTCGAGGTCACGGGCAGCGCCGCGCTGCGCCAGGAACTCGCGCGCCGCGGCGTGCAGGCCGGGGTGCGGCTGCGCCCCGAGAACATCATCCTGACGAACGGCGGCACCGAGGCGATCCTGATCGCGCTGCGCGCCGCGGCGCGGCCGGGCGACACCGTCGCGGTCGAGTCGCCGACCTACTGGATGCTGCTCGAGATCATCCGCAGCCTGGGCATGCGCTCGCTGGAGATCCCGACACACCCGCGCGAAGGCCTGTCGATCGAGGCGTTCGATCTGGCCACACGGGTGCCGGGCGCGGTGAAGGCCTGCGTGGTGATCCCGAACTTCCAGAACCCGCTCGGCAGCCTGATGCCGGTCGAGAACAAGCGCCGGCTGGTGGCGCTCGGTGCCGAGCGTGGCGTGACCCTGATCGAGACCGACATCTACGGCGACACCCACTTCGACGACGAGCGGCCGCCGGTACTGAAGAGCTTCGATCTGGGCGACGACGTGATCTTGTGTTCGTCGCTGACGAAGACCGTTGCGCCCGGCTACCGTGTCGGCTGGATGGCGCCGGGCCGGCACTTCAAGACCGCGCAGTCGCTGAAGTTCCACACCTCGGTGGCAGGCTCGATGTTGCAACAAGAGGTGCTGGCCGAGTTCATGCGCGACGGTGGTTACGAGCACCACTTGCGGCGGCTGCGCGCCGCGACGCGGGCGCGCTGCGAACATGTTGTCGACGCGGTGACGCGCTACTTCCCCGAAGGTTGCAGGCTGAGCCGGCCACAAGGCGGCTTCATGCTGTGGATCGAACTGCCGAAGACGGTCGATTCGCGCAAGGTGTTCAATCGCGCACGGCGCGAGCACATCGGCCTGGCGCCGGGCGCAACCTTCAGTTGCAGCCAGCGTTTCGACCACTTCATCCGCATCCACTACGGCGACCCCTGGTCGGCGCGGCTGGAGGCAAACCTGAAGCGCCTGGGCGAGATCGTCGCGGGCCTGGCCGCCGTGAAGCTGGCGTAAAGGCCGCAAGGCAACAGGTAGGACCAGTCGACCCGGGCCGCGGCGACCGGCGAGAATCCGGCCGATGCTCCGAGCCCGCCTCACACTCACCCGCCTTGACGATCATCGTGAAGCATGCCTCGACACCAAAACCCAAAAGGTGGCATTCGGGCTGCAACGCGTCGGCGAGCCCCGGTTGGCAGCGTTGGACGACACGAGTCGACTGATCGACGGATTCGAATCGCCGTTCGGCCTGGCGGTGGACCGCTTGGAAGCGACTCATGCCTAATCAGCTCCCCATCAACCTCGCCGACCTGCTGCGCCAGCGCACGGTCGAGGGCGAGCGCATCGAATACAAAGCGGGCTGGAACCCGGACCCGATCATTCGCACCGTCTGCGCGTTCGCGAACGACTTCGAGAACCTGGGTGGTGGTTATGTGGTGATCGGGCAAGAGTGCGATGCGAGCGGGCAGCCGATCTTTCCGCCCACCGGCTTGCCTACGCAGCAGCTCGACAAGATTCAGCAGGAGCTGCTGGTCTACTGCAACAGCCTGCAGCCGCCCTACTTCCCGGTGCTGAGCGTGGAGCTGGTGGAAGGCCGCAACCTGCTGGTGCTGTGGGCGCCGGGCGGGCAGAACCGGCCTTACAAGGCACCCGCGTCGGTGCTGGCCAGGCACAAGACCTGGCACTACTACATTCGCCGCTATTCGAGCACCGTGGAGGCCAAGGGCAGCGACGAGCAGGAGCTGCTGAGCCTGGCGGCCAAGGTGCCGTTCGACGACCGCTTCGCGCAAGGTGCGCGGGTCGATCAGCTCTCGCCGGCTTTGATGCACGCGTTTTTGCGCGAGGTGCGCAGCGAGCTGGCCGACGAGGCGCCGGCGTTGCCGCTGGAAGCCCTGGGCCGGCAGATGAATGTGGTGGGTGGTGCGAGCGAAGCGGCTCTGCCGAAGAACGTGGGCCTGCTGTTCTTCAACGAGACGCCGGAGGCGTTCTTTCCGGGCACGCAGATCGATGTGGTCTGGTTCCCTGATGGCGCCGGTGGCGACCGTTTTGAAGAGACGATTTTCAAGGGCCCGCTGGGCCGCATGACGCGCGAGGCGCTGGGCTACATCCAGCGCAATCACTTGAAAGAGACGGTGGTCAAGCACCCGCAGCGGGCCGAGGCCGAGCGTTTCTGGAATTTTCCTTATGCCGCGATCGAAGAGGCGGTGGTGAACGCGGTGTACCACCGCTCGTATGAAGAGCGCGAGCCGATCGAGGTGCGCATCGACCGCCACGAGCTGGTGGTGGTGAGCTACCCGGGGCCTGACCGCTCGATACGGTTGGCCGATTTGCAGGCCGGCCGCGCGGTGAGCCGCCGCTACCGCAACCGGCGCATCGGCGAGTTTTTGAAAGAGCTGGATTTGACCGAAGGGCGCGCCACCGGCATCCCGAAGATTCTGAAAGAGATGGCGGCCAACGGCTCGCCGCCACCGGTGTTCGAGACCGATGACGAGCGCGCTTCGTTCGTGATCCGGCTGCCGGTGCATGTGGGGGCGCGGGGGGCGACCGACCAAGTCACCGGGGAAGTCACCGGGGAAGTCACCGGGGAAGTCGCCGGGGAAGTCGAGCGGCTACTGAGTGTTTTGGTCGGCGAGATGTCGAGGAAGGAACTCCAGCAGGCGCTGGGGCTGAAGCATGAAGAGCACTTCCGCGACGCCTACCTGGTTCCGGCGCTCAAGTCTGGGCTGATCGGCATGACCTTGCCCGACAAGCCCACCAGCCGCCTGCAGCGTTATCGCTTGACTGCCCTGGGGCAGCAACACGTGCACCGCCTCAAAAGCGCGCCATGAGCCGCCGGGCCGAGATGGCCCTTTGAGGCCGGCCGCGCGCTACTCGCCAACCTTGCCGCGCCCGGCCTTGATGGCCGATCGAATCCCCTTGCCTTCGAGCCGCCTTTGTTTAGAGCCGTAGGTCGGCTTCGTGGCGCGGCGGGCTTTGGGGGGCACCGCCACGCTGTTGACGAGATCGTTCAGCCGCTGCATTGCATCAGCGCGGTTCATGTCCTGGCTGCGCGTGGTCTGCGCCTTGATCACGACCACGCCCTCGGTGGTGATGCGCTGGTCGCGCAACTCGAGCAGGCGCTGCTTGACTGGCTCCGGCAGCGACGACGCGTGAATGTCGAAGCGCAGGTGCACCGCGCTCGACACCTTGTTGACGTTCTGCCCGCCCGCACCCTGGGCGCGGATCGCGGTGAACTCGACTTCGTTGTCGGGAATGAGCAGCGGCATCGCAGCTCACACCACGCGCGTCGGCACCCGTGGCGCGAGCGCGCACATCAATTCATAGCCGACGGTACCGGCCGCCATCGCGATCTCGTCGATCGGCAACAGCGCACCCCCCGGGCTCGTGCCCCACAGTGTGGCGACGCTGCCCACGCCGGCTTCGGGCACCGGTGCGAGGTCGACCGTGACCATGTCCATCGACACCCGCCCGACCAGCCGCGTGCGCACCTCGTTCACGAGCACCGGTGTGCCGTCCGGCACGACGCGCGGGTAGCCGTCGGCGTAACCGCAGGCGAGCACGGCGATGCGCATGTCGCTCTCGGCGGTGAAGCGGCTGCCGTAGCCGAGCTGCTCGCCAGCCTTCAGTTCCTGCGTGGCAATGACTTGCGCGCGCAGGCTCATCGCGGGTTGCAGATCCCAGTCGGTGATGCTGCGCTGCGGGTAGTCGGGCGACGAGCCGTAGACCATGATGCCGGGGCGCACCCAGTCGCCACGCAGGCTTTCCTGCTGCGCCGCGAAACGCAGCGTGGCGGCGCTGTTGGCCAGCGTGCGTTCGCCGGGCAGTCCTTGTGTCGTGGCTTCGAACAGCGCGAGCTGATGCGCAATGCCACGCGGGCCGTCGGCGTCGGACAAGTGCGTCATCAGCACGACACTTTCAACCTGCGTCAGCCCGCTGAGGCGCCGCCACGCATGCTGGTACGCGGCAGGCCGGAAGCCGAGCCGGTTCATGCCGCTGTTCATCTTCAGGAACACGCGGTGCGGCGTGTGGGTCTTGTGCCCCGCCAGCATGTCGATCTGCGCTTCGTGGTGCACGGTGTGCCACAGGTTCAGGCGCGAGCAGGCTTCGAGGTCACGCGCTTCGAAGCAACCTTCGAGCAACAGGATCGGGCCGCGCCAGCCGAGCGCGCGCACCCGTTCCGCTTCGTTCAGGTCGAGCAGCGCGAAACCGTCAGCGCCTTTCAGGCCGGCGAAGGCGCGCTCGATGCCGTGGCCGTAGGCATTGGCCTTCACGACGGCCCAGACCTTCGCGTCGGGCGCTGCCATACGGGCTCGGCGAAGGTTGTGCGCGAGCGCGTCGGTGTGGATAAGGGCTTCGATGGGGCGTGGCATGGTGCTGAATTCTGCCAGCCGCGGGCCGGGCGCCACCCATCCCCTGGATGCGGCAGTGCCCTCTGCCAAAGATGCGCGTGCTATAACGCCGCCGCCAGGAGACACAAGCGGACACAAAGAACGTCGCCATCGATACGCCGCCGTTGGAGAGAATGAAAAAAGGTTTCTACACCATCATGTCGGCGCAGTTCTTCAGCTCGCTGGCAGACAACGCGTTGCTCGTGGCCGCGATCGAGATGCTCAAGACGACGAATGCGCCTTCATGGAACATTCCGGCGCTGGGGCCGATGTTCGCCTTGTTCTACGTGATCCTCGCGCCCTTTCTCGGTGCGTTCGCCGACGCCGTGCCCAAGGGCAAGGTGATGTTCTATTCAAACGGCATCAAGGTCGTGGGCTGCCTGATGATGCTGTTCGGCGGGCACCCGCTGCTGGCCTACGCCGTCGTCGGCCTCGGTGCCGCGGCCTACTCGCCAGCCAAGTACGGCATCCTCACCGAATTGCTGCCGAACTCGCAGCTCGTGAAGGCCAACGGCTGGATCGAAGGTCTCACGATCATGTCGATCATTCTCGGCATCGCGCTCGGCGGGCAGCTGATCGGGCCGGTGATCTCGCGGCAGTTGCTGGGGTTTGACTTTCCGGTCATCGACACCGGCATCAACACGGCGCCGGAATCGGCGATCTCGTTGATCGTGTTCCTGTACGTCGTCGCGGCCCTGTTCAACCTGCGCATTCCGCGCACCGACGCGCCGCTGCAACCGCTCGGCCACGGCATGGCCGGCCTGGTGCGCGACTTCTCCAGCTGCAACGCGCGCCTGTGGACCGACAAGCTCGGCCAGATCTCGCTGGCCACGACCACGCTGTTCTGGGGCGTGTCGGGCAACCTGCGCATCATCGTCTTCGCCTGGGCCACGGCCGCGCTCGGCTACTCGACCACGCAGGCCACTTCGCTGGTGGCGGTGGTGGTGGTGGGCACGGCGGCCGGCGCGGTGGTGGCTTCGCTGCGCATGCGGCTCGACCAGGCCACCACGGTGATCCCGCTCGGCATCGCGCTCGGCCTGCTGGTGATCGGGCTGAACGTGATCACCAACGCCTGGGTCGCAGCACCGTTTCTCATCGTGCTCGGCGCAATCGGCGGCTACATGGTGGTGCCGATGAACGCGCTGCTGCAGCACCGCGGCGCCAACCTGATGGGCTCGGGCCGCTCGATCGCGGTGCAGAACTTCAACGAGCAGGCCTGCATCCTCGGCCT
>JBDTTU010000111.1:0-13072 GCA_039930465.1 Burkholderiales bacterium
AGGAAGGTGGCGCGGCCTTCATGGCCGAAGCGCAGGGCAAGCTCACGGGCCGCCCCGGCATCTGCTTCGTGACCCGTGGGCCGGGTGCCACCAATGCGAGCATCGGCTTGCACACGGCATTTCAGGACAGCACGCCGATGGTCTTGTTCATCGGCCAGGTTGCCAGCGTGCAGCGTGACCGCGAAGCGTTTCAGGAACTCGACTACCGCCAGGTGTTCGGCCCCGGAACCCTCGGCTTCGCCAAATGGGTCGGCGAGGTGCACGATGCCGACCGCCTGCCCGAATACATCGCTCGCGCGTTCCACACCGCCATGCAGGGTCGCCCCGGGCCGGTGGTGCTGGTGCTGCCCGAAGACATGCTGACCACGCTGACAGAAGCGCCGGTCTTGCCACGCGCCGAGCCGGCGCTGGCCTGGCCGGCACCGGGCGCGCTGCGCGAGGTGCGCACGATGCTGCTGGCAGCGAAACAGCCGCTGGTGATTGTCGGTGGCAGCGGCTGGGACGCCAACGCATGCTCTGCGATGCAGCGTTTCGCCGAAGGCTGGAATCTGCCGGTCGGCTGTGCCTTCCGCTTCCAGGACCTGTTCGACAACCGGCATGCGAACTACGCTGGCGACGTGGGCATCGGCATCAACCCGAAGCTTGCCCGGCGTGTCGAACAAGCCGACCTGATCCTCGCCGTCGGCCCGCGCCTGGGCGAGATGACGACCGGGGGTTACACGCTGCTGCAGGCACCGCGGCCGAAGCAGAAATTGATCCACATTCATGCCGGTGCCGAAGAGCTAGGCCGGGTGTATCACGCCGACCTGATGTTGCAATCCGCGATGGCCTGCGCCGCCAAGGCGCTCGAGACGCTGGCGCCACCGCCGACGGTGCCCTGGGCTGACTGGACCGCCGCAGCCCACGCCGACTACGAGGCCAACCACGTCGCACACAGCGTCGAGCCGATGGACATGGCGGTGCTGGTGAAGACGATCCAGCGCCTCGCGCCCGCCGACAGTGTGCTGACCAACGGTGCCGGCAACTTCAGTGGCTGGCTGCACCGCTACTACCGCTACCCGAGCCTGCAACACGGCGGCCGCAGCCAGCTCGCGCCGACCTCGGGCGCGATGGGCTACGGCGTGCCCGCGGCCATCGCCGCGGCGCTGCTCGAGCCAGAACGCACCGTGATCAACATCGCCGGCGACGGCGACTTCCTGATGACCGGGCAGGAACTCGCCACGGCCACCGGCCACGGTGCCGGCACGGGCGCCGGCAAGCTGATCAGCATCGTCGTCGACAACGGCACTTACGGCACCATCCGCATGCACCAGGAACGCGAGTACCCCGGGCGCGTGAGTGGCAGCGACCTCTTCAACCCCGACTTCGCCGCGCTGGCGCTGGCCTACGGCTGGCGCGCTCAGCGGGTCGACCACACCGCGCAGTTCGAGCCGGCATTCGCTGCCGCGCTGGCCGCCGAAAAGCCGACGCTGATCCATGTGAAGCTCGACGCCGACGTGAGCACCTCGCGCGCGACCCTGACCGCGATCCGCGACAACGCACGGCGCTGATCGGGGGGTGTCGGCGAGCTGGCCGACATCCTTCGCACTGCAGTTGCATGCGCCCCACAGCGCTCCGAGTTTGTGCCGGCTATGCACGAACGATTGTTCGCCGCTGCCGGTCATTGCCCCGCTCTGCGAGACCATGGCGCCCAGCAAGGCCGCAAGACGTTCCTGCCGGGGCGGCCCCGGCTTCACTGGTTGGGCCAGGTTCCGACGCTTCGCTTCGAAGCCGCTGGCGCCTGACGGAAGGTATTTCGATGCGCGTGGCCGCTCTGCACGACGACAGCACCCAACATCAGATCAGTCAGCAGGCCCTCGTGGACCTGGGGCACGATTGTTTCCCTTTCGACAGCAGCGTTGCGCTGCTTCGTGCGTTGCGGCATGAGAGTTTCGACCTGCTGCTGATCGACTGGCTGCTGCCCGACTTCAGCGGCCTGGAAGTGCTGCGCTGGGCGCGTGTGCAACTCAAGCAGCGGGTACCGGTGCTCTTCGTCACCGAGGGGCGCAACGAGGCCGATGTGATCGAGGGGCTGGCCGCAGGTGCCGACGATTTCATGTTCAAGCCCGTGCGCCTCGAAGAACTCGGCGCTCGCATCAACGCCTTGCTGCGGCGTTCTTATCACCGCCAGCAAGATGCCGCCCTGGTGTTCGGCCGCTACACGCTCGACGCAGCTGCGCGGCGCGTGCTGGTCGGCAGCGCGACGGTCGAGCTCAAGCAGAAGGAATTCGATCTTGCGCTGTTCCTGTTCCAGAACATCGGCCGCCTGCTCTCGCGCGAACACCTGATGCAGGCGGTGTGGGGCCTCTCGGCCTCGGCACCGTCGCGCTCGCTCGACACCCACGTGTCGCGGGTCAGAACCAAGCTTGCACTGGCGCCCGATAAGGGCTTTCGCCTCGCCGCCATCTACGGCGTGGGCTACCGGCTCGAAGCCGTCAGCGAGCCCGCTTCCACAGCAGCAGAAATACGCCTGCCAGAACCACCGCTGCAGCGGACCATTCGCCGCGCGTGACGGCTTCGCCGCCGATCCAGACGCCGAGCAACATCGCGATCACCGGGTTGACGAAGGTGTAGCTCGACGCCAGCGCGGCCGGGGCATGCGCCAGCAAATGCATGTAGGCGTTGAAGGCGATCAACGAGCCGAACACCACGAGGTACAGCCACGCCGCGAAAGCCAGCGACTGCGGTGGCCAGACCGGTGTTTCGCCTGCCAGCGCCGACATCAGCATCAGCACCACGCCGCCACAGATCATCTCGCTGGCGAAACCCGTGGCACCCGGAGCGAGCTGCCACACCCGCTGGCTCAATACGCTGCCGAGTGACCAGGTGCTGCAGGCGATCATGATGGCCGCCAGGCCGGCCGGCGAAGCCCGAAAACCGGCGCCTTGCGTCAGCATCAGCACACCGGCCAGCCCGACCAGAATGCCGACCATCTCGAGCCGGCTCGGCACCACGCCCCAGAGCCTGTTCAGCGCCGCGATCATCAGCGGGCTGACGGCGATGAAGGCCACGACGAGCCCTCACCCGACACTCGTTTCGGCGTAGGCCGTGCCGCCCATGCCGCCTCCCAGCATCAGCGTGCCGACGAGCAAGGCATTTCGCCACTGGGTGCGGTCGGGCCAGGGCGCGCCTCGCCAGCGCATCCAGGCCATCAGCAGCGCGCCGGCGAACAGGAAACGTGTGCCCATCTGAAAAAACGGCGGGAAGCTGACGAGCGCGAACTTGATCGCGAGGTAGGTCGAACCCCAGACCAGCCAGGTGGCGGCCAGGCACATCAGCAGCAGCGGCGACAGGTGAGTGGTCGTGGGTGTGGCCGGTACCGAAGCCGCAGGCGAGGTGATGGTGCTCATGGGGAGAACAAAAGTTGACAGCTTCTTGTATCGTATGAAAGCATCACGCCAACATCCATGCGGGCTTCACGCTTCTGAGCTCGCCTGGCCGTCAATTCGAAGGAAAAGCATGGCGATCACCTTGAATGCCGAGCTCGACCAGCACGACACCCGCATCCTGGCCGAACTGCAGGCCGACGCGCGCCTGACGATGGCCGAGCTTGGCCGGCGTGTGCACCTGAGCCAGCCCGCGGTGACCGAGCGGGTGCGCAAGCTCGAAGCCGTCGGTGTCATCAGCGGTTACCGCGCCACGGTGAACTTGGCCAAGCTCGGCTACGGCATTCGCGCTGTCATTCGCATCGGCCGCTGCGACTACGCGCGCATCAGCAAACTGATCTCGCAGACCCCCGAATGCATCAACGCCTATAACGTGACGGGTGAAGACAGCTGGGTGCTCGAGATCGCGGTGATCGACGTGCGCCACCTCGACGCCGTGGTGAGCAAGTTCTGCCTGCTGACCGAAACCGCGACCTCGATCATCCTGCACCCCGCACGTGAGCATCAGCCGATGCTTCCGCCGCGCCGCGAAGACGTGAAACCACCGATCAGGAAAGTGACCACCGCATGAACACGAGCACGAAAGATTTCGCCACCTGCGACCTGTGTGATGCACACAAGAACGATACCGACGGCGCCTTCCGCGTGCTGCCGCCGGTGTTCCATGACTACGGGAAGAAGATCAAGTTCAGTGGGCCGGTGAGCACGGTGAAGTGCTTCGAAGACAACTCGCTGGTGAAGGCTGCGGTCGACTCGCCGGGGCTGGGCCGCGTGCTCGTGGTCGACGGTGGAGCTTCGCTGCGGCGCGCGCTGGTCGGTGGCAACCTCGGCAGCGCCGCCGCGAAGAACGGCTGGGCCGGCCTGGTAGTCGACGGGTGTGTGCGCGACACGGCCGAGCTGGCCGCGTGTGATGTCGGCATCCGCGCATTGGCGCTGATGCCCTTGCCGACCGAAAAGCGCAACGAAGGCCAGCGTGACGTGCCGGTGCAGGTGCAAGGCGTGTGGGTGCGACCGGGGGACTTGCTTTATGCCGACGCCGACGGCATCGTTGTCATGCCGTCCTAAACGCCGGTGCTTGTTCTACCAGGCGGCATTGATCACACCCTGTTCTGCGGCGAGCCAGTTGCGCACCGGAGCGGGCAGCGTGGTCGCAGGCACAGGGCGGCCCATCGCACCGTAAGACTCGGCGTTCGGCACGAGCCCGGTGCGCGCCACCGCCGCGCCCTTCATGTAGCCGGCCGCGCAGACGCGCTCGCCGCGCAGGAACTCGAATCGCATGTAGTTCCAGTGCGCATCGCTCGCATCGAGCCGGAAGCGCAAGCTGTAGGTCTGCAAGGGCTTGAGCCCGCGCCGGTAGGTGATGAACGAACCACCGGCCATCGGCCGCCAGCCCTGGCGCAGCATGGTCGCGGCAAAGCCGGTGCGCACGAAATACTCGACCAGCATCAGGTCGATGACCGTCAGATAGCGGCCATTGTTCATGTGGCCGTTGATGTCGAGATCGTTTGGCAACACACGCAGCGTGCGGGTGAGTGTTTCGCCCGGTTCCAGGCGCGGCGCGCGCCAGGCGCGAAACAGGGTCCAGAGCAGGCGCAGATAGAGGTTCATGGCGGTGTAGACTTGGTTCAAGTTTGAACAGTATAGTTCAATATTGAACTATTTCCCATGGCAACCCGCACCCGTTCCAGAACCCTTTCCAGAGCCCCGTCATCGCCGCATGGCACACAAAGCTGGCTGGCCGTCGTGCGCGCCTACAACCTCTGCGACGCGGTGATGTCGGCGCGCCTGGCCGAACTCGGCCTGCGCATCGGAGAGCACGAGGTGTTGGCCACTGTCGCCACGGTGCCCGGGATCACGCAGCAAGAGCTGGCCGCGCGCTGCTTCGTCGCCAAGAGCGGCGTCAGCATGCTGCTCACGCAGATGGAAGGCAAGGCGCTGGTCGGGCGCGAGGCCGATGCGGCCGACGCCCGTGTCAGACGGCTTTTCCTGACACCGGCCGGCCAGGCGCTGGCAGAGAAGACGCTGAAGATCCAGGCCGAGGTGGTCAGCGTGATGGTCGAAGGCGCCTCGGAAGCCGAACTGGCCATGGTGGCCGACGTGATGCAGCGTGTGGCGGCGAAGCTCGAAACCTTGCGCGACGCGCTGCCTGCCGGTGTTGCGCCGGCCGCCCGCAGCCGCGTCAGCCGCTGAACAGTTCCAGCGCGCGGTCCATGCCGCCGGCCATGATCGCGATCATGGCCTGCTCGCGCACGGCGGGCTTCGGGTGGTAGGCGATGCTCAGGCCGGCCACGCCCATCATCGGCAGGTCGTTCGCACCGTCGCCGACCGCGATGGCCTGTTCCGGTGCCACGCCCATCAACTCGCAGACTTCGAGCAGAACGCGCTTCTTCTCGGCACCGTCAACGATGTCGCCCCAGGGCCGATCGACGAGCCGCCCGGTGAGCAGCCCGGCTTCGATCTCGAGCACGTTGGCGCGTGCAAAGTCGAGCTTCAGGCGCGCGCGCACGCGGTCACTGAAGAAGGTGAAGCCACCCGAGACCAGCAAGGTCTTCAGGCCCGCGCGCTGGCAGGCCTGCACGAAGGTTTCGACGCCGGGGTTGAGCTGCAGGTGCTGCGAATACACAGCATGCAGCGCTGATTCGGGCACGCCTTTGAGCAGCGCCACACGCTGGCGCAGGCTTTCCTTGTAGTCGGCGATCTCGCCACACATCGCGGCTTCGGTGATGGCCGCGACCTCGTCTTTGCGGCCGGCTGCGGCAGCGATCTCGTCGACACACTCGATGTTGATCAAGGTCGAGTCCATGTCGAACGCGATCAGCTTGAAGTCGGCGAGGCGCAGCGGCGGCGAAATGCCGCGCGTGAAAAGTCCGGGCGCGAATTGATGGTCCATGTTTTCTTCGGCAGCCTCTAGGCGGTCAGCGCCGGTTTTGGCGTGCCCAGCGAACGCAGCACGTCGCGAATGAGTTGTGCGCGGTCTTTCGCCTCGGGCGTGGCGCGCTCGATGCGCAGCTTGTCGTTGCCGGCCAGCTTGATGTGGCGGTTCTTCTGTACCAGCTCGATGATCTTGAGCGCATCGACCGGCGGGTTCGGCTTGAAGCTGATCACCATCAGCCCGGGTGCGGCGTCGATCTTGGTCACGCCGTAAGGCTTGGCGAGCACGCGCAGGCGGTGCACGTCGAAAAGCGTCTGGCCTTGCGGCGGCAACTTGCCGAAGCGGTCGGTGATCTCTTCGAGCAGCGCGTCGATGTGCTCCGGCTTCTGCGCAGTGGCCAGGCGCTTGTACAAGGACAAGCGCATGTGCACGTCGCCGCAATACGCGTCGGGCAGCAGCGCAGGTGCGTGCAGGTTGATCTCGGTCGTGGCCGAGAGGGGGCTCAGCAGGTCGGGTTCTTGCCCGGCCTTGAGCGCGCGCACCGCTTCGGCCAGCATCTCGTTGTAGAGCTGGAAACCGACTTCCATCATGTTGCCGCTCTGGTTGTCGCCCAGCACCTCGCCGGCGCCGCGAATCTCGAGGTCGTGCATCGCGAGGTAGAAGCCGGAGCCCAGCTCTTCCATGCTCTGGATCGCATCGAGCCGCATGGCCGCGGCCTTGGTCAGGCCTTCGACATCGGGCACCAGCAGGTACGCATACGCTTGGTGGTGCGAGCGGCCGACCCGGCCGCGCAACTGGTGCAACTGCGCCAGGCCGAACTTGTCGGCGCGGCTCATCACGATGGTGTTGGCGCTCGGCACGTCGATGCCGGTTTCGATGATGGTCGAGCACAACAAGAGGTTGTGGCGCTGGGCCACGAAGTCGCGCATCACGGCTTCGAGCTGGCGCTCGGGCATCTGCCCGTGGGCGACGGCGATGCGCGCTTCGGGGATCAGCTCTTGCAGCTTGTCGCGCCGAGCGTTGATGGTTTCGACTTCGTTGTGCAGAAAATAGACCTGCCCACCACGCTTCAATTCGCGCAGCACCGCCTCGCGGATCGTGCCGCTCGATTCGCTGCGCACGAAGGTCTTGATCGCCAGGCGCCGCTGCGGCGCGGTGGCGATCACGCTCAGGTCGCGCAGGCCTTCGAGTGCCATACCCAGGGTTCTCGGGATCGGCGTGGCGGTGAGTGTGAGCACGTCGACCTCGGAGCGCATCGCCTTGATGGCTTCCTTGTGGCGCACGCCGAAACGGTGTTCTTCGTCGATCACGAGCAGGCCCAGGCGCTTGAACTTGACCTTGTCGCTGATCAGCGCATGCGTGCCGACCACGATGTCAACGGTGCCTTCGGCCAGGCCTTCGAGCGTGGCTTTCACTTCCTTGCTGGAACGGAAGCGCGAGATCTCGGCCACGCGCACCGGCCACTTGCCGAAGCGGTCAGAAATGTTCTGGTAGTGCTGCTCGGCGAGCAGCGTGGTCGGCGCCAGGATCGCGACCTGCTTGCCGCCGGTCACGGCCACGAACGCGGCGCGCAGCGCGACCTCGGTCTTGCCGAAGCCGACGTCGCCGCACACCAGCCGGTCCATCGGTTGCGGCGACACCATGTCCTGTATGACTGCGTGGATCGCGGCCTGCTGGTCGGGAGTCTCTTCGAAGCCGAAGCTGGCCGCAAAGGCCTCGTAGTCGTGCGGCGAGAACCGGAACGCAAAACCTTCGCGCGCCGCACGCCGCGCGTACAGGTTCAGCAGCTCGGCCGCGGTGTCGCGCACCTGTTCGGCGGCCTTGCGCTTGGCCTTGTCCCACTGGCCCGAGCCGAGCCGATGCAAAGGCGCTTCGTCGGCGCTCACGCCGGTGTAGCGCGCGATCAGGTGGAGCTGCGCCACCGGCACGTAGAGCGTGGCGTTGTCGGCGTATTCGAGGTGCAGGAATTCCGACGGCCCGTCGCCGAGGTCGATGTTCATCAAGCCGACGTAGCGGCCGATGCCGTGGTTCGCATGCACCACCGGGTCACCGACCTTGAGTTCCGACAGGTCCTTGATCAGCGCGTTGACGTCGCTGACCTGCTCCTGCTTGCGTCGGCGTCGCGCGGTCGGGCTGGTGGCGAAGAGCTCGGTTTCGGTGACGAACTGGATCGTGATGCCGGCGTCGGGTTCGAACCAGAAAAAGCCTTCGGCAAGCGGCGCCACGGCGATCGCGAAATGTTCGTCGCCGGCCTGGAATTCGTCGAGAGAAGCGACCGTCGGGGGTTCGATTTTGCTGTCGCGCAGCAGCTCGAGCAGGCTCTCGCGCCGGCCTTCGCTTTCGGCCACGATCAGCACTCTGTACTTCGTGGTGCCCACATGCAGCTGCAGCTTCTTCAGCGGCTCGGGTGCGCCGCGGTCGACGCTGAAATCGGGCAGCGGTCGCGCCCACTCGGTTTCCTGCTGGCCGCGTACCGCCAACTGCGGATGTTCGTTGCACAACGCGAAGAAGTCTTCCGGCCGCAGGAACAACTCTTCTGGAGCGAGCAACGGCCGTTCGCGGTCGTGCTGCAAAAAGCGGTGGCGCTCGCGCGTGTCGGTCCAGAAGCGCTTCAGCGCTTCGTCGATATCGCCGTGCAGCGCCAGCGAAGCGTTGCTGCCGAGGTAGTCGAAGATCGTCGCGGTCGCGTCGAAGAACAGCGGCAGGTAGTACTCGATGCCGGCGGTGGCGATGCCGGCGCCGATGTCCTTGTACAGGCGCACCTTGCTCGGGTCGCCTTCCATCTTCTCGCGCCAGCGCGCGCGGAAAGCGGCGCGGGCGTCTTCGTCCATCGGGAATTCGCGGCCCGGCAGCAGCCGCACTTCGGGCACGGGGTACAGGCTGCGCTGGCTGTCGGGGTCGAAGGTGCGGATCGAATCGACCTCGTCGCCGAACAGGTCGACGCGGTAGGGCACGGCCGAGCCCATCGGGAACAGGTCGATCAGGCCGCCGCGCACCGCGTACTCGCCCGGCGAGACGACCTGGCTCACATGGGTATAACCCGCCAGCGTGAGCTGCGCCTTCAGCGCCGCTTCGTTGAGCTTTTCCTTCTGCTTGATGTTGAAGGTGTAGGCCGCCAGAAAACTCGGTGGCGCCAGACGCACCAGCGCGGTGGTGGCTGGCATCAGCAGCACGTCGACCTCACCCTGCTGGATGCGCCAGAGCGTGGCCAGGCGCTCCGAGATCAGGTCCTGGTGCGGCGAGAAGGTGTCGTAGGGAAGGGTTTCCCAATCGGGGAACACCGCCACGCGCAGTTCGGGCGCGAAGAACACCAGCTCGTCTTCGAGCCGCTGCGTGTCGGCGGGCTCGGCCGTGACGATCGCCGTGAGCTTGCCCGCTACTTTCTGCCTGCGTGCGAAGCGGGCGAGCAACAGCGCGTCGGCCGAGCCGGTGGGGCGGGGCAGCGTGAAGCGTTTTCCGGGGGCGATGTCGGGCAGGTGCATGGGGCTGAAAGCAAATCGCCCCGCGAGGTGTTCCCACGGGGCGAATGAGTGCCTCGATTATAGAATTCGCGCTCCCATGACGCTTGCCGCCGCTTCGGTCCCCCCGCCTCGCCTCTTTGCATTGGTACCGTGTGCCGGTGTGGGCGAGCGTGCCGGTGCCGGCGGGCCGAAGCAATATGCCTCGCTCGCAGGCCGCAGCCTGGTGGCGCACACCTTGGCGGCCTTGCAGGGCGTGCGCCGGCTGACGGGCATGCTGGTCGTGCTGAGCCCTACTGACAACTCGTTTGACGCTGCAGTGCCCGGCTTCGCCGGCTGGGTGTCGCGCGATGGCGGCGCCACCCGCGCACAGACCGTTGCCAGCGGTTTGCAAGCACTGCTGGCGCACGGAGCTGTGCCCGGCGATTGGGTGCTGGTGCACGACGCGGCACGTTGCCTGGTGCGCGCCGAATGGGTCGACACGCTGATCGACACCTGTCTTGCCGACCCGTGCGGCGGGCTGCTCGCCTTGCCGGTGGCTGACACACTCAAGTCGGAGCACGGCGGCCTCGTCAAGAGCACTGTCGACCGCCGTGGCCTGTGGCAGGCTCAGACACCGCAGATGTTTCGCATCGGGGCGCTGCAGGCGGCGCTGGCCGCGGCCGGCGCTGACATCACCGACGAGGCGAGTGCAATGGAAGCGATGGGTCAATCGCCGCGCCTCGTGCCCGGCTCGCTGGAAAACTTCAAGGTCACGTGGCCGGCCGACTTCGACCTCGCCGAACGATTGCTGAGGGCTCGGACATGAACACCAAGGGCAGAGCGCCGATCTGGCGCATCGGCGAGGGCTGGGACAGCCACGCCCTCGTGGCCGGCCGCAAACTCGTGCTCGGTGGCGTGGAGATTGCGCACACGCACGGCCTGATGGGCCATTCCGATGCCGATGCGCTGTGCCACGCCATCACCGACGCGCTCTTCGGCGCCGCAGCGATGGGCGACATTGGCTTTCACTTTCCCGACACCGACCTGCAATACAAGGGCGCCGACTCGATCGCGCTGCTGGCCGAATGCGCGCGGCGGGTGCGTGGCGCCGGCTGGCTGATCGGCAACATCGACAGCACCGTCATCGCACAGGCACCGAAGATGGCGCCGCACATTCTGGCGATGCGCCAGCGCATCGCGACTGCCTTGCTGGTGGCGATCGATCAGGTCAGTGTGAAAGCGAAGACGGCCGAGAACATGGGGCCGGTGGGGCGCGGCGAATCGATCGAGGCGCGCGCGGTCTGCATGCTGTTCAAGCAGCCGGCCTGAAAGCCGCCACGTCGCTCAGGGCGCCTTCTTCAGCCGGATGTGCGCGAGCAAACCGCCGTCGGGCGCGTTGACCACTTCGAAGGTGCCGCCCATGCGCTGCACTGCTTTTTCGACGATGGCCAGGCCCAGGCCGGCGCCCGTGGCGGCTGTGCGCGCCGCGTCACCGCGGAAGAAGGGCGTGGTCAACTGGGCCAGCTTCTTCGGGTCGACACCCGGGCCGAAGTCGCGCACGCTCAGAATCACCCACGGCCCGGTGCGCGCGTAACTCACTTGCACGCGGGCGATGCCGGTTTCGGTGGTGCGCCCATATCGGCGCGCGTTTTCGAACAGGTTCTGCAGCACGCGGCCGAGTTCGGTGTCGTCGGCCATCACCTTGGTGTCGATCGCCACGCGCGAGCTGATGCGGATCTGGCTGGTGTCGCGGAACGCCGCCATCTCGCGGTCGACCACGCCGCTCAGGTGCACCGGCGTCAGGCGCACTTCGCCCGGGCGCGCGTAGTCCATGAATTTGTCGATGATGGCGTCGAGCTGCGCGATGTCGAGCGCCATGTTGCCCTTGGCCTCTTCGTCCTGCACGCTCATCTCGGCTTCGAGGCGCAAGCGGGCGAGCGGTGTGCGCAGGTCGTGCGAAATGCCGGCGAGCATCACCGCACGATCTTGTTCCACCTTGGCAAGTTCGCGCGCCATGCGGTTGAAGCCCATGTTGACCTGGCGGATCTCGCTGGTCATCGTGTTCTCGTCGAGCACCGAATCGAACTCACCTTCGCGAATGCGGCTGGCCGCGAACGACAATTCCTTCAGCGGCTGGTTGATCAGGCGCGCGATGCCGGCCGAGCCGAGCACCGTGGCCAGCAGAGCGATGCTGACCCACAGCGAGAGCGTGCTCCAGGCGATCGGGCCGGCGCGGGTCGGGTCGGCTTGCAGCCAGAACGGGTCTTTGTCGATCGAGAAGCCCACCCACAGGCCGGCCGCGCCGTTGACCGAGCTGGCGACGAGCGTGTCGGCACCGAGCTCGGCGCGCAATTCGGCACCGATGGTGCGGCTGAAGCGATCGACTTCGTAGGGCTCCCATTTGTCGTTCGGCTCACGCGGGGCGATCTTCAGCGACTCCTGGGTCGAGATGCTCTTCATCAAGGCCACACGGTTGATGCCATCGCTCGACAGCAGCGCGGCGCGCGTGAGTTTGGTGATGCGGGCGATCTGCTGTGCCGACTGCACCGCGCGCGGCTCGAACTCGAGCGCCCGGAACGTCTGCACCCAAGCGAACACACCGCTGGCGAGCAGCAGCGCGAGCAAGAAGAAGGTGCGCCAGAAGAGGCTGAGCGCGACTTGTTGTTGGGGCATGGGAACGGATCGACGCAGCCGTGGTGGTTGCGTCCCGGCTTAACCTGCTCCGTCCGGCACGAACACGTAGCCCACACCCCACACCGTCTGGATATAGCGGGGTTGCGCCGGATCGGGCTCGATCATCTTGCGCAGGCGCGAGATCTGCACGTCGAGGCTGCGGTCGAAAGGCTCGAACTCGCGGCCGCGCGCGAGCTGCGCGAGCTTGTCGCGCGACAAGGGCTGGCGGGGGTGGCGCACCAGCGCTTTCAGCATCGAGAACTCGCCGGTGGTCAGCGCGATCTGCTCACCTTCCTTCGACAGGCGGCGCAGCGCCAGGTCGAACTCGAATGGGCCGAAGGTCACGGTCTGGGCGTCGAGCGCCGGTGCGCCGGGCGCTTCGAGCGTGGGCCGGCGGCGCAGCACGGCGTGAATGCGTGCAAGCAACTCGCGTGGGTTGAAGGGCTTGGGCAAGTAGTCGTCGGCGCCGACTTCCAGGCCGACGATGCGGTCCACGTCTTCCACCTTGGCGGTCAGCATGATGATGGGCGTGAGGTCGTTCGCGGCACGCAGGCGGCGGCAGATCGACAGGCCGTCTTCGCCGGGCAGCATCAGGTCGAGCACGATCAGGTGCACGGTCTCGCGCGTCAGCAGGCGGTTGAGGGCCTTCGAGTCTTCGGCCA
>JBDTTU010000112.1:0-13032 GCA_039930465.1 Burkholderiales bacterium
CAGGCCACTCCGCGCAAGGATGCTGAGTTTCCGGGCTGCGAGCTTATGGGTCAAATTCATTTGTGCCGATCGGCATTCGACAAACCAACAGCTTCCTGTGTCCACTGACCGCCTCTTTACCCGCCTTGTCGGTCGCGCACGCCTCAAGCAGTTGCAAGGGTTGGCGCTGCAACCGCAACCTTCGCTCCGGGCGGCGGCGTCAGAGTCGAAGACGGTGCGGCTCAGATCCTTCCTGCTGTCTCAGATCCTTCCTGCTGTCTCAGATCCTTCCTGCTGTAAGTCCTTCATTGACGGGACCCGCAACTGCGCAGCCAAGACACCGCACCGATTCGCCGACCTTCCACTCATAGAAGTCGGCGCAGTGTTGGAACACGCAGGGCCACCTCTGCGCCGGGAGCTCCCTCAAAGCGCTGAAAGCTGAGCTGACTTCGGAACCGGACCCATGGTGAACGTGGCCGATGTACCGGGCGCCATCAACGCCGTCGTCGCGCCGCTGCCGGTGTAGGCGGTCCATTTGTTCCCCGACGCAAACGACGGATCACCGTTTGCCGCAAAACCTGATACCGCCGCCATCAACCCCGCGGAGGTTGCAGCTTCCAGGCTCGACGCGCCAAACTTAGGCGCGTAGAAATCGAGGCCGTACGTGCCGAACAGCATCGGCAAATCCGCGCAATGGGGGGCGCCCGCCCCGGGTGCCAACACCGAATGCATGTACGTGCCGTAGCGGACATTGTTTCCTGCGTTCGCAAGCCTTTGTGCGTATTGGACCGCGGGCGCACGCAGTACCACGTCGCCATAAATCTCGGCGTAGATGTCGGCCAGTTCGGTGCTGCGCCCTTCACTGGCAGCCGCGGCCTGGAAGGCCGTCACCACGCTGTCGGCCTTTGTCGGACCACCGACCAGCGGTGTCACGCGCGTCACGAGCTCCGCCCGCGTAGCAGGAGGTGCTGCGGTGACATATCCGCCGACCAACTGGTCATACAGGTTGACGAAAAAATTGCCTTCGGTCAGCGTGCTGGTGATGACCACTGCGATCTCCACCGGCCAATCGCTGTCGCTCCAGGAAGCGAGACAGGTCTGGCCGTCGACGACCGGCGCGGCTTTCACTCCGCGACCTGACGTAAAGGTCACGGGCAGTGGCGCCGCATTCACGGCGGCCTCTGCTGCGATGAGGTCGGCCGCGGCAACGCTGCGCAGGCCCGTGACTGTGCTGTTCAACTGGGCAGCGACCAGCTCTGCGTAACGCGCCGCATCCACCAAGTTGAAGACGCTCGGTGCCTTGACCGGAGCTGGGCTCAGCAGGACCGCGCGCTTGACCAGCGAGCGGGTGTCGGGGTGCTGCGCCAAGATTGCCGCACTGGTGCCGCCAGCCGATTGGCCCACGACGCAAATGTTCTTGGGGTCACCGCCGAAAGACGCGATGTTGGCGGCCACCCATTTCAAGGCAGCAGCCTGGTCCTGCAGTTGCCAGTTGGCCGCCGCGCCGGTCGTGGGGTCTGCAAGGTCAGGGTGGCTCAGAGTGCCGAGTGCGCCCAGCCGGAACGAGATGGTGACCACGACACAGCCCAGCGATGCGAGTTTCTGGCCATCAAACAGCGGCATTGACGACGCGCCGGTTCTCCAGGCACCGCCGTGAAGGATGAAGATCACCGGGGCGGAGCCCCCCACGCCAGGCGTCCATATGTTCGCGTAGAGGCAATCTTCGCTCGGATTCAGCGGCGTCGAATAGATCCACTGCACGTACGGGGGGAGTGACTGTAGGCTGGCGCCCCCGAAAGCAGACGCCGGCTTCACACGGTCGTCTGCCGCCTTGAAAGGCTGTGGCGACATGAACCGCAGGCCTCCCGTTGGCGCCTGGGCGTATGGAATTCCCTTGAAGCTGATGACGCCCTGCGCGGAAACACCCTCGAAGCGACCAGACGTGGTGGAGACGATCGCCGAATCCGAATCGTCGCCACCGCCGCAGCCCGTGAGGGGCAAGGCCAGAACAGAGCCGGCCGCAAACGCAAATCGGCGACGCGAGAGAGATCCAAGCCACAACACATCATTGTCGGAATTTGCCACCGTGACCCCTTTGAAATGAAGAAGTCATCGTAGGGTGAGGGCGGTCGTCGCGGTGTCCCGTCACCGCAACTCAATGTCTCTGTGAATCAGGGCGGCTTGTCCTCGTCTTCCCGGTTGCCAAAGAACGTTCTGTTCGGTGCGGATCGCGGGGTCTACTTTTCGGTCCCTTCGACCCTCCCACCGATGCCGGCGGTACTCTCGGCGAACGCATCTAGAAATAGCCTGCCCGCCAAGGTCAGATGGTTCCTTGATGAGAACAGTGCGTAGATCGAGATGGTGGGGGGTGCCCATCCAGGCAGGATGGGAACCAGAGCCTCGCTCATTGTGTTCACCATGGCGACGGGCAACTGGGCGATGCCTAGGCCCCTTGCCGCTGCCGTGGCCACCTGCAAGAGGTTGTTGGTGTGGAAGCGCACATCGACATCGATCTCCACGGTTCCGGCGCGGGCGTGGTGCAGCACCCAGTGACCTGGATGGTCGTTGAACCCCCAGCCGACGGCCGGAGCGCCTGCGAGGTTGATCGCGGATTCGATGTGTCCTAGCCGTGCGGCCAATGCGGGTGCGGCAGCCAACACATACGGCACGTCCGTCATTCGTCTTGCCACCCATGCTGAATCCTTCAAGGGTCCGATCGACGGTTGTATGACGATCTCGGTGTGCTGAACAGCACTGAGCGAGCGGCCGTCCGTGTTGAAGATGTCAATGACCAGCCCAGGATTGGCCTCTTGGAGTTCCAGCGCAATCGGAATCACGATTGCCTCCGCGAGCGCGGACGGGCAGCACAGACGCAAGATACCCGTCGCCTTGCCGATGCTGTCCTGAGCCACGCCACGTGCACGGCGCGCCTGCGCCCGCATCTCTGCGCCGATGTCGTATATCCGCCTTCCAGTTTCGGTGATGCCGAAGGCCCGAGTGGATCTCTGTATCAGCGCGATCCCCAACAGCCGTTCGAGATGCTGCATCCTGCGGCTCAACACGGATTTGTCGATACCGGTCACGGCACTGGCAGCGCGGAAACCGCCAGCGTCGATGATCTCGGTAAACAGTATCAGATCATCTGCTGAAGGCTCGACCGCATCTAGCATTCTGGCTCTCCGCCTTTCTGGTGTGACTGCGTGCCACCGTTGGATTCTGTGTCCGGCGCGCGATTGCGGGAACAGGCAATTTTGACGAGTCGGAGTTCGCTCCCACATCAAAGGCATGGTCAAGCTCCGATGCGTCCAAGCCGGTCGTGCTGAGGCAGGCCGGCTTTCGGCACGATCTTGCGAACGACGGCCTCGATTCGGTGCCAGTCCGCGCACGCGTCTCCCTACAGTTGTTGGGCAGTCCAGCACGGCAATGAGGTGATGCATGAAGGTGGTGGTTCTTGGAGGCGGGGTTATCGGCGTCAGTGCCGCTTATCACTTGGCGCGCGCCGGCGCTGAGGTGCAGGTCGTCGATCGCTGCAGTGGCCCGGCAGAGGAGACAAGCTTCGCCAACGCCGGCCAGGTATCGCCCGGCTATTCCACGCCTTGGGCAGCGCCCGGCATTCCACTGAAGGCACTGAAGTGGATGTTCCAGCGTCATGCGCCGCTGCGCATCCGTCCCGACGGTTCGCTGCGCCAGTTGCGCTGGATGGCGTGCATGCTGGCGCAGTGCTCAAGCGCGAAATACGCGTTGAACAAGCAGCGCATGATGCGCTTGGCCGAGTACAGCCGCGACGTGCTGCGAGGCCTTCGCGAGGAAGCCGGGCTGTCGTACGAGCAGCGCAGCCTCGGAACATTGCAACTGTTTCGCAGCCAGGCCCAGCTGGACGCGGCCGCACGCGACGTCGCCGTGTTGGGCGAGCTCGGCGTGCCTTTTGAGTTGCTTGGTCGCGACGAGATTGCTCGAGCCGAGCCGGCGTTGGAGCGAGTGAAGGAGCGACTCAGCGGCGGGCTTCGCTTGCCGAACGATGAAACCGGGGACTGCCATCTGTTCTCGCAGCAGCTTGCGGCTGCCGCCAACGCCTTGGGTGTCGAGTTCCGCTTCGACACCGCCATCGAGGCGATCGAGGTCGAAGCCGGACGCTTTGTCGCCGTTCGATTGAAGAGCGGAGAGCGCCTGTTGGCTGACGGTTGTGTCGTGGCGCTCGGTAGCCATTCGCCTGCGATGCTGCGGCCCTTAGGCATCGACCTGCCGGTTTGTCCGGTGAAGGGCTACTCGCTGACGCTGCCGCTCCTCGACGAATCCTGCGCACCGGTCTCGACCATCCTCGACGAAACGTACAAGGTGGCGGTCACGCGCTTCGACAGGCGCATCCGGGTCGGCGGAATGGCCGAGCTCGCCGGCTTCGACCTGTCGTTGCGCGATGGAGCGCGCAGGACGCTGCAGATGGTGACCGAGGACCTGTTCCCGGGTGCAAGCGAGATGGCCCGCGGCGAGTTCTGGACGGGCCTGCGCCCGATGACGCCCGACGGCACGCCGGTGGTCGGCGCAACTTCCGTGCAGCACCTCTTCATCGACACCGGCCATGGCACGCTGGGCTGGACGATGGCTGCGGGGTCGGGGCGCCTGATTGCCGATCTGGTCACCGGCCGCAAGCCTGACATCGATCCGGACGGGTTCGGCATCGAGCGCTATCGCCCGGCGCTGCGTCCGCAGCGGCAGCCGCGCCTCGCCGTGGAGCGGTCTGAGGGTGCCCTATGAGCAAGCCGGCGCGCGTCGTCATCGGACAGGAGCAAGCGGAACAGATCGCAACGACGCTGGCGGACCTGGCGACGCCTTGCCTCGTCCTGGACGCTGAGCGGATGGAGCGCAACATCGCGCGCCTCAAAGCCAGGCTGGACCGCCTGGGCGTCACGTTGCGCCCCCACCTCAAGACGTGCAAGTCCGTTGAAGTCGCGCGGCGCGTCATGACGTCGCCGTCGGGCCCCGCGACTGTTTCGACGCTTCTCGAAGCCGAGCAGTTCGCGGCAGCCGGCGTGCACGACATCGTCTACGCCGTCGGCATAACGCCATCGAAATTGCCGCAGGTGCTGGCGCTGCGTGCCGGGGGCGCCGACGTGAGCGTGGTGCTGGATACCGTGGTGCAGGCCCAAGCCGTGGCCCAGGCCTCGCGCCAGGCCGGCAGGCCCATCCCAGCGCTGATCGAGATCGACTGCGACGGCCACCGCTCCGGGGTGTTGCCGACGGACCGGCAGCTTCTGCTGGACATCGGCCACGCACTCCAAGACGGCGCCGAACTGCGTGGCGTGATCACGCACGCCGGTGCCAGTTATTCGGCCCGTGGGGCCGAGTCCCTGCGCCGATGTGCCGAGGTCGAGCGCCGCAGCGTGGTCGATGCCGCCACCATCCTGCGCCAGGCGGGGCTGCCGTGCCCGGTGGTCAGCGTCGGCTCCACTCCGACCGCGCACAACGCCACCGACTTGAGCGGCGTCACCGAAGTGCGGGCCGGCGTGTTCGTGTTCTTCGACCTCGTGATGGCCGGGATCGGGGTGTGCCAGGTCGACGACATCGCGCTGTCGGTGCTGGCTACGGTCATCGGCCACCGGCGCGACAAGGGATGGATCCTGATCGACGCCGGCTGGATGGCGCTGTCGCAGGATCGCGGTACCCGAAGGCAGGCGGTCGATCAAGCCTACGGGCTTGTGTGTGACACCGCCGGCGTGCCCTATCCCGACCTGATCGTGGTCGACGCCAACCAGGAGCACGGGATCATCATGGTGCGGTTGGAATCGGGCGGCAAGCTGCCCGATCTGGCGATTGGCGATCAGGTGCGCATCCTGCCGAACCATGCCTGTGCCACAGCCGCCCAGCATCGCGCCTATCACGTCGTGCGTGGGGCTTCGGACAAGGTCGAGGCCGCGTGGCCGCGTTTCGGGGGCTGGCAGTGAGCGCCGAGCCGCTCGTGATCGGCATCCTGACGGGCCGCGCTCCGAAGCCGGCAGGTCACTGTGCGCAGGCTGTCGTTTCGGCTGCACACGTCTTCGTCTCCGGCCAGTTGCCATGACCGCCACGACGACCCGGCCCGGCCACCGCGGCAACGACGACGTGGTGCTGGTTCCTTTTGCCAAGGAACACCTGAAAGGCGCCTTGCGACTTTCGCAAGAGATGTCCTGGCCCTATCGGCTCAAGGACTGGTCCTTCGCGCTGGAACTCGGCCAGGGCTTCGTGCTCCTCGACGGCGCCAGGTCGGTCATCGCGACCGCGGCCTGGTGGGCCTGCGGCGACGAGCGTGCTTCAGCCGGGATGATCATCGTCGCCAAGGCTGCCCAAGGCCGTGGGCACGGCACCCGACTGATGGATGCGCTGCTGGCAGCAGCGCACCCGCGGACAATCGCACTGAACTCGACGGCCGAAGGCCTGGCGCTCTATGAAAGACGCGGCTTTGTCCGCACAGGCGTCAGCCAACTGCGTCAGGGCGCTCCAGACGAGCGCCACCCGGCGCCGCCGGCCAGCCGCGTCAGATCGATGGCGGCACCGGATGTCGAGGCGGTCGTGCGTCTGGACCGGCAGGCCACGGGCTGGGCCAGGCGGCAGATGCTGGATCGGCTCTTCCAGGCCAGTGACTGCCGCGTGCTCGTGCGTGAAGGCGAGCCCCGCGGCTGTTCCATCTCACGCCTGTTCGGCCGCGGGCACGTCAACGGTTCCATGGTTGCCAAAGGTGCAGCCGATGCGCGCGCCTCGACCGAAGGCGCCGCGCTCGCACGTCTCGCGCAGGTTTTCGTCCGCTTCGACACGGCGGCCACCTCGCAGCTCGGGGACTGGCTCGAAAGCATCGGCCTGCGCCACGTGGGTGATGCCACCACCATGGCCCTCGGGAATCAAACGCTCCTTGCTGCACGGCGCGATGCTGGTGATGCGCGCGGCAGTGGCGATGTGTCGGCGGCGACTGCTTGATGCGGCCCGGCGTATCAGGTGTTGAGCGCCGTCACGATCTCGAACGAGTAGTCCCGACCCCTGAGCGCCCGTGCGAAAAGATAGTCGATGCGCTCATGCTCGCTGAGCTTGTCGATCTCGACATGACCGGCGGCATTGCATGGGAACACCAGGCAGCGCTGGCCTCCGAGACGTGGCAGCAACCGCAACTCGAGCTGCGACTTCGCTGCGTCGCCATGGTGGTGTGAGTCATGCGGTGCCATGTCGAACCTCGCTCTCTACAAAAATGCATGCGAGAAGAATTGGCAGCGGGGCCTCGTGGGACACGTCATCGACGATGGCCATGCCCACGCCGTCGGCCTGCAACTCGGCGATGCGCGCGCGGATCGCCGCTTCGCCTGCGGCGACGGTGCAATGGTCGACCAGGCCAACGCGCTGCATCTGTGCCTGCAGCGCGCGCACGAGCTTGGCGTCGGTCATCGGCGTGAGCGGATGCTTGCGCATGCCGCTGTCACTGAGCAGCACGCGGAACAGGTCTAGAACTCAGCCACCTTGCCCCACATCGACTCCTTGAACCGCGCGGGGTCGAAAGGCGCGGGATCGAAGATCGGCCTGGCTCCAGACACCAGGTCGGCGATCAGGTGGCCTGCGCCCGGCCCGATGCCAAAACCGTGGCCCGAGAAGCCCGCAGCCAGGATGAGCCCCGGGACCTGCGGCAGCTCGCCGATACCCGGCACGCCGTCGGGCGTGCTGTCGATGTAGCCGGCCCAGGTACTGGCGATGCGGGCTTCGCGCAGCGCAGGCAACAGATCGACGGCACGGCGGTGGATTTCGCGCACACCTGCCGGGTCCGGCTTCGGGTCAAGGATGCGCGCCCGTTCCATGGGTGTGGGGGCGTCCAGCTTCCACTTGGCCCGGGTCTCGTGACCCCAGCGCATGCCTTCCAGTCCGCCGGGGAAGACGTTGCGCCATCGCTTGGCGAACATCGGCAGGAACTGGGGCGCAAAGCGCACCAGCTGCGCCGTGGGATCGGCGCGACCTCGGCCGCTGATGGCCAGGACATAGTGGCCGTCGGGGCGGCGCGTGATGGCCACACGCGGGCTGGTCAGGGCGGCCGGCAGTCTCTGATCCACCGGCGTCAGTCGCACGATCGATTGACGAATCGTGGCCACCGGAAAATTCACGCCGAGCTGGTTGCAGAATGACGACGCCCACGCCCCCCCCGCGAGAACCGCGGTGCGGGTCTTGATGGTTCCTGCTTCCGTCACCACGCCGCTGAGCCGGCCACCCTCCATCTCGATGCCACGCGCGGCGCAGTTCTGGTGCACGGTGCCGCCGAGCTTCATGAGCGCGGCAGCCACCGCCGGTGCGGCCCTGGCCGGATCGGCCGTGCCGTCGCTGGGTGAGAAGACGCCGCCTTTCCACGCGCGGCCGGTCGCCTGGCCACGCTCCGATGCCTCACTGCTGCTGAGCATGTGCGTGGTCACGCCAACCGTCGTCGCGAACTCGCGCCACTTGGCCCAGCCGGCAATCTGGGCTTCGTCGTTGCTGAGATACAGCAAGCCGCAGCGCTTGAAGCCCGTGTCTTCGCCACTGTCGGCACCAAACTGATCCCAGAGCTCGAGGCTCCGGGTGGACATGGGCAGTTCGCGCGCGTCGCGGTTCTGCTGGCGGCACCAGCCCCAGTTGCGGCTCGATTGCTCGGCGCCGATGCGGCCTTTTTCGACCACGGCGACCGACAGCCCGCGCTGGGCCAGGTAGTAGGCGGTGAAAACACCGATGATCCCGCCGCCGATCACGACGACGTCGGCACGGGCTGGCAGGTTGGGCGAGGTCTCGACGTGGCGCAGTGGCAGGGACATGGCTGGGGCTCGGTCGTCGTTTCAGACTGGGACGCTTTGGCACACGTAGAACTTCGCCACCCGATCGCTGCTTTCCCAGCCGATCGATGCGCTCTGCGGCACGAACAGCGCGTCGCCGGTGACGGTGGACAGCACGCTGCCATCAGGGGCCGCAAACCGCACGCTGCCGTCCAGCAGGTACATGAACTCGTTGAGGCGGTGAGCGCGAACGATGCGGTGGTAGGGCGTCGAATCCCAGGTGCCGGCGACGACTCCCGTCAACTCGTCCTTGAAGACGTTGTCACTGCGGCACTGCGGGGCCGGGCCCAGCAGCACCTCGGCCGGCAGCGAGTTGGACGGTTTGAAGTCCGCGTCGGCACGCAGCGGCGTGATGCCGGGCTGGTTGGCCAGTTCGGCTGCGGCGGCACAGAACACGAACAGGCTGCGCGCCGCAGCCTGGATGCGAAGTGCCGTGCCGCGGGCGATGACGGCGCCTTCGCCGCGGCGCAATACCAGCGGCGCGGCGTCGGCAGCGATCAGGCTGAGCGTGCCTTCCACGACAACGATCGTCTCGGTGTGGGGGAAGTGCGCGACATCGATTTCACCGCTGAAGCTGACGCGGCCGGCGCTCATCTGGCCCGGCCCTTCCCAGGCGATTTCGCGATCGCGCGCGAAGGGATCGGCCGTGCCGAAGGCGGCCTTGCGGAAAGAGGTCGTTGGGGGTGCGCCATCGGCGCGGTGCAGCATCAGGGCCACGGTCATCGTCGTTGTTCCGTTTGAGTTGCGGGTAGTTGTCTGCGCTGGCGCACTCATGCGGCCGAGGGCGCCGAGCTTTCCAGGTAACCGAGGATGGCCTTGGTCTCGAGGTATTCCTCCAGGCCTTCGACGCCGTACTCGCGTCCGTTGCCCGAACGTTTGTAGCCGCCAAAGGGCGCATCGGGGCTCCAGGGCGGGTTGTTGATGTGCACCTGCCCGGAACGGATGCGCAAGGCCACCGCGCGCGCGGCCGCCAGGTCGCGGCCCTGGACGTGCGCGCCGAGGCCGTATTCGGTGCCGTTGGCGATCGCCACGGCCTCGTCCACGCTGTCGTAGGCGATGATCACCAGCACGGGGCCGAAGATCTCTTCCTGCGCGATCCGCATCTGCGGCTGCACGTCGGAGAAAAGGGTCGGGCGCACGTAGCAGCCGCGCTCCAGCCCTTGCGGCCGGCCGGGGCCGCCGCAGATGAGCCGTGCACCTTCGGCCATGCCGACACCGATCATCTCCTGCACACGATTGAACTGCGCGCGGTTGGCCACCGGGCCATGCGTGGTCTGCGGCGAACGCGGATCGCCCACGACGAATGCAGAAGCCGTCTCGCACGCGAGGCGCTCGACCTCCGCGAGGCGTTCGCGCGGCACGATGATGCGGGTGGGTGCGCTGCACGACTGGCCGACGTTGCGCATGCCCGAGGTCACTGCGGCCGGTATGGCGTGAGTGAAGTCGGCATCCGGCAGGATGACGTTGGGCGACTTGCCACCCAGTTCCTGCGCCACGCGCTTGACGGTGGGTGCAGCCGCCTGCGCCACCAGCACGCCGGCCCGGGTGGAGCCGGTGATCGAGATCATGTCCACGTCCGGGTGAGTCGCCAGCGCGGCGCCAACCTCCGGGCCCTGGCCGTTGACCAGGTTGAACACCCCCGCCGGAACGCCAGCGTCGTGAACCACTTCAGCGAACAGCAACGCACTCAGGGGCGAGAGTTCGCTGGGCTTGAGGACGATGGTGCACCCCGCCGCCAGGGCCGGGCCCACCTTCGCGGTGATCTGGTAGAGCGGCCAGTTCCACGGGGTGATCAGGCCGCACACGCCGATGGCCTCGCGCATGATGGCCGTGTCGCCCCGGTGCGTGAGAAAGGAATAGCTCGCCGCGAGATCACGGGCCACGCGGACGTGCTCCGCTGCGATCGGCACCTGGGCGCCGCGCGCCACGCTGATGGCGCAGCCCATCTCCTGCGAGATCGCCTGGGCAAACGCTTCGGTACGCTCCAGGATGAGGGCGTGGATGCGGTCGAGCAGCGCGGCCCGGCTCTGAGGGGTACTCACCGACCAGGTCGCAAATGCGCGCCGGGCCGCGGCCACGGCCGTGGCGACGTCCTGCGCGTTGCCCAGTGCGATCTCCGCGACCTGTTCGTCAGTCGACGGGTCGATGACGGCGCTTCGATCCTGCCCTGCGGGCAGCGCCCACTCGCCGCCGACGAAGATGCGGTCCAGGTGGCCAGCGCCTGCGAGGCGCTCGATGAGGGAGGTGCTCATCGTGTTCAGCGCAGGTTGCCCTGGCAGACGTACTTCAGCGCCAGGTAGTCGTCCAGGCCGTGCACCGAGCCCTCGCGGCCGTAGCCCGACTCCTTCACGCCGCCGAACGGTGCCGCCTCGGCGGCGAGTGCGCCTTCGTTGACACCCACGAGCCCGGTCTCCAGCGCATCGGCGATGCGCCAGATGCGCGATACGTCTTGCGAGTAGAAGTACGCAGCCAGACCGAATGGCGTGCCGTTGGCGGCGGCGACCACCTCTTCCTCGGTCTCGAAGCGCGTGACCGGGACGACCGGCCCGAAGGTCTCTTCGCAGGTGCAAGCCATCGTGGCGTCTGCGCCGACCAAGAGCGTGGGGGCAAAGAAGTTGGGCCCGAGCTCGGCCAGACGTTTGCCTCCGACGACCACGCGTGCGCCGCCGTCGACGGCATCCTTCACGTGGCGCTCGATCTTGTCGACGGCCTTCGCGTTGATCATCGGTCCGATCTGCGAGCCTTCGTCGCTGGCAGGCCCCACCTTCAGGGCTTTGATGCGCGCGCCGAGTTTGTCGACGAAGCGGTCGTGTACGCCCGCTTGCACGAAGACCCGGTTCGGGCTCACGCAGGTCTGGCCGCCGTTGCGGAACTTGCCCGTCATCAGCCCGTCGACCGCCGCGTCGAGATCGGCATCGTCGAAGACGATGAACGGCGCGTTCCCGCCGAGTTCGAGCGAGAGCTTCTTCAGCGTGTCGGCACTGCGCCGCGCGAGGTGCTTGCCCACCGGCGTCGAGCCCGTGAAGGTGATCTTGCGCACACGCGGGTCGTCGAGCCAGACGTCGACCACCTCGGCCGCACGCTGGCGCGAGGCGGTCACGATGTTCAGCACACCGGCGGGCACGCCCGCCTCCTCGGCGAGCTTGACAAGCGCCAGCGATGTGAGCGGCGTGTCCTCGGCCGGCTTGCACACCACGGTGCACCCTGCTGCCAGCGCGGGCGCGATCTTGCGCGCGATCATCGCGGCCGGGAAGTTCCAGGGTGTGATGGCTGCGACCACGCCCACCGGCTCCTTGAGCGCGAACATGCGGCGGCCCACAACCGGCGCCGGGATCACGTCACCGTTGACGCGCGTCGCCTCCTCGGCGAACCACTCCACGTAACTCGCGGCGTACGTCACCTCGCCGCGCCCTTCGGCGAGCGGCTTGCCCTGCTCGCGTGAGATCAGCCGGCCGAGGTCCTCCTGGTGCGCAACGATGAGGTCGTTCCAGCGCTTGAGGATCTGGGCGCGCTGCTTGGCCGGCACGGCTCGCCATGTCGCGAACGCGGCATGCGCAGCGTCGAGCGCGGCGCGGGCGTCGGCCGCGCCGCTGTCGGGGACGCTGGCGACCACGGCGTCGGTGGCTGGGTCCGTCACATCAAAACGGCGGCCTTCCTCGGCATCGCACCAACGGCCGATGTAGTTGCGGCCCGGCAGGAGTTCTTCGCGGCGGATCGAGAGAGGCATTTCAGAGTCCTTTCAAATGGTCGGCGATGGCTTGGCCAACGTCTTCCGTGTGGGCTTGCCCGCCCAGGTCAGGCGTGCGCGGGCCGTGGGCGATGACGTGCTCGATCGCCTGCACGATCGCGTCGTGCGCGGCTCGGCCGGCACCCTGGCCCTGGGTCAGGAAGTCGAGCATCAGCGCGCCCGACCAGATCATGGCGATCGGGTTGGCGATACGCTGGCCGTAGATGTCCGGCGCCGAGCCGTGCACCGGCTCGAACAGCGACGGGAACTTGCGCTCGGGATTCAGGTTGGCACTCGGCGCCAGGCCGATCGTGCCGGTGGTTGCAGGCCCGAGGTCGGACAGGATGTCGCCGAACAGATTGCTCGCCACCACCACGTCGAAGCGCTGCGGCTGCAGCACAAAACGGGCGCTGAGGATGTCGATGTGCTGCTTGTCGACCTTCACGTCGGGATAGTCCTTGCCGACAGCGTCGGCGCGGCCGTCCCACCACGGCATGCTGATGGCGATGCCGTTGCTCTTGG
>JBDTTU010000113.1:0-12851 GCA_039930465.1 Burkholderiales bacterium
TAGTCGCCGTCCCGGCTGCCCATGCCGGCCTCAGCGACGAGATCCAGGTCTATACCGATGACATCAACGACCCCGGCGAGTTCGGGCTCGAGCTTCACGTCAACACGACACCGAGGGGCCGCAGCACGCCGGACTACGCTGGCGAAGTCACCCCGAACCACGGCTGGCGCCTCACGCCGGAGTTTTCGTACGGCATCAACCGTGACTGGGAAGCGGGGCTCTACCTGCCGATCAGCCGCGACGCGTCCGGCAACACGCAGCTGGCAGGCGCGAAGGTCAGGCTGAAGTGGATGCCGGTCAAGCCGCGCGACGACGAGGCGGGCTGGTTCTTCGGCGCCAACGGCGAGCTGGCGCGGCTGAAGAAGCAATTCTCGGAGTCGCGCAGCAGCGTCGAGCTGCGGCTGATGGGTGGCTGGCGCAACAACGACTGGCTGTTCGCGCTCAACCCGGTGCTGGGCTGGAACCTGTCGGACGGCATGCGCTCGAAGACGGCCGACGTGGCGCTGGGGGCGAAGGTCGCGCGCACGGTGGCGAAGGACATCGCGGTCGGGCTCGAGTACTACTCGGACCTCGGCACCACGAAGCGCATCGTGCCGTGGCAGCAGCAGGGCAACGTGCTGTATGGCGCGCTCGACGCGAAGGTCGGCCGCGTGGACCTCAATTTCGGCGTCGGCTGGGGGGTCACCAAGAGCGCCGACCATCTGACGGTGAAGGCGATCGTCGGCATTCCGTTTTGAGCAGCCGAGGACGTTGCGGACTGCCTGGTTTCGGCCGCTGACGTGCGGCGCCATAGTGGCCGCTCTGGCGCGCGAGCGCCGCACAGGAAGCGAGTCGGCTTGGATCGGGGCAGGGGCTCGCCACGCTATCGAGGCCGAGAAACTCTGGGTCGACCTTTCGTTTGCCGTGCAAAGCGGCGGCAGTCATCCGCGTCAGGTGACGGTGGGGCTCAAGTACGCATTCTGAGATCGCCGGTGAACTCGCTGAACGGCCAGGACGATGCGATCGCCGCGTGGCGCCAACGCAGCCGCGGCCTCGCACACGAGGCGATCGTGCAGGTCACGCCGGCTCTTGGCCAGGGGATGTCCCGGCCGGCACTCTGCGCGTGCGCAGCCAGCAGGTCGGCGAGATCGACGAGCACGTGAACACGATCACCTCGGCACCGGCGTCGGCCGCCAGTTGCGAGAGTGTGACGATTCGGCGCTTGATGCCACTCGCAGGACCGTGTCGGATCAGATCCTGCAGGACACTTTCGTCCAGCATGTAAAAGCAGTCCGAGCCTGGCAGTTCCGATTGGAAGCGCGGACGGAAACGCTCGACCAGCATCGCGACCGTGTGGATGAAGGCTACGCGCCGGATCATTGAACCCCTTCGGGTGGTCAATGGAGAGATGGTTCGCCGGCATGGTGCGGCAACCCCGGGAACAGGTCTAGAAATCAGCCACCTTGCCCCACATCGACTCCTTGAACCGGGCGGGATCGAAGGGCGCCGGGTCGAAGATCGGCTTGGCCCCTGATACCAGGTCGGCGATCAGGTGGCCCGCGCCGGGCCCGATGCCGAAACCGTGGCCCGAGAAGCCCGCGGCCAGGATGAGCCCGGGAACCTGTGGCAGTTCGCCGATACCCGGCACGCCGTCGGGCGTGCTGTCGATATAGCCCGCCCAGGTATCGGCGATGCGGGCCTCGCGCAGTGCAGGCAACAAGTCGACGGCACGGCGGTGGATTTCGCGCACATTCGCGGGGTCGGGCTTCGGGTCGAGGATGCGCGCCCGTTCCATGGGCGTGGGAGCGTCCAGCTTCCACTTCGCCCGGGTTTCGTGGCCCCAGCGAATGCCTTCCAGGCCGCCGGGAAACACGTTGCGCCAGCGCTTGGCGAACATCGGGATGAACTGCGGCGCGAAGCGCACCAGTTGTGCGGTAGGGTCGGCACGCCCACGGCCGCTGATGGCCAGGATGTAGTGGCCGTCCGGGCGGCGGGTGATGGCCACGCGTGGGCTGGTCAGGGCTGCCGGCAGTTGCTGCTCGATCGGTGCCAGACGGACCATCGACTGGCGAATCGTGGCCACCGGAAACTGCACGCCGAGCTGATTGCAGAACGCGGACGCCCACGCACCGCCTGCGAGCACTGCGGTGCGGGTCTTGATGGTCCCGGCTTCGGTCACCACACCGCTGAGCCGGCCGCCCTCCATCTCGATGCCGCGCGCGGCGCAGTTTTGGTGGACGGTGCCGCCGAGTTTCATGAGCGCGGCCGCGACGGCGGGCGCCGCCTTGGCCGGATCGGCCGTGCCGTCGCTGGGGGAGAAGACGCCGCCCTTCCACGCGCGCCCGGTCGCCTGGCCGCGCTCCGAGGCCTCGTGGCCGCTCAGCATGTGCGTGGTCACGCCAACCGTCGTCGCGAACTCGCGCCACTTGGCCCACCCGGCAATCTGGGCCTCGTCATCGCTGAGGTACAGCAAGCCGCAGCGCTTGAAGCCGGTGTCTTCGCCGCTCTCGGCGGCAAACTGATCCCACAGCTCGAGGCTCCGGGTGGACATGGGCAGTTCGCGCGCGTCGCGGTTCTGCTGGCGGCACCAGCCCCAGTTGCGGCTCGATTGCTCGGCGCCGATGCGGCCTTTTTCGACCACGGCGACCGACAGCCCGCGCTGGGCCAGGTAGTAGGCGGTGAAAACACCGATGATCCCGCCGCCGATCACGACGACGTCGGCACGGGCTGGCAGGTTGGGCGACGTCTCAACGAGACGCAGTGGCTGGGACATGGCTGGGGCTCTGTGGTCGCTTCAGGCTGGGACGGTCTGGCACACGAAGAACTTCGCCACGCGATCGCTGCTTTCCCAGCCGATCGGCGCACCCTGCGGCACAAACAGCGCATCGCCGGTGACGGCGGACAGCACGCTGCCATCAGGGGCTGCGAACCGCACGCTGCCGTCCAGCAGGTACATGAACTCGTTGAGACGGTGGTCGCGAACGATGCGGTGGTAGGGCGTCGAATCCCAGGTGCCGACGACGACCCCCGTCAAGTCGTCCTTGAAGACGTTGTCGCTGCGGCACTGCGGAGCCGGGCCCAGCAGGATCTCGGCCGGCAGCGAGTTGGACGGCTTGAAGTTCGCCTCGGCGCGCAGCGGCGTGATGCCGGGCTGGTTCGCCAGCTCGGCCGCGGCGGCACAGAACACGAACAGGCTGCGCATTTCGGCCTGTATGCCAAGAGCCGTGCCACGCGCGATGACGGCGCCTTCGCCGCGGCGCAACACAAGCGGCGCGGCGTCGGCAGCGATCAGACTGAGCGTGCCCTCCACGACGACGATCGTCTCGGTGTGGGGAAAGTGCGCGACATCGACTTCACCGATGAAGCTGACGCGCCCGGCGCACATCGCCCCCGGCCCTTGCCAGGCGATTTCTCGGTTGCGCGCAAACGGGTCGGCCGGGCCGAAGGCGGCCCTGCGGAAAGAGGTCGTTGGCAATGCGCCATCGGCGCGGTGCAGCAGCAGGGCCACGGTCATGGTCGTTGTTCCTTCGAGTTGCGGGTATTTGTCTGCGTTGGCGCCCTCATGCGGCAGCAGGCGCCGGGCCTTCCATGTAGCCAAGGATGGCCTTGGTCTCGAGGTATTCCTCCAGGCCCTCGACGCCGTATTCGCGTCCGTTGCCTGATCGCTTGTAGCCGCCGAATGGCGCATCGGGGCTCCAGGGCGGGTTGTTGATGTGCACCTGCCCCGACCGGATGCGCGCGGCCACCGCACGCGCGGCAGCGAGGTCCCGGCCCTGCACGTGCGCGCCCAGGCCGTACACGGTGCGGTTGGCGATCTCCACGGCCTCATCCACGCTGTCGTAGGCGATGATCACCAGCACGGGGCCGAAGATCTCTTCCTGCGCGATCCGCATCTGCGGCTGCACGTCGGAGAAAAGTGTCGGGCGCACGTAGCAGCCGCGCTCCAGGCCGTGCGGCCGGCCGGGGCCGCCGCAGATGAGGCGCGCGCCTTCGGCCATGCCGACGCCGATCATCTCCTGCACGCGATTGAACTGCGCGCGGTTAGCCACTGGGCCATGGGTGGTCTGCGGCGAACGCGGATCGCCCACGACGAACGCGGATGCCGCCTCGCACGCGATGCGCTCGACCTCAGCGAGGCGTGCGCGCGGCACGATCATTCGCGTGGGGGCGCTGCAGGACTGGCCGACGTTGCGCATGCCCGCCACTACCGCGGCCGATACGGCGCGTGCAAAATCGGCGTCCGGCAGGATGACGTTGGGCGACTTGCCGCCCAATTCCTGCGCCACGCGCTTGACGGTCGGCGCAGCCGCCTGCGCCACCAGGACGCCGGCACGGGTCGAGCCAGTGATCGAGATCATGTCCACATCGGGGTGAGTCGCCAGCGCGGCGCCAACCTCCGGCCCTTCGCCGTTGACCAGGTTGAACACCCCCGCTGGAATGCCGGCGTCGTGCATCACTTCCGCGAACAGCAACGCGCTCAGCGGCGACAGCTCGCTGGGCTTCAGGACGATGGTGCATCCCGCCGCCAGGGCCGGGCCCACCTTCGCAGTGATCTGGTAGAGCGGCCAGTTCCAGGGGGTTATCAGGCCGCACACGCCGATGGCCTCGCGCAAGATGGCCGTGTCGCCCCGATGCGTGAGAAAGGGATAGCTGCCCGCGAGATCACGGGCCACGCGGACGTGCTCCGCCGCGATCGGCACCTGGGCGCCGCGCGCCACGGTGATGGCGCAACCCATCTCCTGCGAGATCGCCTGGGCAAAGGACTCCGCACGTTCCAGGATCAGGCCGTGGACGCGGTCGAGAAGTGCGGCCCGGCTCTGCGGGGAACTCACGGACCAGGTCGCAAATGCGCGCCGCGCCGCGGCCACAGCCGTGGCGACGTCCCGGGCGCTTCCCAATGCGATCTCCGCGACGGGCTCTTCCGTCGACGGGTCGATGACGGCGCTTCGGTCCTGCCCGACCGGCAACACCCAGTCACCGTCGATATAGGCGCGATCCAGCCGCCCGGCGCCGGCGAGGCGCTCGATGGGGGAGGTGTTCATGCGGGCCCTAGCGCAGGTTGCCCTGGCAGACGTACTTCAGCGCCAGGTAGTCGTCGAGCCCGTGCACCGAGCCCTCGCGGCCGTAGCCCGACTCCTTCACGCCGCCGAATGGCGCGGCCTCGGCGGCAAGCGCGCCTTCGTTGACGCCAACGAGTCCGGTCTCCAGCGCTTCGGCGACGCGCCAGATGCGCGACACGTCCTGCGAGTAGAAGTACGCAGCGAGGCCGAACGGCGTGCCGTTCGCGGCAGCGATCACTTCGTCCTCGGTTTCGAAGCGCGTCACCGGGACGACGGGGCCGAAGGTCTCTTCGCAGGAACAGGCCATCGTGGCGTCGGCACCGACCAGCAGCGTGGGCGCAAAGAAGTTGGGCCCCAGTGCGGCCAGACGCTTGCCGCCGACAACCACGCGTGCCCCGGCGTCGACGGCATCCTTGACGTGGCGCTCGATCTTGTCGACAGCCTTCGCGTTGATCATCGGCCCGATCTGCGAGCCCTCCTCGCTCGCCGGTCCCACCTTCAGCGCGGCGATGCGAGCGCCGAGCTTTTCAACGAAGCGGTCGTGAACGCCCGCCTGCACGAACACCCGGTTCGGGCTCACGCAGGTCTGGCCGCCGTTGCGGAACTTTCCCGTCATCAGCCCGTCGACTGCCGCGTCGAGGTCGGCATCGTCGAAGACGATGAACGGCGCGTTGCCGCCGAGTTCGAGCGACAGCTTCTTCAGCGTGTCGGCGCTGCGCCGCGCGAGGTGCTTGCCCACCGGGGTCGAGCCGGTGAAGCTGATCTTGCGCACACGCGGGTCGTCGAGCCAGACATCGACCACTTCGGCCGCTCGCTCGCGCGAGGCGGTCACGATGTTCAGGACTCCGGCGGGCACGCCCGCCTCCTCGGCGAGCTTGACCAGGGCCAGTGCCGTGAGCGGCGTGTCCTCCGCGGGCTTGCATACCACCGTGCATCCTGCGGCCAGCGCGGGCGCGATCTTGCGCGCGATCATCGCGGCCGGGAAGTTCCAGGGTGTGATCGCTGCGACCACGCCCACCGGCTCCTTCAGCGCGAACATGCGCCGGCCCGGCACTGGCGCCGGAATCACGTCGCCGTTGGCGCGCGTAGCTTCCTCGGCAAACCACTCGATGTAGCTGGCCGCATAAGCCACCTCGCCGCGGCCCTCGGCCAGCGGCTTGCCCTGCTCGCGCGAGATCAGCCGGCCGAGATCCTCCTGATGTGCCATCACTAGGTCGTTCCAGCGCTTGATGATCTGCGCCCGCTGCTTGGCGGGAACCACGCGCCAGGTGGCAAACGCGGCATGCGCAGCGTCCAGCGCAGCGCGCGCGTCGGCCGCGCCGCTGTCGGGGACGCTGGCGACCACGGCGTCTGTCGCCGGGTCGGTCACGCCGAAACGGCGGCCATCCTCGGCATCGCACCAGCGGCCGATGTAGTTGCGGCCCGGCATGAGTTCTTCACGGCGAATAGAGAGAGACACTTCAGAGTCCTTTCACGTGGTCGGCGATGGTCTGGCCGACGTCTTCGGTATGGGCTTGCCCGCCAAGGTCGGGCGTGCGTGGGCCATGGGCGATGACGTGCTCGATCGCCTGCACGATCGCGTCATGCGCGGCGCGGCCGGCACCCTCCCCCTGGGTCAGGAAATCGAGCATCAGCGCCCCCGACCAGATCATCGCGATCGGGTTGGCAATGCGCTGACCGTAGATGTCTGGCGCCGAGCCGTGCACCGGCTCGAATAAGGACGGGAACTTGCGTTCGGGGTTGAGATTCGCGCTCGGCGCCAGACCGATCGTTCCGGTGGTTGCGGGCCCCAGGTCGGACAGGATGTCGCCGAACAGGTTGCTCGCCACCACGACGTCGAAGCGCTGCGGCTGCAGCACGAAGCGGGCGCTGAGGATGTCGATGTGCTGCTTGTCGACCTTCACGTCGGGATAGTCCTTGCCGACAGCGTCAGCGCGGCCGTCCCACCAAGGCATGCTGATCGCGATGCCGTTGCTCTTAGTCGCTACTGTCAGGTTTTTGCGCGGACGCGAGTTCGCAAGCTCGTAGGCGTAGCGCAGCACGCGGTCGGTGCCGAAGCGCGAGAACACCGACTCCTGAATCACGATCTCGCGCTCGGTGCCCTCGTACATCACGCCGCCGAGGTTGGTGTATTCACCTTCAGTGTTTTCGCGCACCACGAAGTAGTCGATGTCGCCGGGCTTGCGGCCGGCCAATGGGCACGGCACGCCTTCGAACAGACGCACCGGCCGCAGGTTGATGTACTGGTCGAACTCGCGGCGGAACTTGAGCAGCGAGCCCCACAGCGAGACGTTGTCGGCCACAGTGGCCGGCCAACCGACGGCGCCGAAGTAGATCGCGTCATAGCCTTCAAGCTGCTTCTTCCAGTCGTCCGGCATCATTTGGCCATGCTGTGCGTACCAGTCGCAGCTGGCCCACTCGATCTCGCGGATCTCAAGCTCGAAGCCGAAACGCTCGGCGGCTGCCTTCATCACGCGCAGGCCCTCGGGCAAGACTTCCTTGCCGATGCCGTCGCCGGCTATGGCGGCAATGCGAAACACGGGGATCATCGATTCACTCCTTCAGGCGACCAGCGCGGGCCGCGCACGGTCAAGTTCGTCGAGCCAGCCGCGGCGCAACTCCGGCACGGCGCGGGCCAGTTCTTCGTAATACGGGTGGTGCGGCCCGCGTTCGTAGTCGGCGCGCGCCACCTGCGCCAGCTTGCGGCCGTGGCGCATGACAACAATCTCGTCGCACACCGCGCGCACGGTGTGCAGGTCGTGGCTGATGAACAGGTACGACACACCCAGTTCGCGCCGCAGTTCGGCAATGAGGTCCAGCACCGCGGCGCCGACCACGGTGTCCAGTGCCGAGGTCACCTCGTCGCAGAGGATCACGTCGGGATCGGCGGCCAGCGCACGCGCCAGGTTGACGCGCTGCTTCTGCCCACCCGACAGCCCCCCGGGCAGCCGACCGGCCAGCGTGCGCGGCAGCTTGACGAGGTCCAGCAGCTCGTCGATGCGCCGCTGCATCGCCTGCCCCTTCAGCCCACGATAGAACTGCAGCGGCCGGGCCAGGATGCGCTCGATGGTCTGCGACGGATTCAGTGCCGTGTCGGCCGACTGGAAGACGATCTGGATGCGGCGCAGGTCGTCGCGGCTGCGTGCGGCGAGCGCCGGCGGCAGCGTGCGACCGTCGAACTCCATCGTGCCCGTGCTGGGCGGCAGCAGGCCGGCGATGACGCGCGCCAGCGTCGTCTTGCCCGAACCCGATTCGCCGATGACACCGATCGCCTGCCCACGCTTGAGCTCCAGGTCGATATCTTCGAGAATCGTCACCGCTGGCTTGCCGTCGGGCCCGCGCGCACCGTAGCCGGCGCCGAGGCCCTTCACGCGCAGAAGCACCTCGGCACCTTCGCCCGCTTCGCCGTGCGCGCGCGTGGCCGGCCTCGCTGCGGCGAGCAGGCTCTGCGTGTACTCGTTCTGCGGCGCAGCGAGCAGGCGTTCGGTGGCACCCACCTCGCGCATGCGGCCGTCGCGCAGGACCAGGATGTGGTCGGCCATCTGTGCCACGACTGCCAGGTCGTGACTGACGTACACCGCCGTCACCTGGCGCTCGCGCACGACTCGGCGGAAGGCACGCAGCACCTCGACCTGCGTGGTCACGTCCAGCGCGGTGGTGGGCTCGTCGAGGATCACGACCTCGGGGTCGGTGATCAGCGCCATCGCCGCCATCAGCCGCTGCAGCTGACCCCCCGAGACCTGATGCGGATAGCGCTGGCCGATGGTCTCCGGCTCCGGCAAGGCCAGCTCCCGGAAAAGCGCAATCGCCTTCAATTCGGCCTCGCCACGCGGCAGCGTGCCGTGCAGGCAAGCGGGCTCGACCACCTGGTCGAGGATGGAGCGGGAGGGGTCGAACGACGCTGCCGCGCTCTGCGCGATGTAGGACACGGTGCGCCCGCGCAGTGCGCGCAGCTGTCGCGGAGCGAGCGAGAGCACATCCACGTCGCCGATGCGTACGCTGCCGCCGCTGATGCGGCAACCGCGGCGTGCATGGCCCATCAGCGCGAGCGCCGTGGTGGTCTTGCCCGAGCCGGATTCGCCAATCAAGGCGAGTACCTCGCCCGGGCGGATGGTGAAACTCAGTGTGTCCACCAGCGTGGCGCTGCCGGCACTGACGGTGAGCTTGTCGACGACGACCAATGCACCCATGTCAGCGCGCTCCTCGTTCGCGGGCTGCGCGGCCCGGCAGGTTATCGATGACCAGGTTGACGGCAATCGTCAGGCTGGCAATGGCGATCGAAGGGGCGATCACCGCGGCACCGCCGTTGGCGAGCGTTTCGATGTTCTCGCGCACCAGCGAGCCCCAGTCCGCCTCGGGCGGCTGGACGCCCAGGCCGAGGAAACTCAGAGAAGCCAGCAGCAGCACCACGTAGACGAAGCGCAGTCCGAAGTCCGCCAGCATCGGCCCCGTGATGTTGGGCAGGATCTCCTGCAGCATCACGTAGCCGGTGCCCTCGCCGCGCGCCCGCGCCACCGTCACGTAGTCGAGCGCATTGATGTTTACCGCCAGCGCGCGCGCCATGCGGTAGGAGCCGGGCACGTAGATGATGGCAGCGGTGGCGATGAGCATTGGCACCGACGAGCCGAAACCCGCCACTATCAGCAGTGCGAACATCTTGCTCGGGATCGCGGTCAGCGTGTCGAGTACGCGGCTCAAGGTACTGTCGATCCATCGCCCGCTGGCCGCCGCGAGCAGCGCAAGCAGCGTGCCGGTGCCACTGGCCAGCAAGGTGGCGACGAAGGCCACGCCCACGGTGTAGCGCGCGCCTTCGATCACGCGGGCCAGCATGTCGCGCCCTAGGTAGTCGGTGCCGAACCAGTGCGCACCGCTCATCGGCGCGAACACCTCGCCGCCGCCGAAGTCGCCGCGCTGCGAGAGCATGGCCGGCCCGAAGATGGCTGCCGCGGCCCAGAAGGCGATCACCAGCAAGGCCAGCCAGCCGGTCATGCCGAAAAGCGCCAGTCGGTCGCGCCATTGGCGCCATGCCGGATGCTTGAAACTGCCACTTTCAATTGCGGTCGTCATCGCAGGATCCTTCAACGGTGCCGCAGACGCGGGTTGGCGACGATGCCGCACAGGTCGGCAGCGGTCACCAGGGTTAAATAGCCGGCGCAGAACAACATCGCGCAGGCTTGCACCAGTGGGATGTCACGCTGCGTCACGCCGTCGACCATGAGCTTGGCGATGCCGGGGTAGTTGAAAATGGTCTCGACGATGATCACGCCACCTAGCAGGTACGACAGGCTTAACGCGACCGCGTTGGCGATCGGCCCGACCGCGTTCGGCAGGGCGTGCGCGAGCACCGTGCGCAGCGGCGAGGCGCCTTTCAACTGCACCATCTCGATGTACGGGGCCTCGAGCTGGTCGATCACCGCAGCGCGCGTCATGCGCATCATCTGCGCCACGATGACGCAGGTGAGTGTCAGCACCGGCATGGCGAAGGCGCGCAGCAACTGGCCGAACGATTCGATGCTGCTCAGGTAGGAAAGTGCGGGCAGCCAGCGCAGTTGCACCGCAAACACGAGCACAGCCAGCGTAGCGACCAGGAATTCGGGCACCGACACCACGGCCACCGCGCCGGTGGAGGCGGCGCGGTCGAACCAAGAGCCGCGCCACACCGCCGCCGAGATGCCCAGCGTCAGCGCGATCGGTACCGAGAACAACGCGGTCACGGCCGCCAGCAGCAGCGAGTTGGGCAGCCGGCTGGCGATGAGCTCGGACACCGGCAGCTGGGTCACCGAAGAAGTGCCGAGGTCGCCGCGCACCAGGCCGCCCAGCCAGTGCAGGTAGCGCTGGTGGGCCGGCACGTCCAGGCCCATCTGCGCACGCAGCGCGGCCAGCGACTCGGGGGTCGCTTCCTGGCCGAGTTGCTCTTGCGCGGCGTCGCCGGGAAGAATGCCGGTGACGGCGAACACCACCACAGACACCGCCAGCAGCGACAGCATGGCCAGGCCGATGCGCTGCACGAGCAGCTTGAACAGAAGAGCGTTCATCGCTGTATACCCGCCTCAGGCCGCGTCGAGCCACACGTGCTCGGCGAAGCTGGAACCCATCATGCCGCTGATCGGAATCTGCGACAGACCCTTGAGCTTGCTGTTGTGCCCATCGAGGCTGGAGACGAACATCGGGATGCCGATGCCACCTTCGTTATGGACCATCACCTGCATGTCGGCGTACATCTGGGCCCGCTTGGCCTGGTCGGTTTCGCCGCGCGCGGCCACAAGCAGCTGGTCGAATTTCTCGTTCTTCCAGGCGGCCTCGTTCCAGGGCGCATCCGACTTGAAGAACAGCGTCAGAGCCAGGTCGGCGCTGGGACGCGCGTTGACGTTGCCGAAGCCCACCGGGTGCTTCATCCAGTGCGTCGACCAGTAGCCGTCGGCCGGCATGCGCTTGACATCCAGGTTCAGACCGATCTGCTTGGCCGCGTACTGCATCACCAGGGCTATCTCCACCGAGTTGGTTGCGGCGGGCGAAGCCACCACCGGGATGGCGGCGCTGCCCAGGTTGGCCTTCTGCAGGTGCCACTTCGCCTTCTCGGGGTCGTACGGGCGCTGCGGCAGGCCCTTGAAGTAGAAGCGGTTGCTCGAGGCGATGGGCTGGTCGTTGGCGACCACCCCGCGGCCGAGCTGTATGGACTTGAGCAGCTGTTCGCGGTTGAACAGGTACTTCATGGCCTGCACGAAGTCCGGGTTGTTGCCCGGGCTGCTGTCGCGCCGCATGATCAGGTTGGTGTAGGAGACCGACTTGGTCTCGTAGACCGCGTGCTTGCCGCCGGCCGTGACGCGTTCGACCGAACGCGGGGAGACCGCCTGGATCAGGTCGAGCTGGCCCGCCAGCAGCGCGTTCACGCGCGCCGACTCATCGGTGATGCCCACGAGCTCGATTTCGTCCAGGTACGGGCGATTGGGCTTCCAGTAGTTCTCGTTGCGCACGGCGATGGAGCGCACGCCGGGCTTGAACTCCTTGAGCTTGTAGGGGCCGGTGCCGATGCCCGCGTTGAAGTCGGTCGTGCCTGCCTTGACGATGTGGAAGTGGTAGGTGCCCAGGATCACGGGCAGGTCGGCATTGGGCGAGGTCAGGCGGAACGTCACCTCGTTGGGGCCGCTGGCGGTCACGGACTCGATCTGGTCGGCCAGCACCTTGGCCTTCGATGCGGTCGCCGCGTCCTTGTGCCGCATGATCGAGAACACCACGTCGGCCGGCGTCAGCGGCTTGCCGTCATGGAACTGCACGCCCTTGCGCAGCTTGAACACCCAGGTCTTGGCGTCCTGGGTGGTGAACTCCTCGGCCAGCTGGGGCCGTGGCGTGAGACTGCCGTCCAGCACCGTCAGCCCGTTGTAGAACATGAAGCCGCGGCAGTAGTCGGTCTGGTTGGACTGCTTGGCGGGATCGAGCGAGTCGTTGACGCCCGAAGCGTTGGTCGCGACCGTGATGCGGCCGCCCTTGCGTGGCGTCTGGGCGTGCGCCGTGGTCGCCAGTGCCGCCACGCCGCCGGCCAGCGTGGCCTGCATCCCGCCGGCCATCAGCATCGCCAGCATGTCGCGACGCGAGGCGCCGCGCTGCAGTGCACCGAACAGGCGCTGACTCTCTTCGGGGCCGACGAGTGCGTCGATTGATTTGCGATCGGTCATGGTGTCTGACTCCTGTTCATCGTGGAAGAAAGTAGAAGGCGCCTTCAAGCGAGGCGATCCTTCAGGCGGAAATACAGGCCCACTGCGGGAAGGAACCACGGCGGCCCGAGGTGTCCGGGAATGGCGCGCCACTCGCGGC
>JBDTTU010000114.1:0-12659 GCA_039930465.1 Burkholderiales bacterium
GTTCGCGCCGGGTGCGATCAGGCCGCAGGGCAAGGCGCACGCGAGGCCGTGTGCCTCGGGCACACAACGAGCGTGCAACGCGGCCCTGCGGCTTGCCAGCCGCCGGCCCGAAGGGTGATCTCAGCAAACCGGCGCCCGCCGCGTTGCAAATGCTCGCCGTAGCAGCCACTACGGCTGCGCTTTGCGCCTTGCGGGCGCCTGTTTGCTGAGTCACGCGAGCCCTCCCATGGCGTTTGCAGGCCCTAGTCTGCCGCAGGAATAAAATGCGCGCATGTCAGGCATGCCGGTCAACTTCACCAACCACTTCCTCATCGCCATGCCGAGCATGGGCGACGGCGCTTTCGCCGGCACCGTGGTCTACCTGTGCGAGCACACCGAGAAGGGCGCGGTGGGGTTGGTGATCAACAAGCCGATCGACATCAAGCTGAAGAACCTGTTCGAGAAGGTCGAGTTGTCTCTCGACCGCGCCGACCTGGCCGAAGAACCGGTCTACTTCGGGGGGCCGGTGCAGACCGAGCGTGGTTTTGTGCTGCACGAGCGGCTCGGTGGCGACGAAGGCGAGGGCGGGCACTACAACTCGTCGTTGCAGATCCCCGGTGGCCTTGAAATGACGACCAGCAAGGACGTGCTGGAAGCCCTCTCGAACGGGGCCGGGCCGAAGAAGGTGCTGGTCACGCTGGGCTACAGCGGCTGGGGCGCGGGCCAGCTCGAAGACGAGATGAGCCGCAATGGCTGGATCAACGTGAGCGCCGAACCCGGCATCATTTTCGACACGCCGGTCGAGCAGCGCTACGACCGCGCCTTGTCGCTGCTGGGCATTGCCGCCGGCATGCTCAGCCAGGAGGCGGGGCACGCATGAGCCCGACGTGCGACCGTGCCTGCGCACGGGCGAACGCCTGCGAGTGTGCGGAGCGTCTCGCGACGCGCGTGCTGCAAGCATGAGCTCGGGCGTACCGAATTCTTCTGTGTCGCCGGCTCCGCTTTCGTTTCTTGCTTTTGACTACGGCACCCGGCGTGTCGGCGTCGCTTCTGGCACCACGCTCACGTACACGGCCACGCCGATGCGCACCATCGCGGCCGAAGGCAGCAGCCGCTTCGATGCGATTGGCGCGCTCATCACGGAGTGGCGACCCGACGCGCTCGTGGTCGGCGTGCCGTTTCACCCCGACGGCGCGGCACACGACAATACCGTGCGCGCGCGGCGCTTCGCCCGCCAGTTGCACGGCCGCTTCCATCTGGTCGTGCATGAAGTGGACGAGCGCTACAGCACGACCGAAGCCCACGCGCAGGGCGCGGCCGACGCCGACGCCGCGTCGGCCGCAATCATCCTGGAGCAGTATCTGAGAACGCTGGAGACCACCGAATGAGCAGCCTGCACCTCGACGCCGAAGCGCTGTACGCCGATCTGGCGCGCGGTGTGCGTAGCCTGCTGCAGCCGGGCTCGGTGCTGGTCGGCATCTGGTCGGGCGGCGCCTGGCTGGCCGAGCGCCTGCAGCGCGACCTGGGCCTGGCGGGAGAACACGGCGTGATCTCGAGCGCGCTGCACCGCGACGACTTCGGCTCGCGTGGCATGACCGCCGGCGCCGACCACACCCGCCTGCCTTTCGACGTGAACGGCCTGCCGATCGTGCTGGTCGACGACGTGCTCCACACCGGCCGCACGATCCGCGCAGTGATCAACGAGCTGTACGACTTCGGCCGCCCGGCCAGCGTGACGCTCGCGGTGCTGGTCGATCGAAACGGGCGCGAACTGCCGATATCGGCGGCGGTCTCGGCGGCTCGTATCACGCTGCCCCCGGCAGAGCGTTTGTCGCTGGCGCGGGACGACGCCGGCCGCTTCAGCTTCGACATCAAAAGGGATGCGTAGAAATGCTCTCCAGACGCAATCCGCAACTCAACGCCCACGGCGAACTGATCCACCTGCTTTCGATCGAAGGCCTGCCGCAGCCGGTGCTGCACCAGATTCTCGACACGGCGGGCACCTTCCTCAGCGTCAACGACCGCGAGGTGAAGAAGGTGCCCTTGCTGCGGGGAAAAAGCGTCTTCAACCTGTTCTTCGAGAACAGCACGCGCACCCGCACCACCTTCGAGATCGCGGCCAAGCGGCTGAGCGCCGACGTGATCAACCTCGACATCGCGCGCTCCAGTGCGACCAAGGGCGAGAGCCTGCTCGACACCATCGCCAACCTCTCGGCGATGCACGCCGACATGTTCGTCGTGCGCCACGGCGAGAGCGGCGCGCCCTACCTGATCGCGCAGCACTGCGCGCCGCACGTGCACGTGGTGAATGCCGGTGACGGGCGCCATGCGCACCCGACGCAGGGCCTGCTCGACATGTACACGATCCGGCACTTCAAACAAGACTTCACCCAACTCACCGTCGCGATCGTCGGCGACATCGTGCACTCGCGCGTGGCCCGCTCCGACATCAATGCGCTGACCACGCTCGGTGTGCCCGAGATCCGCGCCGTCGGCCCGAAGACGTTGGTGCCGGCCGATCTTTCGGCGATGGGCGTGCGGGTGTGCCACGACATGAAAGAAGGCATCAAGGACGCCGACGTGATCATCATGCTGCGCCTGCAGAACGAACGCATGAGCGGCGCGATGCTGCCGAGCGCCGGCGAGTTCTTCAAGAACTACGGCCTCACGCCTGAGAAGCTCGCCTATGCCAAACCCGATGCGATCGTGATGCACCCAGGCCCGATCAACCGCGGTGTCGAGATCGATTCCAAGGTGGCCGACGGCGCGCAGAGCGTGATCCTGCCGCAGGTCACCTTCGGCATCGCGGTGCGCATGGCCGTGATGTCGATCATTGCCGGCAACAACGCCTGACCCACCCATGAAGATCCTCATCCAGAACGGTAGGCTGATCGACCCTGCCACAGGCCGAGACGAACCCGGTGACGTGGCCATCGCCGCCGGCCGCATCGTCGCGCTCGGCAAGGTCAGCGCCGATTTCGACGCCGATCGTGTAATCGATGCGGCTGGTTTGATCGTGGCCCCTGGCCTCGTCGACCTGGCCGCGCGGCTGGGCGAGCCGGGCCACGAACACGAAGCGATGCTCGAATCGGAAATGGCCGCAGCGGTGGCCGGCGGCGTGACGAGCCTGGTGTGTCCGCCCGACACCGACCCGGTGCTCGACGAACCCGGGCTGGTCGAAATGCTCAAGTTCCGCGCCAGCAACCTGAACCTCGCACGGGTCTTTCCGCTGGGCGCGCTCACGCGCGGCCTGCATGGCGAAGTGCTGACTGAAATGACCGAGCTCACCGAGGCCGGGTGTGTCGGCTTTTCGCAGGCCGAGGTCACGTTGAAAGACACACTCGTCTTGCACCGCGCGCTGCAATACGCGGCCACCTTCGGCTACACGAGCTGGCTGAGGCCTGCCGACGCCTGGCTCGGCAACGGCGTGGCGGCGAAGGGGCCGCTGGCCACGCGCATGGGCCTGTCGGGCGTGCCGGTGATTGCCGAAACCATCGCACTCGCCACGCTGTTCGAGCTGGTGCGCGACACCGGCGCCCGGGTGCACCTGTGCCGGCTGTCGAGCGCGGCCGGCATCGAGCTGGTTCGTCGCGCCAAGGCCGAAGGCCTGCCGGTGACCTGCGACGTGAGCGTCAACCACCTGCACCTGACCGATGTCGATATCGGCTACTTCAATGCCGCGATGCGCCTCACGCCGCCATTGCGCCAGCAGCGTGATCGCGACGCGATTCGCGCTGCCTTGGCCGACGGCACGATCGACGCGCTCGCCAGCGACCACACGCCGGTGGCGGCCGATGCGAAGAACCTGCCGTTCGCAGAAGCCGAGCCCGGCGCGACCGGGCTTGAGTTGCTGCTGAGCCTGGCGTTGAAGTGGGGGACCGAGACGAACCAGCCACTGACCCGCGCGCTGGCCAAGGTGACCAGCGCGCCGGTCGCGGTGATCGGTGATGCGCTGGGTTCGCTGTCGGCGAGCGTGGGCCGGCTCGTCGAGGGTGGCGTTGCCGATCTGTGCCTGTTCGATGCCGACGCGCGCTGGACGGTCGCCCCCGGCGCCCTCAAGAGCCAGGGCAAGCACACGCCGTTCAGCGGCTACGAGCTGCCGGGCCGCGTGCGCTGCACGGTCGTGTCCGGCGGTGTGGCCTACGAAGCGCAAGCATGACGTTTCGGGTGCGCGCGGCCGGCCGGCTGTTGCGTTGCGTGCTGCATGGCGTGCACGGTGTGTTGATCGTGCTGCTGCGCTTCGGCGCATTGCCCACAGCCGAGCGCCAGTTGCGCGTGCAGTGGTGGGCCATGAAAACGCTGCGTTTGATGGGCATCACGCTGCGCGTGGAAGGCGCGCCGGTCGTTGGGGCGGTGCTGCTGGTGGCCAACCACATCTCGTGGCTCGACATCATGGCGCTGCACGCGGTCTGCCCGCACGCCCGGTTCGTGTCGAAGGCCGACGTGAAATCGTGGCCCCTGATGCGGCATCTGGTCGACGCAGCCGGCACGCTCTACCTCGAGCGTGAACGCAAGCGTGACGCCTTGCGCGTGGTGCACGCCATGGCCGAAGCGCTGAAGGCTGGCGACACGGTGGCGATCTTCCCCGAAGGCACCACCTCCGACGGCCAAGTGCTGCTGCCCTTCCATGCCAACCTGCTGCAGGCCGCGATATCAACCGAAACGCCGGTTCAGCCGGTCGCGATCCGCTTCAGCGATTCGACCCATGCGATCAGCCGCGCGGTCGAGTTCGTCGGCGCGACGACGCTGGCGCAGAGCCTGTGGATGGTGGCCAGCGGCGATCAGCTGATCGTGCGCGTCGATTTTCTGCCACCGCGAGCGACGGCTCAGGCCGAGCGGCGCGCACTGGCCGAGCAGTTGCGCGGCGACATCGCCGACGCGCTCGCCGTCTGAGTTCTCAGCCCTTCTTGCCCTGCGCTGCCACGGCCGCAGCGGCCTTGGCCGCCGCTTCGGCGTCACCCAGGTAGTAACTGCGGATCGGCTTCATGGCGTCGTCGAGCTCGTAAACGAGCGGTATGCCGTTCGGAATGTTCAGGTTGACGATGTCGGCGTCCGACACACCGTCGAGGTACTTCACCAGCGCGCGAATGCTGTTGCCATGCGCGGCGATCAATATGCGCTGGCCGGAGCGAATGGCCGGCGCGAGGGTTTCGTTCCACAGCGGCAGCACGCGGGCGACCGTGTCCTTGAGGCATTCGGTCAATGGCACGTCGCCGGGTTTGAGCTTGGCGTAGCGCACGTCACCGCGTTCGCTGCGCGGGTCGCCCGCATCGAGCACGGGCGGCGGCGTGTCGTAGCTGCGGCGCCATACCAGCACTTGCTCGTCGCCGAATTTCTTCGCGGTCTCGGCCTTGTTCAGGCCCTGCAGCGCGCCGTAGTGGCGCTCGTTCAGGCGCCAGTCGTTGACCACGGGCAGCCAGGTGCGGTCCATCTGGTCGAGCGCGTGCCAGAGTGTCCAGATCGCGCGCTTCAGCACCGAGGTGTAGGCCACGTCGAACTCATAACCGTCGGCCTTCAGCAGCCGGCCCGACTGCTGGGCCTGCTGCACGCCCAGCGGCGTGAGTTCCACGTCGGTCCAGCCGGTGAAGCGGTTTTCCAGGTTCCAGGTGGACTCGCCGTGGCGAATCAGTACGAGCTTGTGCATGGGCCGGGTCCGGGTGGGGTGGTTGGGGGCTTTGCCGCGCGCAGGCAGGCCGTCGGCCGCTGGAATTCTATAATCGCCGACCTGACACCAACCCATCGGCGCACCTGTGAAGTTCTTCATCGACAACTGGTTCTTGTTTCTCGCTGCCGCGGCGTCGGGGGCCTTGCTCATCTGGCCGATGATCAACAAGGGCGCCGGTGGCAGCGGCAAGGTGTCGGCCAGCGCCGCGGTGCAGCTCATCAACCGCGAGAAAGCGGTGCTGATCGACGTGAGCGAGCCGGCCGAGTACGCCGCCGGCCACGCTGCCGGCGCCAAGAGCGTGCCGCTCGCGAGCCTGGAAGCGTCGAACGAGTTGCCCAAGAACAAGGCGCTGCCGCTGGTCGTGCTGTGCCCGACCGGCAGCCGCGCGAGCCGCGCTGTGGCCACCCTGAAGAAGCTCGGCTTCGAGAATTCGCAGGCGCTCGCCGGAGGCCTTGAAGCCTGGCGCGCAGCCAACCTGCCGGTCGAGAAGACGGCCTGAGCGGAGCGCACGACATGCAAGCGGTGAAGATGTACCTGACACAAAGCTGCCCGTACTGTGTGCACGCCAAGGCCCTGCTGAAGCAGCGTGGCGTTGAGCAGATCGACGAAGTGCGGGTCGACCTCGAGCCGGCCGAGCGCAGCACGATGATGCAGCTCACCGGGCGCCGCACAGTGCCGCAGATCTTCATCGGCGACACCCACGTGGGCGGCTGCGACGAGCTCGTTGAACTCGACCGCCGCGGCGAACTGCTGCCCTTGCTTGCCGCGGCCTGACGCGGCTGCAGGCGCCGAACCCGCTCGGCCATAATGCCGGGCTCCGCTCATCGTGCAGCGCGCGCGAGCACTCTCATCCAACCCGAGATTCCCATGGCCGACGATACCCAGAGCCCCGTGTTCCAGATTCAGCGCATCTACCTGAAAGACCTGTCGCTGGAGCAACCCAATTCGCCGCAGATCCTGCTCGAGCAAGGCCAGCCGCAGGTCGACATCAACCTCGGCCTGGGCGCCGAGCCGATCGCCGACGGCGTGTACGAAGTGACGGTCACGGCCACGGTCACGACCAAGGTCAACGACAAGGTGCTGTTCCTGGTCGAAGCGAAGCAGGGCGGCATCTTCGAGATCCGCAACATCCCCGAAGACCAGCTGCAGCCGATCGTCGGCATCGCCTGCCCGGGCATCATCTACCCGTACCTGCGCGCCATCGTCTCCGACGTTTGCACGCGCGCCGGCTTCCCGCCGGTGCTTCTGGCCGAAGTCAACTTCCAGGCGATGTACGAAGCGCAGCAGGCGCAAGGCGCCGCTGCGGCACCGAGCAACGGCTCGGGCATCATCACCAGCGCAAACTGAAAGCGCTTCGCGAACGATCCGACCGTCTTCTTTCAGCACTCGCATGAACCTCACGGTCCTGGGTGCAGGCGCATGGGGAACGGCGCTGGCGGTCAGCACCGCCGGCCGCCACCCGACACGCCTCTGGGCGCGCGACCCGGCGCAGGCAGCGCAGATGCGCTCGCTGCGCCGCAACATGCGCTACCTGCCCGAGGTGGTGCTGCCCCCCACACTGCAGATCACCTACGATTTCGACGCTGCGCTCGCCCACGCGGCCGGCGGCCTCGTGATCATCGCCACGCCGATGGCCGGGCTCGACGGCATGCTGCGGCGCCTGGCCGCGCACCGCGGCGGCGTGCTGTGGCTGTGCAAGGGTTTTGCGCCGAACACCGGTGCGCTCGGGCACGAGATCGCGCTGGCCTTGAACATCACGTCGAGCGTCGGCGTGCTGTCGGGGCCGAGTTTCGCGATCGAGGTGGCGCGCGGCCAACCCACGGCGCTGGTCGCCGCGAGCAGCGACCAGCTGCTCTGCGAGCAGGCCGTGGAAGCGCTGCACAGTGACAGCCTGCGCGTCTACACCTCGAACGACCCGGCCGGCGTGGAGGTCGGCGGTGCGGTGAAGAACGTGCTCGCCATTGCCGCCGGCATCGCCGACGGCATGGCACTCGGCCTGAACGCGCGCGCTGCGCTCATCACCCGCGGCCTGGCCGAAATGACACGCCTCGGCGTGGCGCTGGGTGCGCGTGTCGAGACCTTCATGGGCTTGTCGGGCCTGGGCGACCTGGTGCTGACTGCCACCGGCGACCTGTCGCGCAACCGCACCGTCGGGCGCCTGCTTGCCGAGGGCTTCAGCTTGCCCACGATCCTGGCCGACCTGGGCCACGTGGCCGAAGGCGTGAGCACCGCGCCGATGGTGCTGCGCCGCGCGCAGGCCTTGGGCGTGGAGATGCCGATCACGCAGGCCGTGGTGCAGGTGCTCGAAGGCAGCACCACGCCGGCTCAGGCACTCGAACAACTGATGGGCCGCGGTGCGCGGCCTGAAAACCACTGACGGAGACCGACTCGATGCAACGCAGAATTTTCCTCAACACCACCGCTGCCGCGGCCACCGTGCTCGCACTGCCATCGTTCGCGCAAGCCTGGCCGAGCCGCCCGATCAAGCTCGTCGTGCCATTCCCGCCCGGCAGCTCGCCCGACATCATCGGCCGCCTGCTGGCCGAGCCGCTCGGCCAGGCGCTGGGCCAGACCGTGGTCGTCGACAACAAACCCGGTGCCGGTGGCAACGTGGGCACCGGTGCGGTCGCCAAGGCCGAACCCGATGGCTACACCTTCCTGTTCACGATTCAGGGCCCGCTCGTGACCGCGCCCTTGTTGAGTGCGAACCTGAGTTACGACCCGCTCAAAGACCTGGCGCCGGTCACGCTCGTGGCGACCTCGCCGAACGTGCTGGTCGTCGACCCGAAGCTCGGCGCGAACACCCTCGCCGACTTCGTGCGCATCGCGAAAGAGAAGCGCGGCCAGCTCAACTACGGCAGCGTGGGCAACGGCAGTGCTTCGCACCTGGCGATGGAACTCTTCAAGGCCCGCGCCGGGCTCGACATCGTGCACGTGCCGTACCAGGGCTTCCCGCAGGTCGTCAACGCCATCCTCGCCGGCCAGGTGCAGGCAGGTTTCATGGTGCCCGGCATTGCCATGGGCCAGGTGCGCGCCGGCAAGCTGAAGGCGCTGGGGGTGACCACACTCGGGCGCGCGGGTTCGCTGCCCGATCTGCCCAGCTTCGTCGAGCAAGGTTACGCCGGCTTCGAGGCGATCTCGTGGCAGGCCGTGCTGGCACCGGCAGGCACGCCGAAGCCCATCATCGACCGTGTGTCGGGCGAGTTGATCCGCATCATCAAGAGCGACGACGTGCGCGGCAAGATCCTGGGTCAGTACTTCAGCGCCGCCGGCACGGCGCCCGAAGCGCTGGCCGGTCTGATGAAAAGCGAGCGCGAGCGCTGGGCCAAGGTGATCAAGGCGGCGGGCGTGAAGCGGGAGTGAAGGCGTGGTCTTGACGGGCGAGGTTCACACGCCGCCCGCATAGCCGTTCTGGCGCCAGGCCTCGAACACTGCGACCGCCACGCTGTTGCTCAGGTTCAGGCTGCGCTGCTCGGCGCGCATCGGCAGGCGCACGCGTTGCGCGGTCTCGATGTTGTCGCGCACCAACTCGGGCAAGCCGGCCGTCTCGGAGCCGAACACGAGCCAATCGCCCGGTGCCCAGCGCACTTCGGCGAACGGGCGGCTGCTTCGGGTCGTGAATGCGAACAGGCGCTGTGCATCGGGGCGCTCGGTATCGAGAAAGGCCGACCACGACGCATGCCGGCGCACCGGCGCGTACTCGTGGTAGTCGAGCCCGGCGCGCTTGAGCTGCTTGTCGTCCATCGAAAAACCGAGCGGCTCGATCAGGTGCAGCGTGCAGCCGGTGTTGGCCGCCAGCCGGATCACGTTGCCGGTGTTCGGGGGGATCTCGGGTTGCACCAGAACGATGTTGAACATGCGCCGATTCTCGCCGCGCAGGCGCTCACGCATCGTCGTTGCGCGGCGTGCGCGCGACGACCCACACGTGAACCCGTGCCGCACCGGCCTGAAGCACGGTGCGTGCAGCTTCGGACACGGTGGCGCCGGTGGTCATCACGTCGTCGACCAGCGTGACGGTGGCGCCCGCCAGCTCGGCCCGCCGCCGCGGCTCGACCGCGAATGCAGCGTGCACGTTGCCGGCGCGCTTGTCGGGGGCGAGTGCGAGCTGGTGGGGAGTGTCTTTCACGCGCAGCAGCAGCTGGGCATCGGCGTGGCAATGCAGCGCGCGGGCGAGCCGCCGCGCCAGTTCCCAGGCCTGGTTGTAGCCGCGCTCGCGCAAGCGCGCCGGGCTCAGCGGGATCGGCAGCAGCAGTGCCGGTGCGGGTTGGTCGCTTCGGTGAAACGTGTCGAGCAGGCGTTGCGTCAGCGCGGGCGCCAGGTCGAGCGCCGCATGGAACTTGAACTGCGTGATCAGGCCGTCCCAGGGGTGCGCATAGTCGACAGCGGCAAGCGTGTGCTCGAACGGTGGCGGGTCGGTGAGGCAGGCACCGCAGGTGGCCACGCCCGCGGGCACTTCGATCGCACAGCGAACGCAGCGTGGCACGACTGGCGCGAACCGTGCCACGCACAGCGTGCAGACCCGCTGCTGGCCCCAGCCGTGGCACACCGCGCACTGGCTCGGTGTGGTGGCAAGGGCATCGAACAGGCGGCTGAACAACATCGGCTCAATATACTGGCCGCCAGATGCCGAAGCCTGATCCTGCCCCTGTCCGCCGACTCGATGCGGTGGCGGTGAATGCCGCGTTGCGACGCATGGCGCGCAACGCCGAAGTACCCTGGTTGCACACGGAAGTGGCGCGGCGCATGGCCGAGAAACTGCAGGTCGTGCTGCTGAAGCCCGAACTGGTGCTCGACTGGTGGGGCTTTCTAGGCGCCGGCGGCCGCGCGCTGGAGCAGGCCTACCCGAAGGCGCAACGCTGGGTCGTCGAGCCCGACGCGGCCTGGGCCGAGCGCAGCCGCGTGGCGGCGCGCCGGCCGTGGTGGTCGCCGAGCCGCCGGGGAGGTGTCGAGGTGATCGAACAGGCGCATCACATTCCACCCGGGGCCCAGCTCGTCTGGGCCAACATGATGCTGCACCAGGTAAGCGACCCACCGGCGCTGTTCGAGCGCTGGCAGCAGCTCTTGCGTGTCGACGGCTTCGTGATGTTCTCGTGCCTCGGGCCCGGCACGCTGCGCGAGCTGCGGGCGCTCTACGCGCGCCTGGGCTGGCCGGCGTCCACGCCAGACTTCGTCGACATGCACGATCTGGGCGACATGCTGGTGCAGGCAGGCTTCGCCGACCCGGTGATGGATCAGGAAACGCTGACCCTGCAATGGGACAGCCCGGCCGCGCTGCTGAAAGAGTTGCGCTCGCTCGGTGGCAACACCGCGCCCGACCGCGCTGCGGGGCTGCGCACGCCCCGCTGGCAGCGCGGTCTGGAACGTGAGCTGATGTCGTTGAAGGGCGCCAACGGCAAACTCGGCCTGAGTTTCGAAGTGGCCTACGGCCACGCCTTCAAGGCCGCGCCGCGCCTGCGCGCAGACGCACCCACAGCGGTGCCGCTCGACGACATGCGCGCCATGCTGAAGGCCGGGCGCGCTCGCTCGGGCGGGGGCGCTGGCCCGTAAGCTAAAATTCTGCGGTTGAGTCGGGCTTGGCCGACCACCATGCACTGGCACAGCGTCGGTGCGGGTTCCAACAAGACGTTCATTTGGCAGTTTCACAAGGCAGTCGGCGCGGGATGTCAGCAACCCTCATTCACCCCTCGATCGCGCGAGCGCCGGCGGCCAGCCCGTTGCGTTTCGGGCGCGAATCGGCCACCGGCGAAGGCTCGGTGCAATGGGTGCTCAAGCGCAATTGTTCGGTCACGCCGCGCCAGATGTTGTGGTTCTTCGGTTCGCTCTGCCTGCTCTCGCTCGCCGTCGGCGGGCTGTTCTGGCACCAGGGCGCCACGCTCGTGCTGCCCTTCGCCTGGGTCGAGGTGCTGGCCGTGTGTGTGGCGATGTTGGTCTACACCCGCCACGCCACCGACAACGAGCAAATCCGCCTGCAACCGGGTCGCCTGACCGTGGAATTCGCCTCCGGCAGCCGCATTGAGCGGGTCGAGTTCGCGCCGACGTGGGTTCGTGTCGAGCCCGAATCGGGCGACCGCTCGCTGATCGAGTTGTCGGGCCAGGGTCTGCGCATTTGTGTGGGCCGTTTTGTGCGCCCCGAACTGCGCCGCCAGCTGGCAGAAGAATTGCGGTGGGCTTTGCGGCGCTGGCAGTCGCGCGGCCCACTCTGAGAAAAAAACTGAAAATGCAACCATGAAGACGATGAAAGCAATCATTTGCAAGGCCGGGCGCAGGGTCGCCGAGTTGAGCCTGACCCTGGGCGCGCTGCTCGCCAGCCACGCTGCCGTGGCGGTGGGCAACTTGCCCGGTGGCCCGGCTGTCAACCAGCTCGACCTGCACCCGCCGGTCACCGAAATCGCTGCAGACCAGCGCTGGCTGCACTACTTCATGCTGGTCATCTGCACCGTTATCTTCCTGGGCGTGTTCGGGGTGATGTTCTATTCGATCTTCAAGCACCGCAAATCGAAGGGCGCGAAGTCGGCCAACTTCCACGAGAGCACCACGGTCGAGATCGTCTGGACCATCGTGCCGTTCATCATCGTGATCGGCATGGCGCTGCCGGCCACCAAGGTGGTGGTGGCGATGAAGGACACGAGTGCCGCCGACCTGACCATCAAGGCCACCGGCATCCAGTGGAAGTGGGGCTACGACTACTTGAAAGGCGAGGGCGAGGGCATCGGTTTTGTTTCCACGCTCGATGCCACGCAGCGCGAGATGTCCGACGCCGGCAAACCCTCCGGCGACGATTACCTGTTCAAGGTCGACAAGCCGCTGGTCGTGCCGGTCGACAAGAAGATCCGCATCATCACCACGGCGAGTGACGTGATCCACGCTTTCATGGTGCCCTCGTTCGGCATCAAACAAGACGCGATTCCCGGCTTCGTGCGCGACACCTGGTTCCGCGCCAAGCAGACCGGTGACTTCTATGGCCAGTGCGCCGAGCTGTGCGGCAAGGAACACGCCTACATGCCGATCCACGTGA
>JBDTTU010000115.1:0-12591 GCA_039930465.1 Burkholderiales bacterium
CGCGCGTTGATCATCTTGATGTAGTCCTGCTTGCCGTTGGCCCAGGGCACGCCGTTCGGTGCGTAGGGGCCGGTGCGGTAGGCCAGCAGCGGGAAGAACTGCTCCTTCGCTTGTGCGTAGGCGGCAGGGGCGGTGGTGAGAGCGCCCAGACCCGCCGCCGTGATGGTGGCGGCCAGCGCGAGTGACTTGAATTTCATGTCTGTCTCCAGGGGAGGGTTGCGGGTTGGAAGGCGGTTCGCTCTGTGGCGATTCAAATCAATGAGGGAAGGGCCAGAGGCGAAGTTTTTCTTTCGCGGTCGACCACAGCCGCGCGATGCCGTGCGGCTCGACGATCAGGAAAAACACGATCAGCGCTCCGAAGATCATGAACGTGAGGTGCGAGGCCAGTGCCGTGTCGACGGGCAAGCCGAACCAGTAGGGCAGGTTGTCCAGCACGATCGGCAAGACGACGATGAAAGCCGCACCGAAGAAGCTGCCCATGATCGAACCCAGCCCGCCGATGATCACCATGAACAGCAACTGGAACGAGCGGTCGATGTTGAACGCCGCCGGCTCCCATGACCCGAGGTGCACGAAGCCCCACAAGCCGCCGGCCACGCCGACGATGAAGCTGCTCACGGCAAACGCGGTGAGCTTGGCGTAGACCGGGCGGATGCCGATCACGGCGGCGGCAACGTCCATGTCACGGATCGCCATCCACTCGCGGCCGATCGCGCCGCGCACCAGGTTCTTCGCCAGCAGTGCGAAGACCACGAGAAAACCCAGGCACAGCAAATACTTGTGCGCCGGTGACTCGATCGGAATGCCGAACACGTTCAGCCCGGCCACGCTGACCGAGCCCGACGAAGAGTTGTTCGTGAACCACGTGATGCGCAGGAAGGCCCAGTCGGTGAAGAACTGCGCCGCGAGCGTGGCCACCGCCAGATAGAGCCCCTTGATGCGCAGCGAAGGAATGCCGAACAGCACGCCAACCACGGTGCTGCACAAGCCGCCGAGCAGCAGCGACAACACCAGCGGCATGCCCGGAATGCGGACCTGGAAGTTGTAGGCCGCGTAAGCACCGATCGCCATGAACGCGCCGGTGCCGAGCGAAATCTGACCGCAGTAACCGACGAGGATGTTCAGGCCGAGTGCGGCGAGCGACAGGATCAGGAAGGGCACGAAGATCGCGCGCAACAGGTATTCCGACGACAACAACGGGATCGCGACGAAGGCCAGCAGCAGCAGCAACACCATCGCGATGCGGTCCTGCAGGATCGGGAAGATCTGCTGGTCGCTGCGGTAGCTGGATTTGAACTGACCGTTTTCTCTGTACAGCATGGTCAGACCCGGTCGATGATCTTCTCGCCGAACAGACCCTGAGGTCTGAAGAGCAGGAATACCAAGGCAAGCACGTAAGCGAACCAGATCTCGATGCCACCGCCGAACATCGGCCCGATGTAGATCTCTGAGAGTTTCTCGCCCATGCCGATGATCAGCCCGCCGATGATCGCGCCGGGCACCGAGGTGAGGCCGCCGAGAATCACGACCGGCAGCGCCTTGAGCGCCACCAGTGAGAGCGAGAACTGCACGCCGAGCTTGCTGCCCCAGATCACACCGGCCACCAGTGCCACGAACCCGGCCACCGACCACACGATGATCCAGATGCGCCCGAGCGGGATGCCGATCGACTGGGCCGCCTGGTGGTCGTCGGCCACGGCGCGCAAGGCGCGGCCGGTGGCGGTCTTCTGGAAGAACAGCGCGAGCAGCGCGACCAGCACCGCCGCAATGGCCGCGGCATAGAGGTCTTCCTTGTTGATCAGCACGCCGCCTGCGAACACATTTTCAAGCACGAAGATCGGGTCTTTGGGCATGCCGACGTCGATGTTGTAGATGTCGGAGCCGAACAGCGTCTGCCCGAAACCCTCGAGGAAGTAGCTGATGCCCAGCGTGGCCATCAGCAACGTGATGTGCTCCTGGTTCACGAGCTTGCGCAGCACCAGGCGTTCGATCACCCAGGCCACCGCGATCATGACCAGCACAGCGCCTGCGAACGCCAGCACGTTGGCGAGGATTTTGTTTTCGAAGCCGAACCACTTCGGAATCCACTCGTAGAAACGCGCCATCGCCAGCGCTGCGAACAGCACCATCGCGCCTTGCGCGAAGTTGAAGACACCGCTGGCCTTGTAGATCAGCACGAAGCCGAGCGCGATCAGCGAATACAACATGCCGACCATCAGGCCGCCAAACAAGGTTTCGAGGAAGAAGCCCATGTCGATTCAGTGCGAAGTGCCGAGATAGGCGCTGATCACATCGGGGTTGGCACGCACGTCTTGCGGCGTGCCATCACCGATCTTCCTGCCGTAGTCGAGCACCACCACGCGGTCGGAGATGTCCATCACCACGCTCATGTCGTGCTCGATCAACACGATGGTGGTGCCGAACTCGTCGTTCACGTCGAGAATGAAGCGGCTCATGTCCTGCTTCTCTTCCACGTTCATGCCGGCCATCGGCTCGTCGAGCAGCAGCACCTGCGGGTCCATCGCCAGCGCGCGGCCGAGGTCGACACGTTTTTGCAGACCGTAGGGCATCTTGCCGACCGCGGTCTTGCGGTAGGGCTGGATCTCGAGGAAGTCGATGATGCGTTCGACGTGCTCGCGCTGCGTGGTCTCTTCGCGCTCGGCTGCGCCCCATCGAATGGCCTGCTGGAACAGGTTGCACTTCATCTTCAGGTTGCGCCCGGTCATGATGTTGTCGAGCACGCTCATGCCCTTGAACAGCGCCAGGTTCTGAAAGGTACGCGCCACGCCCATCTCGGCCACCTGGCGCGAGTTCATGTGCTTGAAGGTCTGGCCGCGAAAGCTGATCGAACCTTCCTGCGGGCTATAGACGCCGTTGATGCAGTTGAGCATCGAACTCTTGCCCGCACCGTTGGGCCCGATGATCGCGCGTACCTCGTGCTCGCGCACGTCGAAGCTGATGTCGGTCAGTGCCTTCACGCCACCGAAGCGCAGGCTGATGTTTTTCACGTCGAGGATGACCTCGCCAATCTTGCGGGCTGACATCAGGCGGCCCTCTTCACTGGCGTGAAGGTCTTCGCGTCGCCAATCTTCAGCGTGGCCGACACGACGCCGCTGCGCCCGTCTTCGAACTTCACCTGCGTTTCGATGAACTGCTCGGCCTTGCCGCTGTACAAGGCATCGACCAGCACCTGGTAACGCTCGGCAATGAAACCGCGCCGCACCTTGCGTGTGCGGGTGAGTTCACCGTCGTCGGCATCGAGTTCTTTGTGCAGGATGAGGAAGCGGCTGATCTGCGAACCGGCGAGCATGCTGTCGAGCGCCAGGTCGGCGTTGACTTTCTCGACGCATTCGCGCACCAGCTCGTAGACCTCGGGCTTCTGTGCCAGATCGGTGTAGCCGGCATAAGGCAGGTTGCGCTTCTCGGCCCAGTTGCCGACCGCTTCGAAGTCGATGTTGATGAACACACAGACCGAATCGCGCTTGTCGCCGATCGCCACAGCTTCCTTGATGTGCGAGAAGAACTTGAGCTTGTTCTCGACGTACTTCGGCGCGAATATCGCCCCGTCGTTCGGGCCGCCCATGATGCGGCCCACGTCTTTCGCGCGGTCGATGATCTTCAGGTGGCCACCGGCGTCGAGAAAGCCGGCGTCACCCGTGTGGTACCAGCCTTCGGGCGTCAGCACTTCAGCGGTGGCGGCCGGGTTCTTGTAGTACTCGCGCAGCAGGCCTGGCGACTTGACGAGGATCTCGCCCGATTCCGTCACCTTGATCTCCACCCCGTCGATCGGCACGCCCACGGTGTCGGCACGCGCTTCGTGGTCGGGCTGCAGGCACACGAACACGGCGGTCTCGGTCGAGCCGTAGAGCTGCTTCAGGTTGATGCCGATCGAGCGGTAGAACGTGAACAGGTCGGGGCCGATCGCTTCGCCGGCGGTGTAGGCGACCCGCACACGCGAGAAGCCGAGCGTGTTGCGCAGCGGGCCGTAGACGAAAAACTTGCCCAGCGCATAACGCAGCCGGTCGACGGTCGAAACCGGCTTGCCGTCCATCAGCTGCGGCCCGACGCGCCGCGCCAGCGCCATGAAGTGGTGGAACAGCCACTTCTTGATGGTGCCCGCGTCTTCCATGCGGATCATCACCGTCGTCAACAAACCTTCGAAGACGCGCGGCGGCGCGAAGTAGTAGGTCGGCCCGATCTCGTTCAGGTCGATGCTGACCGTGCTGGCCGACTCGGGGCAGTTCACCACGTAGCCGCAAACCAGCCACTGCGCGTAAGAGAAGATGTTCTGCCCGATCCACGCCGGCGGCAGGTAGGCCAGCACTTCTTCAGCGTTCGTGAGTTTGTCGAAGCGCGCGCCGGCTTGTGCACGGTCGATCAGTGTGTTGTGGGTGTGCACCACGCCTTTCGGGTTGCCAGTGGTGCCCGAGGTGAAGAACATCGCGGCCACGTCGCCGGGCTGCGTCTTCTGCACTTCGGCATCGAACAGCGCGGGCTGTGCCGCGTTGTGCGTGCGCCCCGATTCGATCAGTGCGTCGAGCGATTCGAGCCCGGGCTCGTTGTAGTTGCGCAGGCCGCGCGGGTCGTCAAACCAGATGTGGGCGAGCTGCGGGCAGGGCTGGCGCAGTTCCAGCAGCTTGTCGACCTGTTCCTGGTCTTCGACGATCGCGAAGGAGACCTCGGCGTTGTTGATCGGAAAAACGAACTCGGCGCCCGCCGCGTCCTGGTAAAGCGGCACGGGAATGGCGCCGAGCGACTGCGCCGCCAACATCGCCGCGTACAAACGCGGCCGGTTCTCGCCGACGATCACGATGTGCTGGCCACGCGCCAGGCCTGCGTGCGCCAGACCGCAGGCCAGCTCGCGCACGAGGGTGGCCAGATCACGCCAGCTCAGCGTCTGCCAGATGCCAAAGCTCTTTTCACGCAACGCAGCGGCGTGCGGGCGTTGGGCCGCATGCTCGAGCAGCAGGCGAGGAAAGGTCGTTTGCACTGAGTCTCCATGAACCAGCGCGGACGCATCCGCAGCGTGGTATGGGTCCGAATGTAGAAACAAGTTTGACGCCAAGTTGTCGTTCTGACGACAATCCTAGGGACACTCCTCTCCGGTCTTTCCCTCGATGATCCCGGTCGTTCAGCACCCACCGCCAGCCCACCGGTCGATCTACCAGCGCGCGCGGGCGCCGAACGCGGCCGAGCTCGGCGACATTCCCTGGCTGCACACGCTCGACCCCAGCGAACGCAAGGTGGCGGTGGCCGACCTGAAGGTCGTGAGCATCGCCACCGGCGAGTTGTTGTGCCGCGTCGGCCGCCCTGCAACCTACTGGTTCGGCGTGATCGAAGGTTTGCTGAAGATGAGCAACGACTCGGTCATGGGCATTCCCATCACCTTCACCGGCGTGCCGCCCGGCGGCTGGTTCGGCGAGGGCACGGTGATCAAGCGCGAGGTCTACCGCTACAACATTCAGGCGCTGCGCAAGAGCATGGTCGCAGGCTTGGGTGTGGAGACTTTTCACTGGCTGCTCGACCGCAGCATTCCGTTCAACCGCTTCATCACACAGCAGCTGAACGAGCGGCTCGGCCAGTTCATCGCCGCACGCGAGATCGACCGCATGAGCGATGCCGACGCGCGCGTGGCACGCAGCCTGGCGGCCCTGTTCCACCCGACGCTCTACCCCGGCGTCGGCGGGCTGCTGCGCATCACCCAGCAGGAGCTGGGCTACCTGATCGGGCTGTCACGCCAGCGTGTCAACGAAGCGCTGAATGCATTGCAGGAGCACGGCCTGATCGGCATCGAATACGGCGGCGTGCGGGTGCTCGACCTCGAAGGGCTGCGCCGCCACGTGCAGCGCGGCTGACGCAGGCAGTGCGCTTGAGCCGGTGGGTCTACCCGACGTGTTTGCCGAAGTGGTAGAGCGAACGTTCGAGCGCGGTGGCCGCGGCGCCGGCATTCCAGGAACCGCGCTGCTCGCAGTTGAAGCCGTGGTGGGCTGCGTAGAGATGCACTTCCACTTCAGGGTGGGCCTGCTCGAGGGCCTTCACGCTGTCGAGCGGGATGTGAGTGTCCAGCTCGCCGAAATGCGCCATCGTCGGCACGGCGGGTTGGCGGGAGGGCTCGCTGCCGGCGGTCATGCCGCCACCGTAATAGGCCACCGCCGCCGAGAGGCCGCGCACCTTTTCGGCCGAACGCCAGACCAGCAGGCCGCCCCAGCAATAACCGACGATGCCGACCTTGCCGGCGCGCGCCGCGTGATCGACCGCCGCCTGGATGTCTTGCAGCACCCCGGGCGCCGGCAGCGCCTCGACCGCGCTCTTCAGGCGCATGCCCTCGGTCATGTCGCTGGTTTCGTAGCCGAGCTGGATGTCGCGCTCGACACGGTCGAAGGTCGACGGCGCGACCGCGAGGTAGCCCGCCGCCGCATATGCGTCGGCGACACCGCGGATGTGCGAGTTGACGCCGAAGATCTCTTGCAGCACGACGATCGCGCCCTTCGGCGTGCCCGACGGTTCGGCCACGTACGCGGACGACTTGAAGCCGTCGGCGGCGGTGAGGGTGATGGTGGAAGAAGCCATGCGAGAACACTCCTGTGGGATCGGGCGGCGGCGAGACATGTCGCCAGGCGGGCCCTGACTCTTACACACGAACGCGAAGTCCGCTTCGTGAAGGCTACTGGCGGCCCGACGGGTTGCTGACCCCGGACGCCACGTGCCCCGAAGGCACGTGTTCCGACGCCGCGTTCACGTGCCCGGTCTGGTCGTCGAAGAAGAAGTCGGGTTCGAATTCGCGCAGGAATTCACCCTTCGGCAGGCCGCCAAGAAACATCGCTTCATCGACTTCGATGTTCCAGTCCATCAGCGTGCGGATCGCGCGCTCGTGCGCCGGTGCGCTGCGCGCGGTGACGAGCGCGGTGCGAATGCGCATGCCCGGGGCCGGGTCGTGCTGCAATCGCTGCAAGGCCAGCAGCAGCGGCTTGAACGGGCCAGCCGCCAGCGGCGTGGCGGCCTGGTCGCGCTCGTGGGCCTGAAAGGCGTCGAGCCCGGCACGCTGGAACACACGCTCGGCTTCGTCAGAGAACAAGACCGCGTCGCCGTCGAAGGCGATGCGCACCTGGTTCGGGTGCGCGCTCGAAGCGCGTGCCGAATGCGGGTAGACACGTGCCGCCGGAACGCCGGCAGCGAGGGCCGAGCGCACGTCGGCTTCGTTGGTCGACAGGAACAGGTGCGCGTTCAGCGGCTTCAGGTAGCGCCAGGGTGATTCGCCGCGTGTGAACACACCACGCTGGATCGGCAGCCCGTAATGTTGCGCCGAGCGGAACACGCGCATGCCCGAGACCGGGTCGTTGCGCGAGAGGATCACCACCTCGACGCGGGGCGCGTCGGTGTTGAACGCGAGCAGCTTGTTGACGAGCGAAAACGCCACGCCCGGCTTGGCGGCGTTGTCGAGTCGGTCGAGCTGCAATTGCATGTAGGCGCGGTCGTCGGTCGCTTCGAAGTGCTGGTTCTCTTCTTCGAAGTCGAACAATGCGCGCGACGAAATGGCAACGACGAGCTGTCCGTCAAGGGTGATGGGCATGGCGGTGATGATACGAGCCACCCTCCGCGTCGCCCACAATCGGCAAGCGGCCCCACCGACAGCTACGCATATCACGCCGCTCGCCATGCAGCCCTTTGATCAGCTCAAGCTCGACACCCCGCGCCTGCACCTGCGCCCGCTCGCCGCATCCGACGCCGGGGCATTGTTCCGCATGCACGCCGACCCGCAGGTGATGCGCTACTGGAGCACGCCGCCATGGGCCGGCATCGAACAGGCCGAAGCGATGATCGAGACCGACCGCGAGGCCTTGCCCGCCGGCCGCCACCTGCGCCTGGCGATCACACTGCGGGGTGGCGACGATGCGCTCGTCGGCACCGGCTCGCTGTTCAGCTTCCATGAAGCGAGCCGACGCGCCGAGATCGGCTACGTGCTGGCCCGCGAGGTGTGGGGCCGTGGCCTGATGCACGAGGCGCTTACCGCGCTCGTCAACTTCGCGTTCGAAACCCTGAATCTGAACCGCCTGGAAGCTGACATCGACCCACGCAACGCCGCATCTGCCAAGAGCCTGGCCCGCCTGGGATTCGTGCAGGAGGGGTTTCTGCGAGAGCGCTGGATCGTGGGTGACGAGGTTTCCGACACGGCGCTGTTCGGGCTGCTGCGCCACGAATGGAACGCCACTGCCGCCATGGCGCAGGGCTCACGCTACTGAACGAAACCCATCGCCCCGCGCCTGCCGCGCGCATCGGGCAGATCGCGCACTTCAATGCGTGAACGCCGATCGAGCTTGGCGTTGCCGAAGGCTGTCATCCAGGCGCGGCGCATTTCGCGCGGAGCCATCTCGCTCATCGCGTCGAGCACGTCGGCATGCGGCTCGGTCTCGAAGCGTTCGCCCCAGCCATGGTCGGCGCGGATCGAACGGTACAGCTTGGCGGCGATGTGGCGCGCGGCATCACGATCAGGCGCCTGAACTTCATACACGTTCATGCGGTTCAGAATCGGGTCGGGAATGGCGCGGCCGTCGTTGGCGGTGGCCACCCAGATCACCTGGCTCGCATCGATCGGTACTTCGGCGAATTCGTCGGTGAAGCTGCCTGCCGTGTCGTGCTCGAGCAGGCTGTAGAGCGCGCCGAGCGGGTCGTAGGCGTGCTCGCCACCGGCCTTGTCGATCTCGTCGACCACCATCACCGGGTTGGCGTACTGGCCGTCAACCAGCGTTTCGAATACCTTGCCGGGCCGCGCACCTTTCCATTGGCTCGACGCGCCCGAAAGCACCCAGCCGGCGGTCATCGAGCTCATCGACAGAAAGCCCATGCCGGTGCCGAGCAGCACCGACAACTCGCGCGCGAAGTGGGTCTTGCCCACGCCGGGCGGGCCGAGCAGCAGCAGCGGCGTGATCTCGAGCGCATCGCGGCTGTCTTCGCAGAGCGCGAGCTGGCGCTTGATGTCGTCGAGCACGCTCGCAAAGTTGGGCAGCTCGTCGTAGAGGTGGTCCATCACCGGCAGGCCAGAGGGCTTGACCTGAAAGCGCTCGGGGCCCTTTTCGAGCATGCGCTCGTAGGTGGAGCGCAGGCTTTCGTGTTCCTTCTGCGGCAGCTTGTCGAGCTTTCGGCCGACCTCGTCGACGCGGTAGAGGCTGCGCATGCGCGCGATCGGTATGCCCGTGCCTTTGCTGCCTTGGGGTCGGGCCGACACGGTGACAAGATCGTTCGAAGCGGTCATGGAAATAAGCTCCACCAACAGTGCGCTGCAATCATTCAAGCACGAATCGCGCGCCAGCATCGGGTGATCAACGCGACAAAACCGACGCTAATGCCTGACCAGGTCGCGTGCACGTTGTGTGCCAGGCCCGCAGTTTCAGGCCATGGCGCTGGCGGCCGACGCGGTGGGTGCAGGTTGCGGGCTGCCGTTGGCACCAACCCGGTTCTTGCCGCTGCGCTTCGCGTCGTACATGGCGGCGTCGGCTTGCGCCAGCAGGCTGTCGAACGAACCCGGCACGGCCCCGAGCATGGCCACGCCGACGCTGACCGTGGGCCGCACGGTGGCGCCGCTGTCGGTGGCGACACGCGTGTCGGCCACGCTCGTTCGCACCCGTTCGGCCACCTGCAGGGCCACAGGCAGGTCGGTGGCCGGCAGCAGGGCCACGAATTCTTCGCCGCCATAGCGCGCCAGCAGGTCGGCCTGGCGCAGGCTGTTCTTGCAGGCCAGGGCCACTTCGACCAGCGCCCGGTCGCCTGCGGCATGGCCGTGCTGGTCGTTGATCGCCTTGAAGTCGTCGACGTCGAGCAGCAGCACGCAGATGTGCTCGCGACCCTGAACCGCCTGCGCGAAGCGGCGTTCGCCCACAACGAAGAAGTGGCGCCGGTTGAAGGCGCCGGTGAGCGGGTCGGTGACCGCCAGCCATTCGGCGGCGCGGCGCGCACGCTCGGCGTCTTGCAGCAGCGAGGTCACGAGCCAGGTGACCGGCGGCGCGATGAGTGCCGGGATGCCGGCGCTCATCAGCAGCGACACCCAGAACTCGTGTGGCGAACGACCGATCAGAAGGTTGATCACCAGCGAAGCCAACAGCGAGGCCAGGATGCCGATCAGCGTGACCACCACGCAGGCCTTCGCTCGCCCGAAGCGAAGCACCATTGCACGCAGGAAACGCTTGTGCACGCTGCGCTCGGCGTTCGGGTCGACTTCGAGCCACGCGTCGTCGGCCCATTCCTGCCCGGCCTGTTCGACGGGCGGCATCACTTGACCCAGGTGTTGAGCTGGATGATCGGCAGCAACACGGCGAGCACGATCAGCATCACCACCGCGCCCATCGCCACGATCAGCAGAGGCTCCAGGATCGTGGCCATCTGCATCGCGCGGCGCTGCACTTCCATGCCGAGCTGGCGCGCGGCGCGCTCGAGCATCAGTGGCAGCTGGCCGGTTTGTTCGCCGAGGCGCGAGAACATGGCCAGCAGGCCCGGAAAGCGCTTCTTGCCGGCCAGCGCCGAGGCGAGCGGCGCGCCTTCGCGCACCTGCACCAGCGCGTCCATCGCATCGGCGCGCATCGCGCGGTTCGAGAGTGTTTCGGAAGCGGCCTGCAGCGCTTTCAGGATCGGCACGCCGGCGCTTGCCAGCATTGCCAGCGTGCCGGCGAAGCGCGCTGCGTTGTAGCCGCGCGAGAGCTTGCCGATCAGCGGCAGCGTGAGCCAGGCGGCGTCGAAGCGCTCGCGGAAAGCCTCGTTGCGCAGCATCCAGGTCAGCAGGCCGAAGCCGGCGGCGAGCAGCAGCGCGAGCAGCCAGCCCCAGCTGCGCAGGAAGGCGCTGATCGAGAGCATGGCGATCGTCAGCGTGGGCAACGCACGTTTGGAATTCGTGAACACCGAAGCCACCTGCGGCACGACGTAGGTGACGAGAAAGATCACGATGACCACCGCAATCAGCGACACGATCGCCGGGTACAGCGTGGCGCCGATCAGCTTGGCCTTGAGCTCCTGGCGCGCTTCCAGGTCGTCGGCCAGGCGTTCGAGCACGCCGCCGAGCGCGCCGCTTTGCTCGCCGGCTGCGACCACGCCGCGGTAGACCTCGTCGAACTCGCGCGGTGCGCTGGCGAGCGCCCGCGCGAACGGTGCGCCGCCGTTGACTTCGCTGCGCAGGTGCGCCACCAGCTCACGCTGGCGCGGGTCTTCAGCCTCTTCGCTGAGGGCAGTCAGCGCGCGTTCGAGCGGCAGGCCGGAGCCGACCAGGCCAGCGAGCTGGCGCGTCCAGACCGTGAGGCCGGTCGAATTGAAAACGCGCCGTGTCATGCGCAGGCCTTCGCCCTGGGTGCCGGCCGAGGCCACCTGCGTCACGCTGAGCGGCACCAGCGCCTGCGCACGCAGCTGGGTGCGCGCGGCCTTGGCGTTTTCGGCGTCGAGCAGGCCGGTCGTGGACTTGCCGCTCGCGTCCAGTGCTTCGAATTTATAGGCCGGCATGGGCGACCTATTCGCGCGTCACGCGCATCACTTCTTCGGCCGAGGTGACACCTTCGGCGACCAGCCGCTCACCGTCTTCGCGCATCGAGCGCAGCCCGGCCGCTTCGGCGGCAACGAAAATCTGCGTCTCTGAAGCGCGGCTGTGGATCAGCGCACGCACCTTGTCGTCGACCGCCATCAACTCGTAGACGCCGGTCCGGCCCTTGTAGCCAGTGCTGCCGCAGTGCGTGCAGCCGACAGGGTGGTAGCGGCCGTTGGCATCCGCACGCTTGCAGTGCACGCAGAGCTTGCGCACCAGGCGCTGTGCCAACACGCCGATCAGGCTCGACGACAGCAGGAAGGGCTCGACGCCCATGTCGATCATGCGGGTCACGGTGCTGGGCGCATCGTTGGTGTGCACGGTGGCGAGCACCAGGTGGCCGGTCAGCGAGGCCTGGATCGCGATCTGCGCCGTTTCGTAGTCGCGGATCTCGCCGATCATGATCACGTCGGGGTCTTGGCGCAGGATCGCGCGCAGCGCTTTCGCGAACGTGAGGTCGATCTTCGGGTTGACCTGGGTCTGGCCGATGCCGGCGAGTTCGTATTCGACCGGGTCTTCGACCGTGAGCACATTGGTGCCGGCCGTGTCGACACGGCCGAGCGAGGCGTACAGCGTGGTCGTCTTGCCCGAGCCGGTGGGCCCGGTCACGAGCACGATGCCGTGCGGCTGCTGCACCAGCTTGTCGAATTTGGTGAGCACGTCTCCGCTCATGCCCAACGCTTCGAGCGTGAACTTCGATTCGCCCTTGTCGAGCAGGCGCAGCACCGCACGTTCGCCGTGGGCCGAGGGCAGGGTGGAGACGCGCACGTCGACCGCGCGCCCGCCGATGCGCAGCGAGATGCGGCCGTCTTGCGGCAGGCGGCGCTCGGCGATGTCGAGCTCGGCCATGATCTTCAGGCGCGAGATCAGGGCCGCGTGCAGCGCCTTGTTCGGCTGCACCACTTCGCGCAGTGTGCCGTCGACACGAAAGCGCACCGAGCTGCTGCGCTCGTAGGGCTCGATGTGGATGTCGGAGGCACCGTCTTTCGCGGCCTGCGTGAGCAGCGCGTTGAGCATGCGGATGATCGGCGCGT
>JBDTTU010000116.1:0-12329 GCA_039930465.1 Burkholderiales bacterium
CGCCGCCCTTGAAGGCGACGTCGAGCGCCGGGCCGATGCCCTTGGTGGCGGCCTGCGCCGTGCGCACGTTGGCCTTGACCGAGACATTCATGCCGATGAAGCCGCAGGCGCCCGAGAGCACGGCGCCGAGCACGAAACCGACCGCACTGGTGCCATCGAGAAACACACCGATCAGGATGGCCAGCACCACGCCGACGATCGCAATGGTCTTGTATTGCCGCGCCAGATAGGCCGCCGCACCTTGCTGGATCGCCGCGGCGATCTCCTGCATGCGCGCATTGCCCGCGCTCTGGCTCAGGATCCAGCTTCGTTGCACGAAGCCGTAGACAACTGCGGCCAAGCCGCAGGCCAGCGCGAAATACAGCGCCATGGATGATGTGATCAAGGGGGATCCTTCCTCGTCGAGTGCTATGGTGAAAAGCTGCAAATCAGGCCGGTCGCGCCTGCACTGGCGCGGCCCGGCGAACCACGCGGGATGCTACGGGATGGGGCATGACAAGGCAACGACGCCAGCATGGTGTTTTCCAGCGGTACAACGGCGCCAGTTTCGATCGGGCCCGGCCAAAATGCCGACATAAAATCGGGGTTTGTACGAGCACCGCAGGAAACCCCAATGAGTTTGCAAGACGTTACCCCTGGCGCGAAAGCCCCCGACCAGTTCAACGTGATCATCGAGATCCCGATGAATGCCGATCCGATCAAGTACGAGGTCGACAAGGCCACCGGCGCTCTTTTTGTCGACCGCTTCATGACGACTGCGATGCACTACCCCTGCAACTACGGTTATGTGCCGCAGACTTTGTCGGACGACGGTGACCCGGTCGACGTGCTCGTGATCACGCCGTTCCCGCTCACGCCGGGCGTGGTCGTCACCTGCCGGCCGATCGGCGTCCTGAAGATGGAAGACGAGGCCGGTGGCGACGCCAAGGTGCTGGCGGTGCCGATCGACAAGATCCTGCCCATCTACACGCACTGGCAGAAGCCGGAAGACATCAACCAGATGCGCCTGAAGGCGATCCAGCACTTCTTCGAGCACTACAAAGACCTCGAGGAAGGCAAGTGGGTCAAGATTCAGGGTTGGGAAGGGCCCGAGTCGGCCAAGGAAGAGATTCGCCAGGGCATCGCCAGCTACAAGAAGCCGTGAACCTGCGGGCCAGGCGGTCGGCCTAAGCGCAGCGGTGCGCGGGGGCATTCGGCCGCCTCTAAACTCCGGGCTCCCCAGTCACCCGGTTGCGCCATGCTGAAGCCCCTGCGGTCGATAGCTTTCTCTATTCTGGCTGCGTTCGCAGCCGCGCCGTCGATCGCACAAACGCTTCCGCCGGGTGTGCAGAGCGTCACCTCGGTCGAGGGCATCGACGAGTACCGTCTGCCCAATGGCCTGCAACTGCTGCTGGTGCCTGACGACTCCAAGCCGACGACCACCGTCAACATCACCTATCGGGTCGGTTCGCGCCACGAGAACTACGGCGAGACCGGCATGGCCCACCTGCTGGAGCACATGCTTTTCAAGGGCACACCGACGCACGAAAAGGTGTGGGACTCGTTTCAGAAGCGAGGCCTGGCGGCCAACGGCAGCACCTCGTACGACCGAACCAACTACCACGCCCGGTTTTCCGCCAGCGACGACAACCTGCAGTGGTACCTGGGTTGGCTGGCTGACGCGATGGTCAACAGCTACGTCGCCCGCAAAGACCTCGACACCGAAATGACAGTGGTGCGCAACGAGATGGAATCGGGCGAAAACAACCCGGGCCGGATCCTGCTGCAACGCACGATGGCGCTGATGTTCGACTGGCACCACTACGGCAACTCGGTCATCGGCGCGCGGGCCGACGTCGAGAACGTCGACATCCCGCGTCTGCAGGCGTTCTACCGCACCTACTACCAGCCCGACAACGCGACGCTTATCGTCTCGGGCAAGTTCAACACGGCGCGCGTGCTCGCATGGGTGGCCGACGCGTTCGGCAAGATCCCCAAGCCCACGCGCAAGCTGCCGGTGCTCTACACGCTCGATCCGGCGCAGGACGGCGCGCGCAGCGTCACGCTGCGCCGCTCGGGCGGTGCGCCGATGGTCTATGTGGGGTACCACGTGCCGGCAGGGCCGACGAAAGACTTCACTGCGGTCGCGTTGCTCGCCATCGTATTGGGCGACACACCGACCGGGCGGCTGCACAAGCGGCTGACGCAGAAACAACTGGCCGCCGATACCGGCGCGTTCGCGTGGAGCCTGGCCGACCCGGCCGCGCTGTTCACGACCGCGCAGCTCGCGCCAGGGCAAGACGTCGAAAAGGCGCAGGCCGAGCTGCTTGCCGTGGCCGAATCGGTGCGCACTGAGCCGATCACTGCCGAAGAACTTGCGCGCGCCAAGCTCAAGTGGGTGACGAACTGGGAGCAGTCTTTCTCGAACCCCGAGACGGTGGGCATCGTGCTCTCGGAATCGGTGGCGCTCGGCGATTGGCGCCTGTTCTTCCTGAAGCGCGACTGGGTCCAGGCGCAAACGCTGGCTGACCTGCAGCGGGTCGCCGAACAATACCTGGTGGCCGACAACCGCGTCATGGCCACCTACCTGCCCACCGACAAGCCGCAGCGAGCGCCAGCGCAAACGCAAGTCGACGTCGCGCAGACGATGCAGGCCTTCAAGCCGCAGGCAGCGGCGGCGAAGGTCGAAGCCTTCGAGGCGACGCCGGCCAACATTGATGCGCGCACTCAGAGTTTCACCCTCGGTGGCCTGAAGGCCGCGTTGTTGCCCAAGGGAACCCGTGGTGATGCCGTGCAGGCGGTGTTGACCTTGCGGTTCGGCGACGAAGCGAGCCTGGCCGGGCAGAACGAAGTCGCCGAGGCCGTGGCGGCCCTGCTCGACAAGGGCACAAAAACGCTCACACGCGAGCAGATCGAAGACCGCTTCGACAAGCTGAAGACCCAGCTCGGCGTGAGCGCTGCGGCCGGGCGTGTGACGCTGACGCTCAGTTCGCGGCGCGAGCATCTGCCGGCGGCCATCACGCTCGTCGGCGACCTGCTGCGCAACCCGGTGTTCCCGGCCGAGGCGTTGTCGGAGCGCACGCGCCTGGCGCTGACCGGCATCGAGCAGCGCCGCAAGGAGCCGAACGCCGTGGCGCAGAACGCGGTGGCCCGGCTGGGCAACCCCTACCCGCGCAGCGACGTTCGCTACGCCCGCAGCTTCGAAGAAATGGTGGAAGACGCCAACGCGGTCAGCGTCGACAAGCTGCGGGCTTTCCACGCGCGCTTCTACGGTGCAGGCCACGCCGAATTTGCGGCGGTCGGTGCGATGGACTCCGCGGCAGTCAGGGCCGCGTTGCAGACCGCCTTCGCCGAGTGGAAGAGCCCGAGCGCTTATGTGCGCGTGCCGCAGCCGCTGGTGGCGGTGAAACCCGAGCGCCTGCTGCTGATCACGCCCGACAAGCAGAACGCCTACATGCTGGTGCGTCTGGGCGTGCCGCTGACCGACGCTGACGCCGACTACGCCGCGCTCACGCTCGCCAACCACCTGCTCGGGTCGGGGGGCAGCTCGCGCCTGTGGAAACGCATTCGCGAGACCGAAGGTCTTTCCTACGGCGTGGGCAGCAGCGTGCAATGGAACAGCATCGAGCCGAATTCGCCGTGGCAGGCCGCGGCGATCTACGCGCCGCAGAATCGCGCCAAGGTCGAAGCGGCGTTCAACGAAGAAGTGGCGCGCGCGCTCAAAGACGGGTTCACGGCACAGGAATTTGCCGAGGCGCAGACCAGCGTGCTCGGCTTCAGGCGCTTGTCGCGCGCGCAGGACGCGAGCGTGGCCGCAGCACTGGCGAACAACCTCTACCTGGGCCGCACGTTTGCGATCACGGCGCAGGTTGATGCAGCGATCGAGAAGCTCACGCTGGCGCAGGTCAACGCGGCCTTGCGCAAGTACCTGACGCCCGAGCGTTTTGTTTCGGCGTTCGCCGGCGATTTCAAGGCGCCGTGAGCGGCTTCAGGTGACTGTCTTGAAGGGCCGGCGCTCGTTGAGCTCGTCGATGTAGTTCGCCACGCCAGCACCTTCACGTTCGAGAAAGTCGCCGACAGCCTGTGCGAACTGCGGGTGCGCAAGCCAGTGCGCCGACCAGGTCTGCACCGGCAGCAGGCCGCGCGCCATCTTGTGTTCGCCCTGCGCGCCGCCTTCGAAACGCTTGTAGCCATGGGCGATGCACCAGGCGAGCGGTTGGTAGTAACAGGCCTCGAAGTGCAGGCACGGAATGTGTTCGGTGGCGCCCCAGTAGCGCCCGAACGCGGTCTTTTGAACCGGGTCGATGCAGATCAGTGACGTCGCGATGCGTTCGCCTGCGCGCCAGGCCGTGAACAGCAACCAGTTCTGTGCCATGGCACTTGCCATCTGCGCGAAGAACTCGCGCGTGAGGTAAGGCGTGGAGTGGTGCTCGCGGTAGGTCTGGCCGTAGCAGCGGTAGAAGTAGTCCCAGTCGGCCGGGCGGATGTCTGCGCCCAGCTGCGCCGTGAACGTGACCGCCGCGTCGCTGACGCGCCTGCGTTCCTGCTGGATCTTCTTGCGCTTCTCGCGCTGCAGGCTGGCGAGAAAGTCTGCGAAGTCGGCGTAGGGTGCCGGCTCGCGGTTGTGCCAGTGGAACTGCACCGTGCTGCGCATCATCCAGCCTTCGCTGCGCGCGGCTAACGCATCGGCATCGTCCAGGAACAGCAGGTGCGCCGAAGACAGTTTCGCCTCAACCGCGAGCTGGCGCATCGCACGCAGCAACAGGCGCCGGCTCGGCTGGTCACGCGCCAGAAGGCGCGGGCCGGGCACCGGCGTGAACGGCACGGCGCAGAGCAGCTTGGGGTAGTAGGGCAGGCCGTGGCGCTGGTAGGCATCGGCCCAGGCCCAGTCGAAGACGTACTCGCCGTAAGAGTGCTCCTTCAGGTAGAGCGGGCAGGCGGCGACGAGCACCTCGCCGCGCTCGACCGCGAGGAACTGCGGCAACCACCCGGTGGCGCCGGTGGCGCTCGCCGATGTGTGCATCGCCAGCAGGTATTCGTGGCGCATGAAGGGGGTGGTCGACGCTTGTTCGGCCAGCAGTGCATTCCACTGCGCAGCGTCGATCGAAGCAGGGTCGTCGAAGACCCGAATGACATAATCGTTCGGCTCTTTCGCTTCTCGTTTTTCAGCTTCGGGTTCGCCCCGCAATTCATCGCGCATATGTCAGCAAAACCTTCGGTGAAAGTGGCTCTGGCGCAGATCAATGCGACGGTCGGAGACCTGGCCGGCAACAGCCGCCTGATCATCGACGCGGCACGCAACGCCCATGCCCGCGGCGCGCGCCTGGTGCTGACGCCCGAACTCGGGTTGTGCGGCTACCCGCCCGAAGACCTGCTGCTGCGCCCGGCGTTCATGCAAGCCTGTGCCGAGGCGCTGGCGGGTTGCGCACGGGCGCTTGCCGATCTGCCGGGTTTGTTCGTGGTGGTGGGGCATCCGCATCAGTTTGGTGAGCGCGGTGATGTTAGGTCGAACTCGGTCTCGGTGCCGCAGCGCTACAACGCGGCCTCGGTGCTGGAAGGGGGGCGCGTCATTGCGACCTATTGCAAGCGCGAGCTGCCCAACTACCAGGTGTTCGACGAGCGGCGCTATTTCGCCTCGGGCCGCGACGCCGGGCAGGGCGCCGTGGTCTTCGAGGTCGAAGGCCTGAAGTTCGGCCTGAACATCTGCGAAGACGCGTGGTTCGACGAGCCGGGGTTGGCGGCCAAGGCGGCCGGGGCGCAAGTGCTGTGCGTCTTGAATGCGTCGCCGTTCCATCTGGGCAAGCTGGCCGAGCGGGAAGAGCGCATGGCCGATCGCGCGCGCCAGCTCGGGCTGCCGCTGGTGTATTCGCACCTCGCCGGCGGTCAGGACGAAGTGGTGTTCGACGGTGCCTCGTTTGCGCTCGATGCTTCGGGCGAAGTCACGGCCCGCGCGCCGATGTTCGACGACGCACTGCTGATCGTCGAGGTGAGCGCCACGGGTTCGCGCGGGCAAGTCGCCGAGGTGCCGTGCATCGAAGCACAGGCCTGGGCGGCGCTGGTCGTGGGCGTGCGCGACTATGTCAACAAGAACGGCTTCCCCGGCATCATCATCGGCCTGAGTGGCGGCATCGACTCGGCGCTGGTGCTCGCGGTGGCGGTGGATGCATTGGGTGCCGATCGGGTGCGCACGGTGATGATGCCTTCGCCCTACACCGCCGACATCTCCTGGATCGACGCGCACGACATGGCACACCGTCTGGGCGTGCGTTACGACGAAATCTCGATCGTGCCGATGTTCGATGCCTTCAAGCAAAGCCTGGCGGCCGAGTTTGCCGGGCTGAAGGAGGACGCGACCGAAGAGAACATCCAGGCCCGCATTCGCGGCACCTTGCTGATGGCCTTGTCGAACAAGTTCGGCTCGATCGTGCTCACCACAGGCAACAAGAGCGAGATGGCCACCGGCTACTGCACGCTCTATGGCGACATGGCCGGCGGTTTCGCGGTCATCAAGGACGTGGCCAAGACGCTGGTCTATCGCCTGGCACGCTGGAAAAACGCGCAGGGGGTCGAGGTGATACCCGAGCGCATCATCACGCGCCCGCCATCGGCCGAGTTGCGAGCCGACCAGACCGACCAGGACAGCTTGCCGCCCTACGAGGTGCTGGATGGCATCTTGCAGCGCTACATGGAACAAGACCAGGGCATCGACGAAATCGTCGCCGCCGGCTTCGAAGTGAAGGATGTGGAGCGCGTTACACGGCTGATCAAGATCAACGAGTACAAGCGGCGTCAGTCGCCGGTGGGCATCCGCATCACGCACCGCGCGTTCGGGCGCGATTGGCGTTACCCCATCACGTCGAAGTTCCGCGCGTAAACTGGCGCTTAGTCAACCTCTGCAGGAACCGGCCATGAAACAGATCACCGCGATTGTCAAACCGTTCAAGCTCGAAGAGGTGCGTGAGGCGCTGGGCGCGGTCGGTGTGACCGGCCTCACGGTCACCGAAGTGAAGGGCTTCGGCCGCCAGAAGGGCCACACCGAGCTGTACCGCGGCGCGGAATACGTGGTCGACTTCCTGCCCAAGGTGAAGCTCGAGGTGGTGGTGAAAGACGGCGACACCGAGCGCTGCATCGAGGCGATCGTGAAAGCCGCCAAGACCGGCAAGATCGGCGACGGCAAGATCTTCGTCACCAATGTTGAACAGGTCGTGCGCATTCGCACCGGCGAGACCAACGACGACGCAATCTGACACGCTCGCCGTGCCCGGCGCTCAGATACGCCGGTAGTCGTCGGGTGCGGTTGCCAGTGGCGAGAGTTCACCCAGGCGTTGCAGCATGAGCAGCGGGTCGGCGCTCACCTGCAAGAGATCGAGTTGCAACTGAGACATGAAACCGTGGTCACGGCTTTGCCGCAGGAAGGCGAGCAAGGCGTCGTAGTAGCCCGCCACATTGAGCAGGCCGAGCGGCTTGTCGTGGTAACCGAGCTGGCGCCACGACCACACCTCGAACAACTCTTCGAAGGTGCCTATGCCACCGGACAGCGCCAGGAAGGCGTCGCTGCGTTCGGCCATCATCATCTTGCGCTGGTGCATGGTTTCGACCACATGCAGCTCGGTCAGGCCGGTGTGGCCGAGCTCGCGCGCCATCAGCGACTGCGGGATCACACCGACCACCGCAGCGCCGGCCGCCAGCGCCGCGTCGGCCACCACGCCCATCAGGCCGGCGCGGCCACCGCCGTACACGAGCCGCCAGCCACGCCGGCCGATCTCGGTGCCGACAGCGCGTGCCGCGTCGGCATGAACGTTGACCTCGCCGGGGCGCGAGCCGCAATAGACACAGATCGACAAGCTGCTCATCGTGGGGTGCTCACGCGGCGAGGCGCTGCCAGAGTGCGGCCAGCCAGACGCCCGAGCACAGCAGAAGAGACAGGAACACGGCGGCGCTCGCCAGGTCTTTGGCGCGCTTCGACAGGTCGTGCAGCTCGAACGACACACGATCGATCGCGGCCTCGATGCCGGAATTGAGAAGTTCGACGATCAACACCAGCATCAGCGAGCCGACCAACAGTGCCACTTCGACCCAGCCATGGCCGAGCCAGAAGGCCAGCGGGAACAGAAGCGCGGCAAGCCAGAATTCCTGGCGGAACGCACTTTCGCCGCGGTAGGCGGCGGTCAACCCGGCCATCGAATAGCCGGTGGCACGGATCACGCGGTCGAGCCCCGTGCGGCCTTTGTGTAGGTTGCTCATGCGGTGGAATTGTGCCTTGGCAGCGGCGCTGCCCCGCGCGCTGCTTCAGGCTGGAGCTGCCGGGCTTTCCTGGATCAATCGGGTACCGCACAGGGCGTCGTGCCAGAACTGGCGTTGCGGGTGCAGCAGTGCGAGCAAGGCATAAGCGACCACACCCACCCCGATGGCTGCCAGCCCTTGCCAGCGGGTCCAGCCGTTGATCGACGCCAGCATCGCCGCGGGCGCAAACCAGGCGCAACTGGCCATGAAACGCCAAAGTGCACGCGCTTGTGTCAGTGGCTGGCCACTGGCCGTGACGACGCGGATGTGCCAGGTCTGCATCGGCAGGGTTTGACCACGCACCGACCAGAACCACGTGAAGTAGACCGCGTAGATGACGAAGGTGATCACGCGCAGCGCCGAGTCACTCTGCAGCGGGTGCTGGTGGCCGGTGAGGGCGACGAACATGGCGCCGATGGCACCGGGAATCAGCCCGATCCCGAACAGGATCAACCCTTCATAGACAAAACAAGCCATGCGGCGCGACAAGCTGGGTGTGGCGCCACGAGCCGCACCGTCTGCGACGCTCTCGCTCATTGGCGCCGCGCGGGCTCGGCTTCGGAGTTTTTGGCCGAACGGGTGGCGGCGGCCTGCGGACCGCGCTTGGGCTGCAGCGTGGCCTTGTTGACGAATTCGGGCGTGGCCGCGATCTTCGGCAAACCGGTTTGCTGGTGCGACGGGGGCGTGGGGCGCCTGGACATCAACGTGGTGGTTGCGCCCGGGCCGGCGCGGGTGACCGTGGGAGCCACCTGCTTGCGCGGCACGGCGAAGGCCGGGTTGGGCACGATGTTCGACTTGGCCTGGGGGGCTTCGGCGGAAGCTACAGCCCGTGGCGCCCCAGGAGCCGGCCTTGCACGCGCTGCAAGTTGCCGCTTCTGCTCTGGCGACAGCGCCTGGTACGACTCCCAGCGCGCTTGCCGATCCTGCACCGGCAATTGTTTGGCTTCTTCGTAGTTCAGGCGCGCCTCGCCCCGTTCTCGGGGCGTCAACTTGGCCCAATCGGCCATGCGGGCCTGCACGCGCGATTGTTCGTTGGGCGTCATGCGCGGAAAGCGCGCCGACAGTTCCAGCCACTTTTGCTTGCGCAACGCGTCGATGCCAGCCCAGTCACGCTGCAGCGGCTTGAGGACTGCCTGCTGTGAGGGCTTCAGGTCTTGCCACCGGACGCCGTCTTCGGCGGCAGTCTTTGGCGCCGATTTCGCGGCCGTGGCGGCCGGTCCTGCCGCGTGGGCGGCCAGCGAATGTGTCAACACCAGCACCGCCAGCACCAATACACCTGCGCCGGTGCTCAGCAGCGTGCTGGGCAGGCCTGCGAGGCGAGGGCGGGGCGACATGGTCACCCTTGTCACTCCCGCGGGGTCTTGAGGAACTCGGCGAACCCCGCGTCGCTGTAAGCCTTGGGCGGCAAATCGTCTGCCAGCAAGGCGGCGTCGATCTCAGCGGCCACCGAGATCTGGGCATCCGTTTGTGATTGCTGGATCAGCAGCAGCCCGGCGATCAAGGCCAACGCCGGCAGCACCGCAGCGACTTTCATCCACCAGCCGCCGCCCGCGCGGCCGAGCAACGCCGACCCTGCCGCGGTGACGCCCAGGGTCGGGGCAGTGCTGGCGGCGCGGCTGGCGCGGGCCGTCTCAAGGGCCTTCTCGCGCGCGAAGCGCAGGCGCTCGCCGACATCGGCCCCGAGGTCTTGCGAACGTTCGTTCAGCCGCGCAGCAACGCGCAAACCGAACCGCGACTGCAATGCGTCAAGCGAAGCGGGCTGGGCGGAAGATCGGGCAGCAGACGGCACGGCGTGAAGGCGGGAAAGCGTCAGGTTGTTCATAGCGTGATTCCCTTTGTCTGCAAGGCTTTTGCCAAGGCGTGCACGGCCCGCGAGCAATGCGTCTTGACGCTGCCTTCCGAGCAGCCCATGACTTCAGCGGTTTCGGCGACATCGAGCTCTTCCCAGTAACGCAGCAGGAAGGCTTCCCGTTGACGCCCGGGAAGCTCGGCCACCTCGGCTTCGATGGCTAGCAGAATCTGAGCCCGCGAGACCGAGTCGGCGGCACTTTCCGACGCCAGCGAACCGCCCAGAGCCTGCAAGGTTTCGAGGATGTCGAAATCGTCGCCATCAGGCCCTTCGAAGTCGGAAAAATTCCTGACGACGGCATTGCGCACCTTCTTGCGGCGAAACCAGTCCATCGTCGCGTTCGAGAGGATGCGCTGGAACAGCGGGGGCAGTTCCGCGGCCGGGCGGTCGGCGTACTTCTCGGCCAGTCGGATCATCGTGTCCTGGACGATGTCGAGCGCGCCATCCTCGTCGCGAACGGCGTAGAGCGCCCGTTTGAAGGCGCGCTTTTCGACGCTCTTGAGAAAGTCGGAGAGTTCTTTGTCGGATGCCAAGTAGACCTGACCTCAGGCGGTTGCCCGGAGAGACGGCCGCGATTATGTCACCGGCCTGGCGGGTTTGCGGCATTGCAGCAATGCGGTGCCATAATCGCAGGTTGCACAACAGATTGGCCGCAGGCCGAGTGCCCAACCGGGGTACTGGGTGGCTCGGCCCTCAGGCACCAAACTCGTCTCACAAGGACGCGGAGAGGCGCACCGATGGTTTTTCGTCAGAGAAATTCACAAAGGTCTTTTGAACATGGACATTTCACCCGCAGAAGTCAAGCGTGCCGCCTCGGCACAAGCGCAACCCCCCACCGTCGAGCCGAACGGCTCCGAAATCCTGGTCCGATGCCTTCAGGCCGAAGGCGTCAAGTTCCTCTGGGGTTACCCGGGGGGCGCGGTCCTCTACATCTACGACGCGCTCTACAAACAAGACACCATCGAGCACGTGCTGGTGCGCCATGAGCAGGCGGCCGTGCACGCGGCCGACGGTTATGCGCGCGCCACTGGCGAGGTCGGCGTGGCGCTCGTCACGTCGGGCCCGGGCGTCACCAATGCGGTGACCGGCATTGCCACGGCCTACATGGATTCGATTCCGATGGTGATCCTCACCGGGCAGGTGCCGACGCCGGCGATCGGCCTCGACGCCTTTCAGGAATGCGACACCGTGGGCATCACGCGCCCCATCGTCAAGCACAACTTCCTGGTGAAAGACGTGCGCGATCTGGCGATGACGCTGAAGAAGGCCTTTCACATCGCCCGAACCGGCCGGCCCGGGCCGGTGGTGGTCGACATTCCGAAAGACGTGTCGCAGTACCGCACGCCGTTCCACTACCCCGAGCGTGTGGAAATGCGCTCGTACAACCCGGTGCGCAAGGGCCATGGCGGGCAGATCCGCAAGGCAGTGCAACTGCTGCTAGGGGCCAGGCGGCCCTACATCTACACGGGTGGTGGGGTCGTGCTCGGCAACGCCTCGGCCGAACTGCGCGAACTTGCCAACCTGCTCGGGTTCCCGGTCACGAACACGCTGATGGGCCTGGGCGCGATGCCATCGAGCGACCCGAAGTTCCTGGGCATGCTGGGCATGCACGGAACGTACGAAGCCAACATGACGATGCAGAACTGCGACGTTCTGCTGGCCGTGGGCGCGCGTTTCGACGACCGGGTGATCGGCAACCCGAAGCACTTCGCGTCGGTCGAACGCAAGATCGTGCACATCGACATCGACCCGTCGTCGATCTCGAAGCGTGTGAAGGTCGACATTCCGATCGTCGGCGACGTGAAGGACGTGCTGCAGGAGTTGATCGTGCAGCTCAAGGAAGCACACGCCAAACCGGACGTGCCTTCGCTGTCGGCGTGGTGGAGCCAGATCAACGAGTGGCGCAAGCGCGACTGCCTGAAGTTCAAGAACAGCACCGAAGTCATCAAGCCGCAATACGTGGTCGAAAAACTCTGGGAACTGACCAAAGACAGCGACGCCTACATCACGTCTGACGTCGGCCAGCACCAGATGTGGGCCGCGCAGTACTACCGCTTCGAGGAGCCGCGCCGCTGGATCAACTCCGGCGGCTTGGGCACGATGGGCGTGGGCCTGCCTTATGCGATGGGCATCAAGCTGGCGAAGCCCGACGCCGATGTGTTTTGCATCACCGGCGAAGGCTCGATCCAGATGTGCATCCAGGAGCTGTCGACCTGCC
>JBDTTU010000117.1:0-12079 GCA_039930465.1 Burkholderiales bacterium
AGCACGAAGCTGGCGCGCGAGAACACGTCTTCGGGCATCAGCTTCACGCCTTTGGGCAAGAGGCTGTGCATGTCGATGAAGCCCTTGATGGCGCCGAACAGGCCGTCTTTCAAACCCGACTCGTGCGTGCCGCCGGCGACAGTCGGGATCAGGTTCACGTAGCTCTCGCGCATCACGGTGCCGTCTTCGGTGAAGGCCACGCACCAGGCGGCGCCCTCGCCTTCGGCGAAGTTCTCGGTCTCACCGCGGTCGGCGTAGTGCTCGCCTTCGAACAGCGGGATCACCGGGTCGGCAAGCAGCGCCTGCATCAGGTAGTCGCGCAGGCCGCCTTTGTAGAGCCACGCTTGTCTTTCGCCGGTCTTCTCGACGCTCAGGGTGACGGTCACACCCGGCATCAACACCGCCTTGCTGCGCAGCAGGTGAATCAGTTCGGCCTTCGGCAAGTCGCCACTTTCGAAATACTTCGCGTCGGGCCACGCGCGTACGCTGGTGCCACTCTTGCGGTCGGCGTTGGTGGTTTTGCGAATCTTCAGCGGCTCGATCACGTCGCCTCCGGCAAACGTGAGCGACGCAACCTGCCCTTCACGCCACACGCTCACTTCAAGCCGCTTCGAAAGTGCGTTGGTCACGCTCACGCCCACGCCGTGCAGGCCGCCCGAAAAGCTGTAGGCACCGCCCGCACCCTTGTCGAACTTGCCACCGGCGTGCAGCCGCGTGTAGACGATCTCGACGACCGGCACCTGCTCTTCAGGGTGCAGGCCGAACGGAATGCCACGTCCATCGTCTTCCACGCTGACCGAGCCATCGGCTTGCAGCGTCACGTCGATGCGTTTGCCATGCCCGGCGAGCGCTTCGTCGGCGGCGTTGTCGATCACTTCCTGAATGATGTGCAGCGGGTTGTCGGTGCGGGTGTACATGCCGGGCCGCTGCTTCACGGGCTCGAGGCCCTTCAGGACGCGGATCGACGCTTCGCCGTAGTGGTTGTTGCCGGGTTTGCTGGTTGCCATGGGCGCGAATTCTAGGAGCCTGCAAGAATGACCGGTTTCAGACCCGCCGGAGAAAACCATGACCACGCGCGCGCTCGGCCGTTCCGGCCTGCAGGTATCGAAGATCTGCCTCGGTGGCAACGTCTTCGGCTGGACCGCCGATGAAGCCACCTCGTTCAAGCTGCTCGACGCCTGGGTCGACGCCGGCATGAACTTCATCGACTCCGCTGATGTGTATTCGCGTTGGGTGACGGGCCACAGCGGCGGCGAATCCGAAAGCGTGATCGGGCGCTGGCTGAAGCAGAGTGGCAAACGCAGCAAGATCGTGCTCGCCACCAAGGTCGGCAAAGACATGGGAGACGGCAAGGTCGGCCTCGCGCCGGCCTACATTCGAAGCGCCGTCGAAGCCTCGCTCAAGCGCCTGCAGACCGACGTGATCGACCTCTACCAGTCGCACGACGACGACCCGAAAGTGCCGCTGGCCGACACGCTGGGCGCGTATGGCGATCTCATCAAGGTGGGCAAGGTGCGCGCGATCGGCGCTTCGAACTTCACGGCAGCCCGGCTCTCTGCAGCGCTCGCGGTCAGCGCCGCGCACGGCCTGCCGCGCTACGAATGCCTGCAGCCGCACTACAACCTGGTCGAGCGGCCGGCGTTCGAGGCCGAGCTTGAAGCGGTGTGCGTGGCGAACGACCTGGGCGTGATCAACTTCTACGCGCTCGCCAGCGGCTTTCTCAGCGGCAAGTACCGCTCGGCCGCCGACCTGGGCAAGAGCCCGCGCGGGCAAGGTAGCAAGAAATACCTGAACCCGCACGGCCTCGGCGTGCTGGCCGCGCTCGACGCGGTGGCGGCACGCCTGCACAGCACACCGGCGCAGGTGGCGCTGGCGTGGCAGATCGCGCGGCCGAGCATCACCGCGCCGATCGCCAGCGCCACCTCGCTCGGGCAGTTGAACGAACTGGTGGCCGCCGCCACACTGGTACTCGACGCCGACGCGATCGCCAGCATCGACGCGGCCAGCGCCAAGGTCTGACACTCTGACGCACGGCCTGGCGCGCAGGCAGAGCGCGCCGCGATTGGCTACAGTCTCGGATGCCCTCCGAGACCTCCGCTCCGCTCTCACTGAAACAGGTGCTGATCTGCGGTGCCATGATCGTCACCCTGTCGATGGGTATTCGCCACGGCTTCGGCCTGTGGCTGCAGCCGGTCACGATGGACCGCGGCTGGTCGCGCGAAACCTTCGCGCTGGCCATCGCCATCCAGAACCTGTCATGGGGCATCGCCGGGCCGTTCGCCGGGGCTTTGTCCGACCGCTTCGGCGCGTTCAGGGTGTTGCTCGTCGGCGCGCTGTTCTACGCGGCCGGCCTCATCCTCATGGGCCTGTCGACCTCGGCGCTCGGCTTCATGGGCAGCGCCGGCCTGCTGCTGGGCATGGCGCAATCGGGCACCACCTACGCGGTCGTCTACGGCGTGATCGGGCGCAACGTGCCTGCCAACAAGCGCAGTTGGGCCATGGGCGTGACGGCGGCGGCTGGCTCGTTCGGGCAATTTCTGATGGTGCCGGTGGAAAACGGCCTGATCAACGGCGTGGGCTGGCAATACGCGCTGTTCATCCTGGGTTTGTCGGCGCTGGCGATCGTGCCGCTGGCGTTCGGCCTGAAGGAGCCGGCGGTCGCGCCGGCCAAGGGCACGCAGCAGAGCATGAAGGCGGCGGTCAGCGAGGCCTTCGCGCACCCGAGCTTCCTGCTGCTGATGGCCGGCTATTTCGTCTGCGGTTTCCAGGTGGTTTTCATCGGCGTGCACATGCCGAGCTACCTGAAAGACCACGGCCTGACACCGAACGTGGCCACCACCGCGCTGGCGCTGATCGGCCTGTTCAACGTGGTCGGCACCTACGCGGCCGGCTCGCTCGGCGAACGTTTGCCCAAGCGCTACATCCTCTCGTCGATCTACGCGCTGCGGGCGGTGGCGATCACGGTGTTCCTGAACGTGCCGCTCACACCATGGAGCGTCTACATCTTCTCTGCGGTGATGGGCACGCTGTGGCTCTCGACCGTGCCGCCGACCAACGCGGTGATCGCGCAGATCTTCGGCGTGAAATACCTGTCGATGCTGGGTGGCTTCGTGTTCCTGAGCCACCAGTGCGGCAGCTTTCTCGGCGCCTGGCTCGGCGGACGGCTCTACAACATGACGGGCAGCTACGACGTGGTGTGGTGGATCGCGGTGGCGCTCGGCGTGTTCGCGGCGCTCGTGAACCTGCCGGTGAAAGAGCATGCCATCGTGCGGGCGCAACCGGTGCCGGCATGAAGCTGCGTCGCGCGTTGCTGGGCTTGGCCGCGGTGGGCGCGCTGCTGCTCGTGTTCGCCGCCTACCTGCGGCCCGACGTGGCGGTGACCCTCGCCAACCAACTCTGGAATTGCTTTTGACATGAATGGTTCGAGCCATGGCGGTGGTACCGCGTCGTCGTGGGTGCAACGCTGGTCGCATCTCGTCGCCCCCGGCGCGACCGTGCTCGACGTGGCCTGCGGCTCGGGCCGGCACGTTCGCTGGTTCGCGCAACGGGGTTGTCGCGTCACCGGCATCGATCGTGACGCGCAGGCGCTGGCCGCATCGCATGGCCTGGCCGAAACCGTGCTCGCCGACATTGAATCGGCCCCCTGGCCGCTGCCCGGGCGCCGCTTCGACGCGGTGGTGGTCACGAACTACCTGTGGCGCGAGTTGCTGCCCACGCTGCTGGCCAGCGTGGCCGAGGGCGGTGTGCTGATCTACGAAACCTTCAGCGTCGGCAACGAGCGTGTTGGCAAACCCTCGAACCCGAAGTTTCTGTTGCGCCCGGGTGAACTTCTGGGGGTGGCGCAGGGTCTGCGGGTGGTGGCGTTCGAAGATGGTTTTGCGACCGACCCCGACCGCTTCGTGCAAAGGCTCGTGGCCATCCGCGAGCGCATCGGCGAGCCCGCTGCAACCCGCTACCCGCTCTAGCGCGGGCCGGGCCCGCCCGCGCAGGTAAAATCTTTCGATTCAGAGGAACCCGCATGAAAGCAATCAACGGCAGCATCGTGGCGCTCGTCACGCCGATGCAGGAAGATGGCAGCGTCGACTACGCTGGCCTGCGCCGCCTGATCGACTGGCACGTGGCCGAAGGCACCGACTGCATCGGTGTGGTCGGCACGACCGGTGAATCACCCACCGTCTCGGTCGAAGAGCACTGCGAAATCATCCGTGTGGCGGTCGAGCATGCCAAGGGGCGCGTGCCCATCATGGCCGGCGCGGGTGGCAATTCCACCGCCGAGGCGATCGAACTCTCGCGCTACGCGCTGAAGGTCGGCGCCGACTGCACGCTGTCGGTCGTGCCCTACTACAACAAGCCTTCGCAGGAAGGCATCTACCGCCACTTCAAGGCGATTGCCGAAGCGGTCGATATTCCGATGGTGCTGTACAACGTGCCCAGCCGCACGGTGGCCGACATGCAGGTCGAGACCACGCTGCGGCTGGCGCAAGTGCCGGGCATCGTCGGCGTGAAAGAAGCGAGTGGCCAGATTGACCGTGCCTCGTGGCTCGTCAAAGGTGCGCCGGCCGGCTTCTCGATCTATTCGGGCGACGACGGCAGCGCCATCGCGCTGATGCTTCTCGGCGGCCATGGCAACGTCAGCGTCACGGCCAACGTCGCGCCGAAAGCAATGCATGAGTTGTGCGTGGCAGCGATTGCCGGGCGCGCCAAAGAGGCCGCGGCCATCCACCTGAAGCTGATGCCCCTGCACACGCAGTTGTTCATCGAGCCGAGCCCGGCGCCGACCAAATGGGCCATGGCCAGGCTGGGCCTGTGCGGCGAAGCCTTGCGCTTGCCGATCACTCCGCTCAGCGCGGCGGGGCAGATGGCGGTCGAACAGGCGCTGCGCGACGCCGGCCTGCTCTGATTCGCAAACCTTGCCCGCGTTGAAATTTTCACCCGATGCCTGGGAACCGCAGCGATGCACTCCTCGGTCTGCGCCCCTTCCGGAGATGCCCTTGAGCCGTTCCCCTTCCCTCATTCCCGTGTGCGGCCTCGCGCTGGCCGCGGCACTTTCATCGCTTTCGGGTTGCTCGACCGTCAGTGACACGCTCAGTGGCGACAAGATCGACTACCGCAGTGGTGGCGAGAAGACCGCCGGCCTCGACGTTCCGCCCGACCTGACCCAACTCACGCGCGACTCGCGCTACCAGCAGACCCAAGGCGGCGCTGTCAGCGCGGCTTCTTACCAGGCAGGCACCGCAGCAGCGGCAGCGGCGCCTGCAGCGTCGGCGGCGGCCGTGATTGCCCCGGAATCGATCGGCGAGATGCGCATCGAACGCCTCGGCAACGAGCGCTGGTTGCGCACCAGCCTCACGCCCGAGCAACTGTGGCCGCAACTCGAAGCGTTCTGGAAGGAACGTGGTTTTCGCCTCACGGCCGACGAGCCGAAGACCGGGGTGATGGAAACCGACTGGGCCGAGAACCATGCCAAGCTGCCCCAGGACTTCGTTCGTGCTTCGATCGGCAAGGTGTTCGACGGGTTGTATTCCACCGGCGAACGCGACAAGTTCCGCACCCGTGTCGAGCGCGCCGGCGGCGGCAGCGAGATCTACATCACGCACCGCGGAATGATCGAAGTCGTCACCGGGCAGAGCAAGGAGAGCACCATCTGGCAGCCGCGCCCGGCCGAGCCACAACTCGAAGGCGAGTTCCTGTCTCACCTGATGCTCAAGCTCGGTGCGAAAGAAGAAGCCGCGAAGGCCGGCGCCGCAACGCTCAGCGCGCCCGGGGCTCCATCGCGCGCGCGCCTCGTCGAGGGCCAGAGCGCCGCGACGCTGCAGGTCGACGACGGGTTCGACCGCGCCTGGCGCCGTGTCGGGGTGGCGCTCGACCGCAGCGGCTTCACGGTGGAAGACCGTGACCGCACGCAAGGTTTGTACTTCGTGCGTTACGTCGACCCGGCCAACGTGGGCCGCGAAGAACCCGGCTTCTTCGCCAAGCTCTTCGGCCTGGACAAAAAAGACGGCGGCCCGGCCAAGTACCGCATATCGGTCAAGGCCTCGGGAGACCGCAGCGTCGTGAGCGTGCTCGACAACCAGGGCGCGCCCGAGAACAGCGAAGTTGGCAAGCGCATCGCCGCCGCGCTGCTCGACGAACTGAAGTAAACGAGGTCGACGCAGGCCCGATCGCGCGCGAAGCCTGCCATGCGCTTTTGCAGCCTGGGCAGCGGCAGCGGCGGCAACGCCACCGTCGTGGAAGCCCGCGGCAGCACGCGCACCAGCCGCGTGCTGATCGACTGTGGCTTCTCAGCTCGCGAACTCGAAAGCCGGCTGGCCCGCGCCGGGCTGCAAAGTTCTGACCTCGACGCTGTGTTCGTGACCCACGAGCACGGCGACCATGTGGGCTGCGCCGTCGCCCTCGCACGGCGCCACCGGCTGCCGCTGTGGATGAGCCGCGGCACCTGGCGCGCCATCGGCGAGCCCGACACCGGCGGCTTGCTGCAGTTCGCGCGCGACAGCCAGCCGATCGAGGTGGGCGACCTGTTGCTGAGCCCCTATACCGTGGCTCATGACGCGCAAGAACCGCTGCAATTGCGCGTGTCGAACGGTGACCTGCACCTGGGTGTATTGACCGACGTCGGCTCGATCACGCCGCACCTGCTGGCCAACCTGCAGGGTTGCGATGCACTTCTTCTCGAATGCAACCACGACCGCGAGCTGCTCGCCCAGTCGCGCTACCCTGCGTCGCTGAAAGCACGCATCGGCGGGCGCTACGGCCACCTGTCGAACGACACCGCCGCCGAGATCCTGGCGGCCTGCATGCATGGCGGGCTGCGCCACCTGGTGGCCGCACACCTCAGCGAGCAGAACAACCGCCCCGATTTGGTGCGCTCGGCGCTGGCACCGGCCTGCGGTGGCACGCCGCAAGACATCGTGGTGGCCGACCCGTTGCTGGGCTTTGCCTGGCTGAGCCTGGATTGAACGCCGGTCCGCGTCCACAGGACACGCGTGAAAAAGCCGCCCGAAGGCGGCTTTTTGCTAACCGGTTGGAACCGATTACTTCTTGACAGCGTCGGCGGCCTTGCCAGCAGCGTCCTTGGCAGCGTCGGCGGCCTTGCCAGCGGCGTCCTTGGCGGCGTCGGCGGCCTTGCCGGCAGCGTCCTTCATGGCATCGGCAGCCATCGCACCGCCAGCAGAGGCGGCGCCCATTGCGCCCGAAGCGGCATCCATTGCGGCTGTGGCAGCAGTGTCAACAGCGCTGGCAGCGGCCGAAGCAGCGGCAGCAACCATCGGGGCAGCAGCAGCCGAAGCGGCAGCAGCGGCGGGAGCCTCTTCCTTCTTGCCGCAAGCGGCAAGGGCAACAGCGGCAACGAGGGAAGCGAGCAGAAGCGACTTATTCATGTGTGTCCTCAAGATCATTAGGGTCGAACAATTTCCGGCAATTTGTGGGAACCCCAGCCTTCGCAGAGCCCCAACGTTCTAAAGGCAAGGAAAGCTCAAGCCTTCCCAATACCTAGCCTTCGAGTATAACCGGCCTCTAGGGAATTTCCCTAGAGGCCGGTGGTCGACGCCGGGAAGGCCTCTTCCGAGCGTTGCAAAATCGCATCAAACAGCTCGCGGCAGCGCAAGCCTTCTGCGGCCTCGTGCGAGCGCTGGCCACGGTGGTGCACAGGGTCTGACAAGCGCACGCTCAGCAAACCCGGGGCGAGCAGGATGCTCGGCATCTGGCCTGCTTCCAGTTCGGTATTGGTGCGGCAATGCACCACGTGGGCCCAGGTCTGGCGCCACTCGACCCAGCGCGGGTGGCGCCGCGACAGCTCGGCGAAGTCTTCGGCGAGCAGCGTGAGCCGCCGGTGCGAGGCGGCCCATTGCGCCAGGCTCTCAACGACCGCGCGCTCACCGAGCGGCCAGTCGGCGAAGCTCGAGTCACAGAGCAAGAGTTCTCGGCAACCGACGCTGGCAGCCTCGGCAAACGCTTCTCGCAAAGCCATGTGGAACTCGCTTCGCGAAGCAATCACGGCATCGCTGGGGTGGGGGGTCATCGAGATGCTCCTTCATCGAATGAGGCCGCGGGTTGCAGCCAGCCGTTTTCGGCCCAGGCCTGCAGCAGGGACCGCGCCTCGGGACTCAAACGCAGGCGATCGGCATCGCTCAGGCCACGTTCGTCGGCCAGACGGCGCATCAATTTTGCATCGCGTCCGCCAGCGCGAAAAGACTCGCCGTTGATGAATACATGGCGAGCGTCGTAGAGCATTCGGGTGCGTCGGTCGAGGGTCACTTTGCCGACGAGAGAACTCTCGGTCGGCGCGTCGAACCAGACGCCCGGCTTGGGCTCGCTGAGGATTTCGCCCAGCGTGCAATCGAGCTCCCGGTCGTCGGCCAGCGCCCGTCTCATCGCGTCGACCGCGAACGCGCGCAGCTCACCGGGAATGCACGCCGGCGCGCGGGTCGCCGCTTGTTCGGGGTCGCGGTACAACGTGTCGGCCGAGACCGGCTCGGCGTCGTCGAGCAGACGCTGCAAGATCTCGCGGCCGATGTCGGCCCTGCCAGGCGCGCGAAAGCCGATCGACGCGGTGAGGCACTCACCCTCGGCCACGCCGTCGTGCGCCCAACCGGGCGGCAGGTAGAGCATGTCGCCGGCTTCGAGCAACCATTCCTGCTCGGGCTCGAAGTGCGCGAGGATCTTCAGCGGCACATCGGGCACCAGGGTCTTGTCTTTCACGCGGCCGATGCGCCAGCGCCTGCGGCCCTGCACCTGCAGCAGGAACACGTCGTAGGAATCGACGTGCGGGCCGACGCCACCGCCGTCGCTCGCGTACGACAGCATCAGGTCGTCGAGGCGCGCGTCGGGCACAAAACGAAAACGCTGCAGCAGCTCGTGCGCTGCGTTCACGTGCAGGTCAAGTCCTTGCACCAGCACAGTCCAGCGCGGGCGTTTCAGGCTCGGGAACGCGCTGCGCTTGAGCGGCCCGTGGCGCAGCGACCACGCGCTGTCGTCGTGCACGATCAGGCGCGATTCCACGTCGTCGCGCGCCGCCAGTTCGAACAACTTTGCCCGGCTGAGCAGGTTAACGCCGCCAGGCACGGCCTGGCGGATCAGCAAAGGCTTCTTCTGCCAGTGCCGGCGCATGAAGTTCAGGGGTGAAAGGCCACCCAGCAAGGGCGTGGCAAGCAGGATGTCCATGAAGTGATTGTGCGATGATCCTTTGATGCTCATCACCGTTCCCTGCGTCGTCAGCCTGACCTGGCGACTTCAAGATGCCCAAGGCAATGCCATTGACGAACTCGGCGATCCGGTCGAGTTTTTTGTCGGCGGCGACGACCTTCTGGCCCGTGTCGAAGAAGCCCTGATCGACCAGGCCACCGGCTTCGAAGCTTCATTGCACCTCGAACCCGAACACGCATTCGGCGATTACAAGTCCGAGCTCGTGTTCTTTGAAGACCGCTCGGTGTTCCCAGACGACATCGAGGTCGGCATGCAGTTCGACGGCGTGCCTCCCGGCGCCACCACCGAGGGGCTGCCGAACGACGCGATCTACACCGTGACCGAGGTCTACCCGAACCACGTGGTGCTCGACGGCAACCACCCGCTCGCGGGCATCGCCTTGCGCCTGGACCTGGTGGTGCGCGACGTGCGCGAAGCGACCGAATCCGAGATCGAATCGAGCAGCGTCGGCCAGCCGGTCTTCACGGTGATGAACACCGCCCCCGGCGGCACGCAACTACACTGATTTTTCGGCAATGACGGCCGCGCCCTCGGGCGTGGTCACCGGCCCTTTGCCGCTGAAGCGGTCGAGCGCGAGGTAGATCACCGGCGTGATGTAGAGCGTGATCGCCTGCGAGAACACCAGCCCGCCCACCACCGCCAGCCCGAGCGGCTGGCGCAGTTCGGCGCCAGCACCCAGGCCGAGCGCGATCGGCAAGGCGCCCATCATGGCGGCCAGCGTCGTCATCATGATCGGCCTGAAGCGCAGCACACAGGCTTCGCGGATCGCCGCGGCCGGCGCCATGCCGCGCGTGCGCTGCGCGTCGAGCGCGAAGTCGATCATCATGATCGCGTTCTTCTTGACGATGCCGATCAAGAGCAGGATGCCGATGGTGGCGATCAGCGTCAGGTCGAGGTTGAAGATTCTCAGCATCAGCAGCGCACCCACGGCCGCCGAAGGCAGGCCGGCGAGAATGGTCAGCGGGTGCACAAAACTCTCGTAGAGCACGCCGAGCAGAACATAGATCACGAGCAAGGCACCGATGATCAGGATCATCTGGCTGCCTTGCGAACTCTTGAACACCGCCGCGTCGCCGCCGTAGGCTGTGATGACCGACGAGGGCAGCCTGATCTGCTGGCCGTACTTCTCGATCTTCGCGGTGGCGTCGCCGAGCGCCACGCCGGGCGCGAGGTTGAACGACACCGTCACCGCCTGCAGTTGCCCGACATGGTTGATCGACGTCGGCCCGACGCTGCGCTCGACCGTCGTGAAGCTCGACAGCGGCACCAGCGCGCCGTTGCTCGAACGCACGTAGATGTTGTTGAAGGCGCTTTCGTCCTGCTTGGCACCCGGCGCCACTTCCATGATGACCTGGTAACTGTCGACCGGCGTGTAGATCGTCGACACCTGGCGTTCGCCGAAGGCGCTGAACAAAGCGCTGCGCACCGCGTTGATCGACACGCCGAGCGTGTTGGCGCGGTCGCGGTCGATCTTCAGCGACGCCTGCAGCCCCTTCAACTGCGAATCGCTGGTGACGTCGCGGAACATCGGGTCGGCGCGCATCGGTTCCTGCAGCCGCAAGGCCCAATCGCTCAATTCGTCGGCCTTCACGCTCTGCAGGATGTATTGGTACTGCGCCTTGCTCGACCGCCCGCCGAGCCGCAGGTTCTGCGTGGGCCGCATGAAAACGGTGATGCCCGGCACTTCGCGCAACTTGCTGCGCAGGCCCTCGATCACTTCCTTCATCGGCTTGCGCTCGCCGCGCGGCTTCAGGTTCAAGAACAGGCGGCCGGTGTTCTGCGAACCGCCGCCGCCGTTGAACGAATTCACCGTGGCCACGTTCGGGTCTTCACGGAAGATGTCGGCCACCCGCGTCTGCAACTGCACCATGGCCGGGAACGACGTGTCTTCCGAGGCTTCGGTGCTCACGTTGATCTGGCCGATGTCTTCTTCCGGGAAGAAGCCCTTCGGAATCGTGACGAACAGGTAGGCCGTTGCCACGAAGGTCAGCAACGCCACGAGCATCACGACCCAGCGCCGGCCCAGCGCCGCATCGAGCGAGCGGGTGTAGGCGCCGAGCAGCGCGTTGAAGCCGCGCTCGAAAGAACGCACCAGCGCCCCGGGGCGCTTCTTGTGCGCGTCGTCGGTCAGGAAGCGGCTGGCCAGCATGGGCACCAGCGTCAGCGAGACGAAGGCCGACGCGATGATGGCGAGCGACACGACCACCGCAAATTCGTGGAACAGGAGCCCGATCACGCCGGGCATGAAGAAGATCGGGATGAACACGGCGATCAGCGAGGTCGAGATCGAGATGATCGTGAAACCCACTTCGCGCGAACCGCGCAGCGCAGCCTGGAACGGCGGCACGCCTTCTTCCACATGCCGCATGATGTTCTCGAGCATCACGATCGCGTCGTCGACCACCAGCCCCACCGCCAGCGTGATACCGAGCAGCGAGATGTTGTCGAGCGTGTAGCCGAAGGCCCAGAGCAGCGAGATCGCGCCCACCAGCGAGACCGGCAGCGACAGCGTGGGGATCATCGTGGCCACGAAGCGCCGCAGGAACAGGAAGATCACCAGCACCACCAGCACGATGGTGCCGAGCATCGTGAGCGTGACGTCGTGCAGCGCGGCGCGGATCGACACCGAGCGGTCATTCACCAGCGACACCTTCACCGACTGCGGCAGCTGGGACTGGAACCCCGGCAGCGCCGCGCGAACGGCATCGACCACCTGCACGGTGTTGGCATCGGGCTGGCGCAGCACGGCCAGCGAGATCGAGCGCTCGCCGTTGAAGCTGGCGAACGTCTTCACGGTCTCGAAGCTGTCTTCGACCGAAGCCACGTCGCGCAGCCGCACCGGGTTGCCGCCGCGGTTGCTGACGATCAGGTCGGCGAA
>JBDTTU010000118.1:0-12024 GCA_039930465.1 Burkholderiales bacterium
TCATCGCGTCTTGTTGGTGGTCAGGGACTTCCCTTCTGCCGCCCACGCTCCTAGCGAGCGGCCACAAGCGCTCGGCGGCGCCGGGCTTGTGTCGTGCTTGTGGCATCGGCAGGCGCTTCGTCGGCACGCGGCGCGCGCGCCAACAGCGCGTCGAGCGTGTCATACACCTCTTGCATGGCGGCCAGACCGAGCGAAGCTTCCAGTAACGCGTAGCGCTGTTCGACCAGCGGAATCAGCTGCTGCGCGATCTTGCGGCTCTTCGAGGTGAGCGACACGCGCACGCGGCGCTGGTCGTGGGCCATGCGCTCGCGTGTGATCAGCCCGGTGTCTTCCATGCGCAGCAGCACGCCCACGATGCTCGGGCTGGAAATGGAGCAGGCCTCGCACAGTTGGCGCGGCTCGAGAGGCCCTTGTTCGACCACTTCGCGCAGGATGCGCCACTGTTGTTCCGTCAGCCCGAACCCGCCCAGCAGCGGGCGAAAGTGCGCCATCAGCGTTTCGCGGGCGCGCAGCAGCAGGTGCGGCAGGTTGCGGTGGCGCAGGGCGGTGGCTGAAGGTTGAGGTGACTTGCTCACATCTCAGTGTAAAACGCCTTCGCCCCGGCCGGGCACCTGGGGAAACTACCCGGTGCGGCCGGCAGGGCATGGCTTGCATTACTAATGTGTTAGTGATTAAACTGTGGCATGCACAGCACCCCGCGCCGTGGCACCGTCTACGGTATCTTGCTCAATCACCACGACGCGCTCGCCGCGCTGGGCACGGCCGTGAACGGGCTGCCCTACAAGGCGCCGCCAAGAGCGCCGGCGCTCTACATCAAGCCACGCAACACCTGGGCTGGCGCGGGTGATGCCATCGTCGTGCCAACGGGCGAGACCGAACTCGAAATCGGCGCCACGATCGGCCTCGTGGTCGGGCGCACGGCGTGCCGGGTGCGTGAAGCCGAAGCGCTTTCATTCGTGGCCGGTGCAGTGATCGTGAACGACGTGAGCGTGCCGCACGCGTCGTACTACCGCCCGTCGCTGCGCTTCAAGGTGCGCGATGGTTTCTGCCCGATCGGGCCGTTCGTGGCGCTGGGGCAGTTGGGTTCGCTTGGCGCGCTGCAGTTGCAGGTCGAGATCGACGGCGTGGTCGTGCACCGCAACAGCACCACCGGCCTCATCCGGCCGGCCGCGCGCTTGCTGGCCGAAGTGAGCGAGTTCATGACGCTTTCGCCCGGCGACGTGTTGATGCTCGGTGTGGCGACCGGCGCGCCGCACGCGCGGGCCGGGCAGCGCGTGAGCATCGTGGTCGATGGCCTGGGCCGGCTCGACAACACGCTGGTTGCCGAAGAGGTGCTGGCATGAGCCGCCGCGCCCGTGTCGCGTTCGGTGGCGCCGTTCACGAAGCTGTGCCGCATGCGCATGGCCTGCAACTTGCCGACGGCCGCTTGCTGGCCGAAGAGCAGGTGGTGTGGCTGCCGCCGTTCGAAGTGGGCACGATCATCGCGCTCGGCATCAACTACGCCGACCACGCCAAAGAGCTGGCGAAGGAACTGACGATCGGCGCGAAAGACGAACCGCTGGCGTTCCTGAAAGCCCCCAACTCGCTCATCGGCCACCGCGGTTTCACGCGCCGGCCCGCTGATGCGACTTTCATGCACTACGAGTGCGAGCTGGCGGTGGTGATCGGCGCCCGCGCGAAGAATGTAAAACGCGCCGACGCGATGGGCTTTGTCGCCGGCTTCACCGTGGCCAACGACTACGCGGTGCGCGACTACCTTGAGAACTGGTATCGCCCGAACCTGCGCGTGAAGAACCGCGACGGCGCCACCGTGCTCGGGCCCTGGCTGGTCGATGCAGCCGACGTGCCCGCCCCGCACGCGCTGGAATTGCGCACGCTCGTCAATGGCAAAGTCACGCAGCGCGGCAACACCCGTGACCTGATCAACGACGTGCCGGCGTTGATCGAATACCTGAGCAGCTTCATGACACTCTCGCCCGGCGACGTGATCCTGACCGGCACACCGGAAGGCGTTGTCAACGTGAACGAGGGCGATGAGGTGGTGACCGAGATCGAGGGCATTGGGCGTTTGCTCAACACCATCGTCGGCGACGATATTTTCGGAAGATAGAGGCAAGCCATGATGCGCATTCAGCACCTGATCGACGGCCAGAGTGTGGAAGGCCGCAGTTACTTCGAGACCGTGAATCCGGCCACGCAGGAAGTGTTGGCCGAAGTGGCCGCTGGCGGCGCCGGTGAAGTGAACGCTGCCGTGGCCGCCGCCAAGGCCGCGTTCCCGAAGTGGGCGGCACTGCCGGCCACCGAACGCGCCAAGATGATGGTGCGCCTGGGTGACCTGGTCGCGAAGCACGTGCCCGAGATCGCGCAGATCGAGACCCGCGACACCGGCCAGACCATCTCGCAGACCGGCAAGCAGCTCATTCCACGCGCTGCCGACAACTTCTACTATTTCGCCGAGATGTGCACCCGTGTCGACGGCCACACTTACCCCACGCCCACGCACCTGAACTACACGCTGTATCACCCGGTGGGCGTGTGCGCGCTGGTCTCGCCGTGGAATGTGCCCTTCATGACCGGCACCTGGAAGATCGCGCCGTGCCTGGCCTTCGGTAACACGGCGGTGCTGAAGATGAGTGAACTTTCGCCGATGAGCATTTCGCGGTTCGGAGAGCTGGCCACCGAAGCCGGGCTGCCCAAAGGTGTGCTCAACATCGTGCACGGCTACGGCAATGAGGTCGGCGAGCCGCTGTGTGGCCACCCCGACGTGCGCGCGATCTCGTTCACCGGCTCCACCGCCACCGGCCAGCGCATCGTGAAGAACGCCGGCCTGAAGAAGTTCAGCATGGAACTCGGCGGCAAGAGCCCGTTCGTGGTTTTCGAAGACGCAGACTTCGAGCGCGCGCTCGACGCCGCGCTGTTCATGATCTTCTCGAACAACGGCGAGCGCTGCACCGCCGGCTCGCGCATCCTCGTGCAGAAGAGCATCTACGCGGAGTTCGCAAAGCGCTTCGCCGAGCGCGCGAGCCGCATTGCAGTCGGCGACCCGCTGAACGACGCCACGCTGATCGGCCCGATGGTCAGCCCGGCCCATCTGGCCAAGGTGCGCAGCTACATCGAACTCGGCCCGAAGGAAGGCGCCACGCTGCTGACCGGTGGGCTCGATGCGCCAAACATGCCCGATGCAATGAAGAAGGGCAACTTCGTGCGCCCGACCGTCTTCGCCGACGTGCACAACGGCATGCGCATCGCCCAGGAAGAGATCTTCGGCCCGGTCGCCTGCCTGATCCCGTTCGTTGACGAGGCTGACGCGATCGCGCAGGCCAACGACATTCAATACGGCCTGTCGAGTTACGTCTGGACCGAAAACCTCGGCCGTGCTCACCGCGTCGCCGCGGCCGTCGAAGCCGGCATGTGCTTCGTCAACAGCCAGAACGTGCGCGACCTGCGCCAGCCCTTCGGTGGTACCAAGGCGAGCGGCACCGGGCGCGAAGGCGGCACCTGGAGCTATGAGGTGTTCCTGGAACCGAAGAACGTGGCGGTGAGCCTTGGCTCGCACCACATTCCGCATTGGGGAGCCTGAGCATGGGTCAACTCGCGCTCGCCGCCAAGATCACGCACGTTCCTTCGATGTACCTGTCGGAACTCGATGGCCCGCACAAGGGTTGCCGTGAAGCTGCCATCAACGGCCACAAGGAGATCGGCCGCCGGTGCCGCGAACTTGGCGTAGACACGATCGTCGTGTTCGACGTGCACTGGCTCGTCAACTCCGAATACCACATCAATTGCGCGCCGAACTTCGAGGGTGTGTACACCAGCAACGAGCTGCCGCACTTCATCAAGAACCTGCCGTATGCCTACCCCGGCAACCCGCAGCTCGGCCACCTGATTGCCGATGTGGCCAACGAGATGGGCGTGGCCACGCGCGCCCACAGCGACACCACGCTCGAGCTCGAATACGGCACGCTCGTGCCGATGCGCTACATGAACGCCGACCAGCACTTCAAGGTCGTGTGCGTGTCGGGCTGGTGCATGTGGCACGACCTGGCCACCAGCGAACGTTTCGGGCTGGCGGTGCGCCGTGCGATCGAAGCGCACTACGAAGGCACGGTGGCCGTGTTCGCCAGCGGCTCTCTCTCGCACCACTTCGCGCCCAACGGCCGCGCGCCCGAGTTCATGCACAAGGTGTTCGACCCGTTCCTGGAACAGACCGACCTGAACGTGGTCGAGATGTGGAAACGCGGCGAGTGGAAAGCCTTCTTGCAGATGCTGCCGATGTACAACGAGAAGTGCTGGGGCGAAGGCGGCATGCACGACACCGCGATGCTGCTCGGCCTGCTGGGCGGCGAACGTTACGAGCAGGGCGTGGAGATCGTCACCCCGTATTTCGGCAGCTCGGGCACGGGGCAGATCAACGCGATCTTCCCGGTCACGCCGCTGCCAGCCTGAGCTGCAGGGAAGGAACAACATGCCCCACCTCGTGATCCTCTACAGCCCCAACCTCGACACCAAGGCCGATCTGCCCGCGCTCTGCCGCAGCCTGGCCGACACCATGATCGAGCAACGCGACGACGCTGGCAAACCGGTGTTCCCGATCGGCGGCACGCGTGTTCTGGCCTACCCCGCGGCGCACTGCGCGGTGGCCGATGGAAAGCGCGACTACGCCTTTGCCTACCTGAACCTGCGCATGGCGCGTGGCCGCAGCGAAGCCATCCAAAAACGCATCGGCGACGCGCTGCTGGCCACCGCCCGAGCCGCGCTCGAGCCGGTGCTGGCACAGCACCTCGTGGGTGTCACGCTGCAGATCGACGTGGGTGCCGAGGTCTTCGACGCCAAGCTCGGCAACCTGCACCCGCTGTTCGCACCGAAGGTCTGAACCATGCTGCCACAAGACACCGTCAACGCGCTGGCGCAAGAACTGCGCGAAGCGCGCCAGACGCGCACCCAACTGCGCCACTTCTCGAAACGTTTTCCGCAGATGACGGTGGACGATGGCTACGCGATCCAGCGCGCCTGGGTGGCGCTTGAAGTGCAGAGCGGTCGCACCGTCAAGGGCCGCAAGATCGGCCTGACTTCACGCGCGATGCAACAGGCCAGCCAGATCGACGAGCCCGATTTCGCGCCGCTGATGGACGACATGTTCTTCGCTCAGGGCAGTGACATCCCGATCGACCGCTTCATCGCGCCGCGAGTCGAGGTAGAGCTGGCGTTCATTCTCGGCAAGCCGCTCAAGGGCCCGGGCGCCACACTGTTCGACGTGCTCTCGGCCACCGAGTACGTCACGCCCGCGATCGAGATCATCGACGCACGCATCGAGCAGTTCGATCGCGAGACAAAAGTGATGCGCAAGGTCTTCGACACCATCAGCGACTTCGCGGCCAACGCCGGCATCGTGCTCGGCGGCCGGCCAGTGAAGCCGACCGAGGTCGACCTGCGCTGGGTGGGCGCGCTGCTGCACAAGAACGGCGTGATCGAAGAGACCGGCCTGGCCGCCGGCGTGCTCAACCACCCGGGCAACGGCGTGGCCTGGCTGGCCAACAAGATCGCGCCGTACGACGAGCAGTTGAATGCGGGTGATGTGGTGCTGGCGGGCTCGTTTACACGCCCGACTGCCGCGGTGGCAGGTGACAACTTTCACGCCGACTACGGGCCGCTTGGGTCGGTGGCGTTTCGGTTCGTTTAGGGCTGCTCATTCGACCTTCGGCGCGTGATCGGGCCGCCGGGGTACTCTGCTCCGCTCATGTCCCCCGTCACCGGCCTCCGGCCGGCGCCTCCTCCTTTACTTCGCTACGCAGAGCACCCCACCGTCCTGATCCTCAACCGTTGCTCGCCGAGGGCGTCGGGTGGCCGGCGGAGCGAAGTAAAGGAGGAGGACGGGCGTAGCCCGGCCGGGGGACATGAGCGCAGTCGGCTACCCGATGCCCTTGGCGCACTCCGACATCGGCACGCAACACATTGGAGCAAGTGAGATGAACACCAACACCAACACCCGCCCCGCCCAAATCCCCGCCGAAGAATGGGCCGCTCGCGTGCAGCTCGCGGCCGCTTACCGCATCTTCGACCACCTGGGTTGGGGCGAGCTGATCTACAACCACATCTCGATGCGCGTGCCCGGCCCCGACGCGCACTTCCTGCTCAACCCCTTCGGGCTGCACTACAGCGAGGTGTGCGCGTCGAACCTGGTGAAGGTCGATGTGAAGGGCAAGGTGATCGGCCACAGCGACTGGCCCATCAACCCGGCCGGCTTCACCTTCCACGGCAAGATCCACGAGACGCTGGCCGATGCCCACTGCGTGATGCACGTTCACACCACGCCGACCATGGCGGTGTGCTGCCTCGAAGAAGGCCTGAGCTACACCAACTTCTACGCCGCGCAGCTGTTCGGCAAGGTCGCGTACCACGAGTTCGAAGGCATCACGGTGCACGCTGACGAAGGCGAGCGCATTCTGGCCAGCGCTGGCGGCAAGCAGGTGCTGCTGCTTCGCAACCACGGGCCGGTGACCATCGGCCACACGCTTGCGCAGGCTTTCGGGTTGATGTGGCTGCTCAACCGCGCCTGCGAAGTGCAGCTCGCCACGCTCGCGATGGGCCAGCCGCGCGCCATCGCGCAGCCGGTGCTCGAAGGCTGTGTGCGCGACTCGCTGCAGTTCGACTCGCGCTTCGGCGCTGGGCAAGATGCGTTCGATGCCTTGCAGCGCATCGTCGACCGGGTCGATCCGGGTTACCGCAACTGAGAGACCGGGCCCGCGCCGCGTTGCGGTCACGAGCGTTTCGCACGGGCCGGGCGATCCGCAGCGACGGATTGAGGGCGTCTGGCCTTCACCCACTCACAAAAAGACTCGGCGGCCGCCGAGAACCCGCGGTCGCGTTTGCGCACCAGGTAGATCTGCCGCGTCAAGCCCGGCCACTTCACGGGCCGGATGGTCAGGTGGGGCGATCGAAACTGGTACAGGGTCAACGAGGGCACGATACTGATGCCCAGGCCGGCGCTCACCATGCCGGCCACGGTCGCCAACTGGTCGACCTCGAGCACGGTGGACAAGGCCTGCGGCAAGGTCGCCGCGTCGATGTACTGTCGCACGCTTGAGGTTCGCGACAGGTGAATGAACGGCCAGGCTGCCACATCCCGGGGTCGTGGGTTGGAGAGGGCGGCGAGCGGGTGATCACTGCGGCACACGAGGTGAAAGCCATCGCTGCAAAACGGTTCGGCACGCAGTTCGGGCGTGTTTGCGCGAGTTGCCGCGAGCGCGAAATCGGCCTGGCCGCTGCGCACCCGCTCGATGCAGGGCTCTGACAGCACGTCGGCCACTTCGAGGTCGATGCCCGGGTGAGCCTGGCGAAACCCGGCCAGCACTTCCGGCAGCCAGTCTGCAGCCAACGACGGCAGCAGCGCGATCGACACACGCCCGCGCTGAAGCGTGGCCCGCGCGCGCATGTCCGACACCGCGGCTTCGAACTCGGCGAGCACGCGGCGCGCCGAGAGCTCGAACTCCTGCCCCTCGGCGGTCAATTCGACATGGCGCGTGTTGCGGTCGAACAGGCGGACTTCGAGCGACTCTTCGAGCTGGCGGATCAGCGAGCTGAAGGCCGACTGCGACAGGTGGCACACCGAAGCGGCGCGGGTGAAGTTCCGCACTTCCGACAGTGCGATGAAGGCGCGCAATTGGCGGGTCGAGATATTCATCTGATTTTTAGATCAATTCATCGAAAGTTTACGTTTCACAGGACGTTCGTGTCTACCTAGAGTCGGGCCCTGAAGTCACGGGCAATCCGACCCGGGCCATCCTCTACGGAGGCAACCATCAGGATCAGTCCCATGGCGATCAAGCCCAACCTGCGCATCGGATGCGCCGCTGGATTCTCGGGTGACCGCACCGACGCGGCCGGCCCGATCGTCGATGCGATGCTCGCCGCGGGCGGCCCTTCGGTGTTGATCTTCGAGACCCTGGCGGAGCGCACGCTGGCCCTCGCGCAGTTGGCGCGCCGCACCGATCCGGACGGGGGTTACGAGCCCTTGCTCGATGAGTTGCTGAGGCCGGTGCTGGAACGGTGCATGGCCGGTGGCATCCGGATCGTCAGCAACTTCGGTGCAGCGAACCCGGTCGGCGCGGCGCGCCTTGTCGTGGCGCTGGCTCGCGAACTGGGCCTGCGCGTGCCCCGGATTGCAGTTGTCGAGGGAGATGACTTGAGCGGTGCCGAACAACGCGAACTGCTGGGGCACGCCGCCGATGGTCTGGCGCTGGTTTCGGCCAACGCCTATCTCGGCGCCGAAGCGATCGCCGACGCCCTGTTGGCCGGTGCCGAGATCGTTGTTTGCGGCCGTGTCGCCGACCCGTCCTTGACCGTGGGGCCCGCGCTGGCTCACTTCGGCTGGGAGCGCAACGACTGGGCTCGGCTGGCCCGCGCGACCATGGCCGGGCACTTGCTCGAATGTGGCGCCCAGATCAGCGGCGGCTACTACGCCGACCCCGGCGTGAAAGACGTGCCGGGCCTCGCCAACCTCGGCTACCCGATCGCCGAACTCGATGCCGACGGCCACTGCGTCATTTCCAAGGCGCCCGGCACCGGCGGACGCATCGACGTTCACACCGTCAAGGAGCAACTGCTCTACGAAGTGCACGACCCGAGCGCGTACCTCACGCCAGACGTGGTGGCCGACATCACCGAGGCCGAAGTCGTCGAGCTCGGCCCCGACAGGGTGAGGCTGAGCGGTGTGCGCGGGCACGCGCGCCCGAGCAGCCTGAAGGTCAACATCTGCCACGAAACCGGATGGCTGGCCGAAGGCGAGATTTCTTATGCCGGCGTTCGCGCCGAGGCGCGTGCACGGCTGGCTGCCGACGTGCTGCGGCAACGGCTCGAAGGCCTCGGGCCCTTGCGGGTTGACCTCATCGGTGTGGCGAGTGTCTTCGGCGATGATGCCGGCCGCTGGCTGGCCGGGCAGGTGCCGAGCGAAGCCCGCGACGTGCGCTTGCGCGTGGCACTCAAGCATGCCGACCGCGCGAAGGCAGAGCGCCTCTTGCGCGAAGTCACCGCCTTGTACTGTTGCGGCCCGGCCGGCGGCGGCGGCGTGCGCACCGCGTTGCGGCCGAGGCTCGGCACGGTGTCTTGCCTGGTACCACGCGAGTCGGTGCCGGCGCGGCACCGTTTCATCGAGGCCGCCGCATGATGAACAAGCGCATCACGGTGCCGCTGCATCGCGCCGCGCATGGCCGCACCGGCGACAAAGGCGATCGTTCGAACATCAGTGTGATCGCTTGGCACCCCGCCTTGTGGCCGCTGCTGGTCGAGCAGATCACCGAAGAAGCGGTGGCGCGCCAGTTCGCCCACCGCCGGCCAAGCTCGGTGCAGCGCTACCTCCTGCCCAATCTGCATGCGATGAATTTTGTGCTCGATGGTGTGCTCGACGGGGGCGTCAACGACTCGCTGAACCTCGACACGCACGGCAAGGCACTGTCATTCCTGTTGCTCGATCTGCCGCTCGAGCTGCCCACCGAACTGATTCCACACCTGGTCGGCTCCGGCTGATCGTCGTCATCCCCAACCCACTTTCGAGAGACAAAGAACCATGACCATGACCAAGACCCCGCTTTCCCGCCGGAGCCTGACGGCTGTTGCTGCCGCCGCGTTCGCTGCCGCGATCTTGCCGACCACTGCCCTGGCTCAGGCCTACCCAGCCAAGCCGATCGTCTTCGTCGTGCCCTTCGCGGCCGGCAGTGCGACCGACCAACTCGCCCGCGCCCTCGGCCAGTCGATCACCGAGCAGACGAAGCAGGCCGTGGTCGTGGACAACAAGGCCGGCGCGAGCGGCATGATGGCTGCACAGGCCTCGGCGCACGCCGCGGCCGATGGCTACACGGTATTGATCACGACCAACACCACGCACGCGGCCAACCAGCACCTGTACAAGAAGCTGCCGTACGACGCCGTGAAAGACTTCGCCCCGGTCACCGGCCTGGGCAAGGGCGGGCAAGTGCTGGTGGTGAACGCGGCATCGCCGTACAAGAGCGTGGCCGACCTCGTGGCGGCGGCGAAGAAGAACCCCGGCAAGCTGAGTTTCGGCAGCGGAAGTTCGTCGAGCCGCGTTGCCGGCGAGATGTTCAAACAACTGAGTGGCACCGACATCTTGCATGTGCCCTACAAGAGCAATCCGATGGCGATCACCGATCTGCTCGGTGGCCAGATCGACCTGATGATCACCGACACCTCGACCGGCGTGCCGCAAGTGAAGGCAGGCAAGCTGCGCGCGCTGGGCTATTCGAGCCAGAAGCGCAGTTCGATGCTGCCCGACGTGCCGACGATCGATGAGGCCGGCGTGAAGGGTTACGACATGGGCTACTGGTTCGCCGCCTACGTTCCGGCCGGAACGCCCGCACCCGTGGTGGCCAGGCTGAACGAACTGCTGGTGGCCGCGGTGAAAAGTGCTGCCGCGAAAACCTTCTTCGCATCCGCCGGCTCGGAGCCGTGGACCACGACCCCCGAAGAACTGGCGAAGTTCCAGGCCGCCGAAACGCTGAAGTGGGGGAAGGTGATCAAGGCGGCCGGCATAGACGCCGAGTGAAGCTCACGGCGGCTTCCCGGCGTCTCACCTGATTCCGGGCGCGTGAACCCAGCCGCCGAAGCTCACCGCGGCGAGCCGGCGCCCGTCGTGGCGGCAAGCTCGTCGTCAACCGCTTTCTGCACCGCTTTGTAGAAGGCCTCGCGCGCGGGGCTGGCCACGGGGTCGCGCGCTCCGCCGGCCCAGTTGGCATTCGAGGCGATCACGAGCTTGCGCTTCGGGTCGATGAAGATGCCCTGGCCGAAGATGCCACGCGCGGCGAAGCTGCCATCGGTGTACGTCCACCACAGGTAGCCGTAACCACGGCCTGGTTGGCCGATGCCGATGCGTTCGGTCGTGGCCTCAAGCAGCCAGCCTTCGGGCACGATGCTCTGGCCGTTGACGCGTGCACCGTTCAGGATGAAGAGCCCGAAACGGGCAAAGTCGCGTGATGCCGCCTGCACGCAGCAGCCGCTGATCTCCTGGCCGGTGCGGCTGAGCAGCCAGGTCGCCTGTTGTTCCATGCCGGCCGGCGCCCAGACCTTTTCGCTCAGGTAGGCCGACAAGGTTTTCTTCGTCGCCTGGCTCACCAGTACGCCGACCAGGTTGGTCTCGCCAGTGCTGTAGTTCCAGCGGGTGCCGGCCGGCGCTGCGCGTGGCAAGCGGCGCAGGTAGCTCACGGTCGCGTCCATGCCTTCTTCGGGTTGGTGGTTGTTGAAGCGCGCCACGTCGGAGTTCGGGTCGGTGTAATCCTCGTTCCACTGGATGCCCGAGCTCATCGTCAGCAGCTGGCGGACGCTCACGTCGTCGTAGGCCGAGCCTTTCATCTGCGGGATGTAGTCGCTGACCTTGTCGTCCATGCTCTTGATGTGGCCGTCGCGCAGCGCTGCGCCCAACAGCGTGGAACTCATCGACTTGGCCACCGAAAAACTGGTCCAGCGCCCGCTGCCGTCGAAGCCCAGACCGTAGCGTTCGAGGCGCAGCTTGCCGTCCTGCACGATCAGCAGCGCCGCGCTGCGCTGGCCCGCCATGTAGGCGTCCACATCGAGCGGCAGCTTCAGGGGTGGCCCGGGCGGCAGCGGTGCGGGCGTGCCGCTCGCGGCGATGGTGCGCGATTTCGCCAGCACCGGCAGCCGGTCGAGCGCGCGAAACGCGGCATCGCGCTGAGGCTGGCTCCAGAACAGCAGGTCGCGGTTGGTCGGCAGGGTGGCCAGCAAGGCGCGTGTTTCCTTGTCGAGGCTGAACCAGGCGGCGGTTCCGGCCAGAACCAGCACCGCAAGCGAGCCGAGGGCGATTTTCTTGAGCTTCATCGAGCTACTCCGGAGAGGGCGGAATCTAGTGCAGTGTTTCGCACGGTGTGGAACATAAAACCGCGTCTTTGGCTGCCTGGCGTCGTTGCAAATCCTCGCGATGCCAGTTGGCATCGCTGCGGTTTGCGCCTAGGAGCGTGGGCGGCAGAAGGGAAGTCCCTGACCACCAACAAGACGCGATGA
>JBDTTU010000119.1:0-11673 GCA_039930465.1 Burkholderiales bacterium
AGATCGCGCTGGGCGCCGAGTTCAAACGCGTCAACCCGGGCCCCGCGGTCGGCGGTGTGCTCGATTCGGTCTCGGCCAAGCGCGACGGCGTTGATCTCTACATCAGCGCGACCAAACTCTTCCTCGCCCAAGGCATTCTGGTCAACGGCACGCTGCGCGCGACCAAGGCGAACCAGAACGGCCTGCTCGGCTTCGGCTCGGCCGACAAGGCAAGCTACAGCGTCAAGCCCGAGTTTTCGCTCGCCTGGCTGCTCAGCAAGAACATCGCCATCGGTGCCGAATACCGCTTCAAGCCGAACAACCTGGCCTTTGCGGGCGCTGCCTTCGAAGAGCAGGCCTGGAAGGACCTGTTCGTCGTCTGGGCGCCGACCAAGACCGTGTCGATCACCGCCGCGTATGTCGACCTCGGCAACATCGTCGGCCACACCCGCCAGACCGGCGGCTACGTTTCGGCCCAGCTCGCCTTCTGACGCCGGCGTTCAAGGACACATCGATGCGACTCAAACTCTTTTTTCCGGCTCGTGCGGCCCTGTTCGGCGCGGTGCTTGCCGCCAGCGCCGCGCTCACCCAGCCCGCGTTGGCACAGACCGACGACACGCTGTACCAGCAGCTCGGCGGCCAGGCCGCGCTGGTGATGCTGATGGACGACTTCATGACCCGGCTGCTCGCCGACAAGCGCATGGGCCCCTTCTTCAAGGACGTGGACCACAAGCACGTGAAGGCACAGCTCGTCGCCCAGTTCTGCGAAGTCTCGGGCGGCCCGTGCAAACTGAAAGGCCCGGACATGAAAAAGGCCCACGCCGGCATCGACGTGACCAAGGGCGACTTCAACGCGCTGGTCGAAGTGCTGCAGCAGAGCATGGACGCGCAAGGCATTGCTTTCACCACCCAGAACAAGCTGCTCGCCAGGCTTGCACCGATGCACCGCGAGATCGTCAACACGCCCTGAACCCGGGGCTGCAGGGAGCATGCCTCTGCCGCTGAAGGCGCCGGTGCAAATCAACTTCAGGCCGCGGCGCTGCCGTTAGCATGCCGGGTAACGACTGGAAGTTCACCCGGAGACACTGCGATGCCCGTCATCACCTGCATAGAAGATCTGCGCGTACTCGCTGAACAGCGCGTGCCACGCATGTTCTACGACTACGCCGATTCCGGCTCGTACACCGAGGGCACCTACCGCGACAACGAGAGCGGCTTCCAGAAGATCAAGCTGCGCCAGCGTGTAGCCGTCAACATGGACAACCGCAGCATCCGCACGACGATGGCGGGCACCGAGACAGCCATGCCGGTGGCGATCGCACCGACCGGCCTCACCGGCATGCAGCACGCCGACGGCGAAATTCTCGGCGCGGTCGCGGCGAAGAAGTTCGGCATTCCCTTCACGCTCTCGACCATGAGCATCTGCTCGATCGAAGACATCGCGGCCGCAACGAAAGCGCCGTTCTGGTTCCAGCTCTACTGGATGCGCGACCGCGACTTCATGGAGCGCCTGATGGACCGCGCCAAGGCCGCGAACTGCAGCGCGCTGGTGCTCACGCTCGACCTGCAGGTCATGGGCCAGCGCCACAAGGACATCAAGAACGGCATGACGGCACCGCCGAAGCCGACACTCGCGAACATCCTGAACCTGCTGACCAAGCCACGCTGGTGCCTGGGCATGGCGGGCACAAAACGGCACGGCTTCGGCAACCTGATCGGTCATGCCAAGGGCGTGAGCGACATGACGTCGTTGTCCACCTGGACCAAGGAGCAGTTCGACCCCAAGCTCGACTGGAACGACGTCGAGTGGATCAAGAAGCGCTGGGGCGGCAAGCTGATTCTGAAAGGCATCATGGACGAAGAAGACGCACGCCTGGCCGCCGAAAGCGGCGCCGACGCGCTGATCGTCTCGAACCACGGCGGCCGCCAGCTCGACGGCGCGCCTTCTTCGATCGCTGCGCTGCCGCAGATCTCGCAGGCCGTGGGCAAGATGATCGAAGTCTGGATGGACGGCGGCATCCGCTCGGGCCAGGACGTGCTCAAGGCCGTGGCGCTGGGCGCGCGCGGCACCATGATCGGCCGCTCGTTCCTCTACGGGCTGGGGGCGATGGGCGAAGCCGGCGTCACCAAGGCGCTCGAGATCATCGCCAAGGAGCTCGACGTGACGATGGCCTTCTGCGGCCACACGAACATCCAGAACGTCGACCGGAACATCCTGCTGCCGGGCACCGTTCCGGGCTGATCGCGCAGCGGCGTCGCCCGGCGGAAAGCTGGGGGTTGCGGGCGCCGCGACTGAGACTAAGCTTCACCGAAGCAGTCTTCGCGGAGGCTTCTTTGAAACTGCAGCAATTGCACGCGCTCAAGGTCTGGCACCGGCGGCACTGGCGCGATCACCCGGTGGAAAAAAACATCTGGGACGGGGTCTTGACGCTCTGGGTCACGGGCTGGGTCGGTGCGCCCGCCGCGCTGCTGATCGGCATGCCCTGGGCCGAGGTGGCCAGCATTGCCGTGCTGTTCCTGCCCGGCCTCTACGTGGCGTTGCGCACCCGGCTTCACCGCAGCGGGCGGCTGCGCTGCGACTGGATCACTGCTTTGCGCTGAAGGTGTCGCACTGCTTCACGTCGCCGCTCTCGAAGCCGCGCTTGAACCAGCCCACCCGCTGCGCGCTGCTGCCGTGCGTGAAGCTCTCGGGCACGACCTGCCCTTGCGAGCGGCGCTGCAGCGTGTCGTCACCGATCTGCGTGGCGGCGTTCAGCGCCGATTCGATGTCGCCCTGCTCCAGCCACTGCTTGCTCTGCTGCGAGTCGTGGGCCCAGATGCCGGCAAAACAATCGGCCTGCAGCTCGACCCGCACGCTCAGCGCGTTTTGCTGCGCCTGGTTCACGCGGCCGCGCATCGCGTCGACCTTGCCGGTGATGCCCATCAGGTCTTGCACGTGGTGGCCGACTTCGTGCGCGATCACGTACGCCTGCGCGAACTGGCCACCCGCGCCGAGCTGGGTGCGCATGGTGTCGAAGAAGCGCAGGTCGATGTAGACCTTCTGGTCGCCCGGGCAATAAAAAGGCCCCATCGCAGACTGGCCCTGGCCGCAGGCGGTCGGGTAGGCGCCGCTGAAGATCGCCAGCTTGGGCGCCTGGTAGGTGGCACCCATGCGCTTGAACTGCGCCTGCCACACGTCTTCGGTGTTGGCGAGCACGACCGACACGAACTGCGCCTGCTTGTCGCCGGCCGGTGGTTTGGCACCGGGCGTTTGCGGCTGCGACTGCTCCATCGGTGAGCCGCCGCCACCGAGCACGCCCAGGATCGTCAGTGGGTTGATGCCGAAGATCCAGCCGCCCACCAGAGCGATGGCGATCGTGCCGAGGCCGATGCCCCGCCCGCCGCCGAGGCGGAAACCCCCACCGCCACCCCCGCTGCTGCCGCGCACGTCTTCGACGTTCTCGCTCTCACGGTTGCCTTCCCATTTCATCGTGTGCTCCTTGGCGACTAGGCTTTGGGCAGTGTGACACCACGCTGGCCCTGGTACTTGCCGCCCCGGTCCTTATAGCTGGTCTCGCAGACTTCGTCGCTCTCGAAGAACAGCACCTGGGCGCAACCCTCGCCAGCGTAGATCTTGGCGGGCAGCGGCGTGGTGTTGCTGAACTCAAGTGTCACGTAACCTTCCCATTCGGGCTCGAACGGCGTGACGTTGACGATGATGCCGCAGCGCGCGTAGGTGCTCTTGCCCAGGCAGATCGTCAGCACGTTGCGCGGGATGCGAAAGTACTCCAGCGTGCGCGCCAGCGCGAAGCTGTTGGGCGGAATCACGCAAACGTCGGCGTTGATGTCGACGAAGCTCTTCTCGTCGAAATTCTTCGGGTCGACGACGGTGCTGTAGATGTTCGTGAAGACCTTGAACTCCGGCGCGCAGCGAATGTCGTAACCGTAGCTGCTGGTGCCGTAGCTCACGATCTTCTGCCCGTCGGCGTTCTGCCGCACCTGGCCCGGCTCGAACGGTTCGATCATGCCGGTCTGCTCGACCATGCGGCGGATCCACTTGTCGCTCTTGATGCTCATGTGCTGGTGGCCTCGGAATCAGTGGGGCGATTGTAGGGAGACGGCAGAGAAGCCCCCTTGAAACCAGCCGTTTCCGTGTGGCGCAGCCGGCCCGATTGGCCTACCATTTGCAGCAGTTCGACCCCGGAGACACCCATGCGCGCCGCAACCGACCTGCTGAGTCAATACGCCGAGTACCACCGCGACCGGCGCAACATCGTCAGCCATTTCATCGGTGTACCGATGATCGTGTTCGCGGTAGGGGTGCTGCTGGCCCGGCCGGCATTCGCGTTTCGCGGCCTGGCACTGAGCCCGGCCTGGCTGGCTTTCGGGCTGGCGGCAGCGTGGTACCTCTCACGCGGCAACCTGACGCTGGGCGTGGCCGTCAGCGCGGTCGTCGGCACACTGATGCTGCTGGCCCATCAGGTCGCCTACGGCAGTTTCACCGCATGGCTGGCCTGGGGCCTGGGCATGTTCGTGGTCGGCTGGCTGATCCAGTTTGTCGGCCACTGGTACGAAGGCAAGAAGCCCGCCTTCGTCGACGACATCGTCGGCCTGCTCGTCGGGCCGATGTTCGTGGTGGCCGAGCTGATGTTCATGCTCGGCTGGAACCGCCCGCTGCTGACCGAGATCGAGCGCCGCGCCGGGCCGACGGTACTGCGCGACCTGGCGCGCATCGCCTGAACCCCGCCGCTGTTATTCGCGCGCCGGCTCAGGCTGCGCGTCGAAGCGCGCGAAGCCGCAGTAGCAGATGAAGTGCCTGTTGGTGGCCCGCCCAAACAGCGCCAGCCCGAGTTGCGTGGCCACCTCGTGGCCCATCTGCGTAACGCCGCTGCGTGACACGATGATCGGCACGCCCATCTGCGCCGACTTGATCACCATCTCGCTGGTCAGCCGGCCGGTGGTGTAGAAGATCTTGTCTTCGCCCGAGAGGCCGTTCAACCACATCCAGCCGGCGATGGTGTCGATGGCGTTGTGGCGGCCTACGTCTTCCACGAAGGTCAGCAGCTCGTCTTGCCGGAACAGCGCGCAGCCATGCACCGAGCCAGCCGATTTGTAGGTGCTCTCTTGCAGGCGAACGGCGTTGAGCAGCCCGTACAGCGTGCGCTGGCTCAAGCGCGCCGAAACCTCGTTTACCGAAGGCAACTGCAGCGTGTCGAGCTCGCTCATCATGTCGCCGAACACCGTGCCCTGGCCGCAACCGGTCGTCACCACGCGCTTGGCGGTCTTTTCGTCGAAGCGCTCGATGCCGGCGCGGGTCTTCACGGCGGCAGACTGCACGTCCCAATCGACGGTGATCGATTCGATGTCGGCCACCGAATCGACCAGCCGCTGGTTGCGCAGGTAACCAAGCACCAGCAGCTCGGGCGCGGCGCCCAGCGTCATCAGCGTGACGAGTTCGCGCTTGTCGACGAACACGGTGAGCGCGCGCTCGGCGGGAATCGCGATGCGGCGCTCGGAGCCGAACTCGTCTCTCACGCTCACTTCGTGCGTGAGCGGCGCGCTGGCGGCCGTCAGGCGCGGCAGCGCCGCGGGGTCGGTCTTGTGCATGGGCCCGACTGTACGCAATGGGCCGCACGTCAACGCGCGGCCGAGCTCGCTGCGACTATTTTTTCGGGGCAGGCTTGAGCTCTGCAGACGTCGCCTTCGAGCTCGGCGGCGCGCCTGTGGTGGTGGCCGGTGAATGTGCCCCGGCCGCTTCTAGCGGCGGCGTGGCGGCCGGTGAAACAAAGGCGCCCGGGTCGGCACAGGGCGGCGTGGCGACGGGCGCGGCAGGCGCTTTGCCAGCCATTTTCGCGTTGGCCTGGTAGGCAGCTGCCGCCTTGTTCATCGCCTTGCAGAGTTGGTAACCAGCGACCTTGCCACTCCAGGCGGTCTTCAGCGCAGCTTCGGCCGCCTTGGCCTTGGCTTCGTCGCTCGGCGGCGGCAGCTTGGCAAATGCCGGCAGGGCCAGCGCGGTCGTCAACACGGCAAGGGCAAGGCGCATGGTGGGTCTTTCGCTCAAACGGAAGGGGAAGGCTGCACCGGCTCCGGCGGCGCGGCCGGCCGGGTGCGCTGCGCCGGGATCTTGCCGGCCCGGATGTCGGCGTGCCAGAGCGCATGGTGCTCTTCGGCCCAGCCTTCATCTACATAACCGGTCTTCATCGCCTTGTAGGCGCCTTTCATGCCAATGGTGCCCAGGTAGATGTGGCCGAGGAACATGCACATCATCAGCACCGTGGAAACGGCGTGGATCATGTGCGCGATCTGCATGTCGCCGCGCGAATAAGCCAGGCCCGGCAGCAGCTTGTCGAGCGTCAGGCCCGAGCTGACGACGAAGAACCCGAGCATGAACACACCGCCCCAGAAGATGATCTTCTCGCCGGCGTTGAAACGGCCCGAAGGCGGCTCGCTGCCACCCATCAAACCCCCGCCCTTGCGCAACCAGGCCAGGTCGCCGCGGCCGGGGAAGTTGTCGCGCACGAAGACGACGAACACGATCACGAGCGACACCGCAAACAGCGGCCCGGCAAAGTTGTGCGCGGTCTTCAGCAGGTAACTCAGCCAGCCGAACAGCGTGTGGCCCATGATGGGCAGCAGCGTGAACTTGCCGAAGGCCATCACCAGGCCCGAGATCGCCAGCACGCAGAACGCAATCGCGTTGCTCCAGTGGGCCGCGCGCTCGAAGTAGGTGAACCGTTCGATGACGCGGCCGGTGTGCTGGCCGTGGCCGCCGAGCGAGCCCTTCGTAAAATAGAACAGGGCGATCGCCAGCAGCGTGATCAGGAACAGCGCGCCGCCGTAGGGAATGATCCACTGGTTGCGCACCTGCCGCCAGGCTTCGCCAGCGGTGCTCAGGCGTGAGCCGGGGTACTGCGTGAACGCCTGGATCAACACGCCCTTCTCGGCCCCCGGCAGACTGCTCGTGCCTTTCTCGTTGCCCGACTCGCGCACCGCGCGCCAGAACGGCGCGTTGTTGCCCGGCTGGCTCTTCGCGCGCTGCGCGTTGCTTTCACCGGCCTGGGGCTCCGCAGGCGCAACGAAGCCGGGCGGTGGCCCGTTGGCGGCAGATGCCGCGGGTGCGGCCGCGTTCTGCGCCAGCACAGCGCTCATCGGCGCGAACCCGAGCAACGCGGCAAGGGCAAGACCCGCGAGCCGGGTGGTGGTCAGTCGGTTCAGAAAACGTCGCATAAAGCCTCCGGCCGTTCAGCGCACGTACTCGTTCTGCGCCTGGTTGCGCTGGCGCATCTGCTCTTCCCAGGCGGCTTTGTCGCCGCCCTTCCAGCCCGCGGCGGCGAAGGCCGGATTCGCCGTGCTGCCGGCGACCCAGGGCGCGGTGTCGGACTTCTTGCCCGCCCCCGTCATCGTCTGCTTCTTTTCGCCGCACCCTGCGAGCGCCAGCGCCGCAGCCATGAGGGCACCGACGAACAAACCGCGCGCGCAGCTCACTTCTTCACCTCGGCGGCGCCCGGAGCGGCAGGGGCCGTCTGCGTGGGCTTGCCGTAGGCCGTGCCCCAGCCCCAGACTTCGCTGCCCTTGCCGCGGTTGAGCACGCGGGTGCGGAAGATGTCGGCGACCACGTCGCCATCACCGCCGAGCAAGGCCTTGGTCGAACACATTTCGGCGCAGGCCGGCAGCTTGCCTTCGGACAGGCGGTTGCGGCCGTACTTCTCGTATTCGGCCTCGCTGCCATTGGCTTCAGGGCCGCCAGCGCAGAAGGTGCACTTGTCCATCTTGCCGCGCAGGCCGAAGCTGCCGTTGGTGGGGAACTGCGGCGCGCCGAACGGGCAGGCGTAAGAGCAGTAGCCGCAGCCGATGCAGACGTCTTTGTCGTGCAGCACCACGCCTTCTTCGGTGCGGTAGAAACAGTCGACCGGGCACACCGCCATGCAGGGCGCGTCGGAGCAGTGCATGCACGCGACCGAGATGCTTTTCTCGCCGGCAATGCCATCGTTCAGCGTGACCACGCGGCGCCGGTTCACGCCCCAGGGCACGTCATGCTCGGCCTTGCAGGCGGTGACGCAACCGTTGCATTCGATGCAACGCTCGGCGTCGCAGATGAACTTCATTCTTGCCATCGGATTCTCCGGTGTGGTTCTGCGAGCGTCAGGCTGTCGCCCGTTGCACTTGGCAAACAGTGGTTTTCGTTTCCTGCATCATCGTCACGCTGTCGTAACCGTAGGTCGTGGCGGTGTTGACGGCCTCGCCACGAATCAGCGGCGCGGTGCCGTCGGGGTAGTACTGCTGCAGGTCAGCGCCCTGCCAGCGGCCCGAAAAGTGGAACGGCAGCCAGACCGTTTCGCGGTCTACGCGCTCGGTGACCAGCGCCTTCACCGTCAGCTTCGCGCCGGTGGGTGTGGTGACCCACACGTCTTCGCCGTTGCGGATGCCGCGGTCGTTCGCGGTCGCCGGGTTGATCTCGACGAACATTTCCTGCTGCAGCTCGGCCAGCCACGGGTTCGAGCGGGTTTCTTCGCCGCCGCCTTCGTACTCAACCAGCCGACCCGAGCTCATGATCAGCGGGTAGGTCTTGCCGATGTCCTTGTTCTTCTCCTGCACGCTCTTGTAGAGCGTGGGCAGGCGCCAGAACGCCTTCTTGTCGTCGTGGGTTGGATACTTGGCGATCAGGTCGGGCCGCGTCGAGTACAGCGCTTCACGGTGCTGCGGAATCGGGTCGGGGAAGTTCCAGACGACAGCTCGCGCCTTGGCATTGCCGAACGGGTGGCAGCCGTGCGCCATGGTCACACGCTGAATGCCGCCCGAAAGATCCGTCTTCCAGTTCTTGCCCTCGGCCGCCGTCTTCTCGGCGTCGGTCAGGTCGTTCCACCAGCCGAGTTTCTTCAGCAACAGGTGGTCGAATTCGGGGTAGCCGGTCGTGATTTCTGCGCCCTTGGAATGCGAGCCGTCTTCAGCGAGCAGGTTCACACCATCGCGCTCCACGCCGAAGTTGGCGCGGAAGTTTCCGCCGCCTTCCATCAGCGACTTGGAGGTGTCGTACAGGTTCGGCGAACCCGGGTGCTTAAGCTCGGGTGTGCCGTAACACGGCCACGGCAGGCCGAAATAATCGCCGTCGAGCTTGTAGCCGGTTTCCTTGTCGATGCCACCCTTGGCCTTGAGCGTCTTCACGTCGAAGACGTTCATGTTGCGCATATGCGCTTTCAGCCGCTCGGGGCTTTGGCCGGTGTAGCCGATGGTCCACATGCCGCGGTTGATCTCGCGCAGCACAGACTCGACCTCGGGTTCCATCATGCCGCCCCTGCCGGCAACCAGCTTGTGGCTCTTCACGAACTCTTTGCCGAAACCGAGCTTCTCGGCCAGCTGGTACATGATCATGTGGTCGGTGCGCGATTCCCAGAGCGGCTCGATCACTTTCTCGCGCCACTGGATCGAGCGATTCGAAGCGGTCACCGAACCCGAGGTCTCGAACTGCGTGCAGGCCGGCAGCAAATAGGTGGCGCGGTTCGGGTTCAACTCGTCGGCCTTGCTCGGCATGGCCGCCATCGCCGCGGTGGCCGACGGGTGCGGGTCGATCACGACGAGCAGGTCGAGCTTGTCCATCGCCTTCTTCATCTCGAGCCCGCGCGACTGCGAGTTCGGCGCGTGGCCCCAGAAGAACAGCCCGCGCAGATTGCTTTCCTGGTCGATCAGCTCGTTCTTCTCGAGCACGCCGTCGATCCAGCGCGAGACCGTCATACCGGGCTTGGTCATCATGCCGGGCGCGTATTGCTTCTTGATCCACTCGAAGTCGACGTCCCACACTTTCGCGAAGTGTTTCCACGAACCTTCGGCCAGGCCGTAGTAGCCGGGCAGCGAGTCGGGGTTGGGTCCGACATCGGTGGCGCCCTGCACGTTGTCGTGGCCGCGGAAGATGTTGGTGCCACCACCGCTCACACCCACGTTGCCGAGCGCGAGCTGCAGGATGCAAGAAGCGCGCACCACCGCGTTGCCCGTGGTGTGCTGGGTCTGGCCCATGCACCACACCACCGTGCTCGGGCGGTTGTCGGCGAGCGTCTTGGCAGTCTTGTAGCAGGTCGCTTCGTCGACGCCGCAGGCTTCGAGCACCTTGTCGGGTGTCCATTTCGCCATGATCTCGTCGCGCACCTTGTCCATGCCGTAGACGCGATCTGCGATGTACTTCTTGTCTTCCCAGCCGTTCTTGAAGATGTGATAAACCAGCCCGAACACGAACGGAATGTCGCCGCCCGAACGGATGCGCACGAAGTCGTCGGCCTTGGCCGCGGTGCGCGTGAAGCGCGGGTCGACCACGATCATCTTGCAGCCGGTTTCCTTGGCATGCAGCATGTGCAGCAAAGACACCGGGTGCGCTTCGGCGGCGTTCGAGCCGATGTACATCGCCGCCTTCGAGTTGCGCATGTCGTTGTAGGAGTTGGTCATCGCGCCATACCCCCACGTGTTGGCCACGCCGGCCACGGTGGTGCTGTGGCAGATGCGCGCCTGGTGGTCGCAGTTGTTGCTGCCCCAGAGACTGACCCACTTGCGCAGCAGGTACGACTGCTCGTTGTTGTGCTTGCTCGAGCCGACGATGAATACCGAATCGGGGCCGCTGGCCTTCTTAAGCTCGAGCATCTTGGCGCTGATTTCATCGAGCGCCACGTCCCAGCTGATCTTCTGGTACTTGCCGTTGACGAGTTTCATCGGCGTGCGCAGGCGGTGCTCGCCGTGTCCGTGCTCGCGCAACGCAGCGCCCTTGGCGCAGTGCGCGCCGAGGTTGATGGGCGAGTCGAACACCGGTTCCTGGCGCACCCACACGCCGTTTTCGACCACCGCATCGACGGCACAACCGACCGAGCAGTGCCCGCAGACGGTGCGCTTGACTTCGACCTTGCTGCCGTTGCCGGCGGCGGGCGCATCGGCCGCCTGCGCCTTCTGCACCAGCGTGAGTTGTGCGGTGGCCAGGCCGGCACCGACGCCCAGACCCGAGCGGCGCAAGAACGAGCGCCGGTCCATCGTGGGAATGGCGCGCGACACGCCCCGTGCGAGGCTCGTGACGAGTGATGAAGGCGCGAGCGATGTCGCGTGGCTGGACTTGCGCGTGAGCAGCATGATTTCTCCTGCGAGCCGAACGGGGAACTGGGAGGCGAACCAGCGGAAGGGCCGAGCGCCTCGGGGTCAGGATCGGGTGGTTTCGTAGTAACGCAGCACGTGCGGCGTGACCTGGTAGCCGCCTGCGGGGTCGATGACCTTCTTCGCAGCAAGCACAACGGGCGCCACCGGTGCGACGCCAGGCATCACCTTGACCGCCAGGGCGGCAGCGCCTGCGGCGCCAGCACCGATCAGGAGGCCGCGGCGCTTCAGCGGGTTCGGCACGTTGCCGGGCGTTTGGTCACTGGCTTTGATACTCATGGCTTACGACTCCAGGTAAAGCACTCGCCCCAAGGCAAACCCTGCGAGGCCGAGCCCGCAAGGATGCACCGAATGTATGCACGATAGTTCATAGCGTCATCAGGGTGAGTCCGTAGCTCGATGCCCGTGCGGCGCGCTGCGGTGTCAGCTTCGTGCAAGCAAGCCTGTCACGCCTCCAGCAGATCGAAGCCCTGCGCTTCCACGGCGAAGAAGTCGCGCGCGAAACCGGCCACGGCGCGGTAGAAGTCGGCGCGCGGGCGCGAGGCGACGGCATCGAAGAGCTGCTCGGCCCAGCCGCGCAGGTGGGCGTTGAAG
>JBDTTU010000120.1:0-11660 GCA_039930465.1 Burkholderiales bacterium
TGATCGCCGCCAGCCCGCTCGGCACCAGCACGCAGTGCGCACCGCCTTCGAGCGACGCGATGCGCTCCTCCAACGTGAAGGTGGTCGGCGTGCCGTGCAGGCCGTAGGTGTAGCCGGTTTTCTCTTTCCAGTTGCGCGCGCGCATCGCCGCCACGTTCGTGAAGATCACGGTCGAGGCCTTGAAGACGCCGGGCTGCGGCGCGTCGAAGCCGGCCGGCGGCTGGTACGGGTGGTGGATCAGGCCGGTGGTCTTGGGGTCGCTCTTGTGTTCGCTCATGTGGCGCTCACACCGGCTGGCCGACCAGATCGTGGCCCTGCGTGCCGACGATCTTCACGCGCGTGAACTCACCCACCTTCAGGGTCTTGGACGCTTTTTCGGGCGGCAGCAATTTCACGTTGCCGTCGATCTCGGGCGCGTCGGCATACGAGCGGCCCACGCCGCCCTTGCGGCCGAGCGCGGGCGCCGAATCGATCAGCACCTGCATGCTCGCCCCCACGCGGCGCTGCAGTTTCGCGGCCGACACGGCTTCGGCGACCGCCATGAAACGCGCGCGCCGCTCTTCGCGCAGTTCGATCGGCAGCATGCCGGGCAGGTCGTTCGCGGTCGCGCCATTCACGGCCGAGTAAGCAAAGCAGCCCGCGCGGTCGATCTGCGCTTCCTGCATGAAACCGAGCAGGTGCTCGAACTCGGCTTCGGTCTCACCCGGAAAGCCGGCAATGAAGGTGCTGCGAATCACTATTTCGGGGCAGGCTTCGCGCCAGCGTTGCAAACGCTCCAGGTTCTTCTCGCCGCTGGCGGGCCGCTTCATGCGCTTGAGCACGTCGGGGTGCGAGTGCTGGAACGGCACGTCGAGGTAGGGCAGGATGCCGCCGCTGGCCATGAGCGGCAGGATCGCGTCGACATGCGGGTACGGGTAGACGTAGTGCAGCCGTACCCACGCGCCATGGGCCGCGGCGATCTCGGCGAGCTTCTCGCACAGGTCGGTCATGTGGGTCTTGACCGGGCGGCCGTCCCAGAAGCCGGTGCGGAACTTCACGTCCACGCCATAGGCGCTCGTGTCCTGGCTGATCACGAGCAGCTCTTTCACGCCGGCTTCGAACAGGCGCTGCGCTTCGCCGAGCACGTCGCCGATCGGCCGCGAGACCAGGTCGCCGCGCATGCTCGGGATGATGCAGAACGAGCAGCGGTGGTTGCAGCCTTCGCTGATCTTCAGGTAGGCGTAGTGGCGCGGCGTGAGCTTCACGCCCTGGGCGGGCACCAGGTCAATGAACGGGTCGTGCGGTTTCGGGCTGTGCAGATGGACCGCGTCCATCACTTCGTTGGTGGCGTGTGGCCCGGTCACGGCGAGCACGCTCGGGTGCATCTGCCGCACCAGGTTGCCGCCGCCCTCGCCGGCCTTGGCGCCGAGGCAGCCCGTGACGATCACCTTGCCGTTCTCGGCCAGCGCTTCGCCGATCGTGTCGAGGCTTTCTTTCACCGCGTCGTCGATGAAACCGCAGGTGTTGACGATCACGAGATCGGCACCCGCAAAGGTCTTGGAAGTGTCGTAGCCCTCGGCACGAAGTTGGGTGAGGATCAGCTCGGAATCGGTCAGCGCTTTCGGGCAGCCAAGGGAAACGAAGCCGATTTTCGGGGCGGGCTTCGGCGGCGATGCGGCCAGCAAGGTGTCTTGAGTCATCCGGCGATTTTCACCGATCGACGCGAAGTCTGTGGCCGCGGGCTCTGGCCAGTCGCAGCGCAAGCCGAATTGCCGACATGCACAACGCCGGGTCTTGCTGGCCTCTTGACCAGAAGGTCTGCTGCCTCGACATTTTCGTTTCCGAGATCTGCGCACGAGCACATGACAGCACTCACCCTTCACTACCACCCACTGTCGTCGTATTGCCACAAGGTGCTCATCGCGCTCGACGAATTGGGCATCGAGGTGGAAAAGCGCCTGCTGAACCTGGCCGACCCGGCCGAGCGTCTGGCGTTCCTGGCCCTGTGGCCAACCGGCAGGATGCCCCTGCTGGTGGACCAGGGGCAGCCCGTTCCGGAGACGAGCATCATCATCGAGCATTTGCAGCGCCGCCATGCCAGCCTTGGCCGCGTGCTTGTCCCGACCGATGTGGACGCGGCGCTTGAAGTGCGTCTCTGGGACCGCCTGTTCGACCTGTACGTGATGACGCCGATGCAGGCTTTCACCGCGAACCTGCTGCGCCCGGAAGCCGACCGCGACGCGCTCGGCGTGGCTCAAGCCCGGGAACGGCTGGATTCGTCGTATGCCTTGATCGACCGCCACCTCGAAGGGCGAATCTGGGTGGCGGGCGACACGTTCAGCCTGGCCGACTGCGCCGCAGCACCGGCCTTGTTCTATGCCGTGACCTATGTGCCGATCGCGCCGCAACATGGGCGCCTGGCGGCCTACTTCGATCGCCTGATGGATCGCCCCTCGGTCGCGCGCACCATTGACGAGGCGCGGCCCTTTTTCAAGTTCTATCCAGGGCGCGAGGGCTTGTCTCGCCGCTACTTCGACCCCGAAAGCGCCTGAGCAGCAAAACCCGGCCAATGCTGCACGGCGAAGGGCTGCCCCGCGGCGCCCATCAACCCGGATTCGACCCCGACGCGCCGAGTACGAGTTTTGCGAGCGCCACCACCAGAGCCACGGCAAGCGCGATCGCCAGCCCGCGCCAGAACGCCGCCGGGCTGCGCTCGATCAACGGCAGCTTGCCGTCGCGGCGGAACTCGGGCCCGGGCTCGCGCAGGTCGTGCACCAGTTCCGACATGGCCTGCTGGCGTTGCCGCGGGTTCGTGTTCAGCGCCTTGCGCAGCACTGCGTCGAGCCAGCTCGGCAGCTCGGGCCGGTGCTGGCGCAGCGGCTGATACCGGAGCCGGTGCAGGTCGCGCTCGCTGCGCACGCGCGACAGATCGAGCCCGAACGGGAGCCGGCCACACAGCATCTGGTAGGTCAGCACCGCCAGCGAGAACAGGTCTGACAGCGGGCCGGTCTCGCGCCCCAGCAGGCTCTCGGGCGCGGCATATTGCAACTCGCCCGCGTGCACCGACCCTGCCGCAGCGCTTGTGCCTTCGGCCAGCCCGGCAACGAGCGTGGCGCCGAAGTCGATCAGGCAGACGGTGCCACCGTCGTCGATCATCACGTTGGCGGGGCGCACGTCGCCATGCACCATGGCCTTTCGGTGCAAAGCCTGCAGCCCGAGCGCCGCCTGCCCGACGATGCGGCGCACTTCGTCGAGCGTGGGCGCCGGGTGGTCGGTCATCCACTGTGCCAACGTTTGACCGGGCCGGTACTCCATCGCCACGAAGAGGTGCTGCCGCGGCCGCTCGCCAGGTGCGGCCTTCAGCAGATGCGGGCTGTCGACGCGGCGTGCCACCCACTCTTCGAGCAGCAAGCGGTCGAGCGCCTCGGGCTGCGTGGCAGCCTCGAGCGAAGGCGTCTTGATCACCACCGGCTGGCCGGAAACGTTGTCGAGCGCCAGATGCACATGGCTGCGCGCGCTGGCGTGCAACTCGCGCACGATGGTGTAGCCCTCGAAGGCCATGCGCGGCTGCAGCGGCGGTGGCAAGGCCAGGCCTTCACGCTGGCGATGCAGCAGGTTGGCCTCGGGGGCAGGCAGGGCCTCGATGCGCACCAGTTGTACGGTGGCGTCGTCTTGGCTGCCACGCGCGCGGGCGCCCGCCACCAGCGCGGCAGCGGCCGCGTCCAGGTCTTCGCCAAACGCGCCGAGTGCGGCGTGCACAGCAGTGGCGTCGAGGTGTTCATAGGCGCCGTCGGTGGCCAGCAGATAGGCCTCGCCGATCTCGAGCCCCCAGCTCTGGTAGTCGATCTCCACGCTGCGGTCGACCCCCAGCGCGCGCCCCAGCCAGCTCTCGGCACCGGGGCCACGCACGCGGTGGTCGTGCGTGAGTTGCTCCAGCGCCTGGGCGTGCAGGCGGTAGATGCGCGAATCGCCCACGTGCAGCAGGTGGGCGTCTCGACCCTTGAACACCAGCGCGCTGAAGGTGCAGACGCAGCCTCGGTCCTTGTCGAAGCGGCCCTCGCCGAGCTGGGTCTGCGCATGCAGCCAGGCGTTGGTGGCCTGCAGCACGCAGCGCGCGGCTCGCCGCACCGGCCACGACTCGGAGGTGTTGAAGTAGTCCTCCAGAAAGCCGCGCACCGCGGCCGCGCTCGCCACGTGGCTTTGTGCGCTGCTGCCGATGCCGTCGGCCAAGGCCACGGCGATGCCCTTGGTCTGCAGCAGCGAACCGCCGGGCACGGCAGCGCCGTGGAAGTCCTGGTTCAGCGCCTTGCCGGTGCCGGCCTGCGAGTGCTGGCCGATGCGCACGCGCAGCATGCCGGACTCTTCAGGCGACGACGCGCTTGGGCGCGGTCTTGTAGTGGGTGGAATACAGCGTGGCACCCACGAAGGTCAGGCCGCCGACGAGGTTGCCCAGCACGGTGGGGAGTTCGTTCCACAGCATGTAGTCCATCAGCGTGAACTTGCCACCGAGCATCAGGCCCGAGGGAAACAGGAACATGTTGACGATGCTGTGTTCGAAGCCCATGTAGAAGAACACCAGGATCGGCATCCACATGCCGATGACCTTGCCCGACACCGTCGTGGACATCATGGCTGCGACAACGCCCGTCGAGACCATCCAGTTGCACATCACGGCGCGGATGAAGAGCGTCAGCATGCCGGCCGCACCGTGCGCCGCGTAACCGACGGTGCGCGTTTCGCCGATCAGGCCGAGCTTCTGGCCTACGGCATTCGGTGCTTCGCTGAAACCGAAGGTCACGATGATGGCCATGAACACTGCGACGGTGAGTGCGCCCGCGAAGTTGCCCACGAACACCAGCCACCAGTTGCGCAGCACGCCGGCCCAGGTGGCGCCCGGGCGCTTGTCCAGCACGGCCAGCGGCACCAACGTGAAAACGCCGGTCAGCAGGTCGAAACCCAGCAGGTACAGCAGGCAAAAGCCGACCGGGAACAGCAGCGCGCCGACCAGCGCGTTGCCGGTGTTGACGGTGACCGTGACGGCAAAGGCCGCCGCCAGCGCCAGGATGGCGCCGGCCATGTATGAGCGGATCATCGTGTCGCGGGTCGACATCAACAATTTGGATTCACCGGCGTCAACCATCTTTGAGACAAATTCGGAGGGAGCGAGGTAGGCCATGAGATTTCCTGTTCAGAGGGAGTGCCACAGAGTGAAGGGCGGCTGCGACGCCCACAAATGCAAAAACGGCGCCGATGCCTGGCCGCTGCGCGCGCAGCCGCCGGATCGGACGCCGTCATCCGTAGAAGTTCACTCGACGTGCTGCCACACATTGCAGCGTTCGGTCATCGAGCCGCCATTAGCCCGATGCAACACACCAAGCAAATTTCAAACCAAGGCTTTGGCACCGTCTAGAAGCCGAATCGAACCAAAACAAGGCTGGATCGGGCCCGGTGGCCCCAGTGCAGTGCGCCAGTGGCTGGGCCTGACCTGACGCGGACGCCGTCAGCGCGTTGGCGTTGCGGCGCCCACGATGCCAAACGCGAAGTCGGGCAACGAGAGCGTGGCCTCGGCCACCTCGAGCAGCCGGCGGTTCTGGTCCATCGAGGTTTTTTGCAGCGCGCGGAAAGCCGCTTCTTCGGTCAGGCGCAGGCGCGACATCAGCACGCCCTTGGCGCGCTCGATCACCTTGCGCTCGTGCAAGGTGCGGCGTGCGGCCTCCAGCTCGGCTTCCATGCGTGCCAGGCGGGCCGACTGCACCTGCAGCAGTTCGAGCAGCGACGCGGCGCTGCCCGCCGGGCTGCCCGCCGCGCCGGCCGCGCCGGCCGTGAGCTCGGGCGCAGCCTCGGGCAAGGTGCCGGCCTCGAAGAAGCGCTCGACAGCATGGGCATGCGCCGGGGGGTTGTCTCGCAGGCTGCGCAGCAGGCCGGCGGCGTCTGTCAGGTCTTGCTGCGCGATGCCGATCTGGGCTGCGCAGGCCTCGCGCAGGTGCTGCACCAGTTCGCCCTGCAGTTGCCAGAGCTCGCCGATGCGTTCGCTGGTGAGCTCGAACCAGTCGTTGCTGAGCTTGCTGTCGAGCGCTGTACCAGGCCTGGCGCTCACCAGCGTGCGGCGCAGGCGTTCGAGTCGGGCGACGGCCGGCGCGAGTTGCATCGCTTCCCAGCGCGCACGCAGCGCGGGGTCGGCGAAAACCTGCAGGCTGCGTTCCTGCGCGTCGATCAGGTGCAACACACGCTGCTGCTGCGCGTCGTCGCCCGCGCCGGCGCCGAACAGCAGCGCGCCCACCGCACGCTCCTGACCGGCCGCTTCCTTGCCCTGCACCAGGTGCAGGAACGCCACCAGCAGGCGCGACACCTGCGGCAGCAGCGCGGCGTCTGCCACATGAAAGATCAGCTCGACCAGCCCGGCGATGAGCCGGCTGTACGCGGCCACCGCGCCGTGCGCGCTGAGTGCCTGGCCTGCGATCTGCGCCCGCAGCTCGTCGAGCGCTTCCAGCCCGAGCAGCGCCCAGGCCATGCGCGAGACCATGCGCGGGCCAGCGCTGAGTGCGTCTTGCGGCTTCGGCGCCAACAGCTGGCTGAACATCTCGCCCAAGCGCGCCTGCACCGGCCGCGCAGCCGCCACCGCCGCCTCGCGCACGTCGCCCATGCGTTGCCCGCGTGACGCCAGGAAGGCGCTCGAGGCGCCGCGCTCGCGCTGCAATTCGTGGATGAGTTGGCCGAGCACGTCGACCAGTTCGGCGCGGCCGGCCAGGTGGCGAGCGGCGTCGATCTCGAGCTGCTTCGCGTGCAGCAGCAGTGTCGCAACGGACAGTGGCGGGGTCGGGTCGGGCATGCCCGATTGTGAGTCAGCCCGTGAGACAGCCGGGCCCGCCGGGCATCAACCCGGTGCCACGTGCACCCTGCCCGCTTCGACCCGCACCGACCAGGCGCGCACCGAATGTTCGGGGGCTTCCAGGCACGCACCGGTGCGCAGGTCGAAGTGGTTCTTGTAGAGCGGCGAGGCCACGACGACGTGCTCACCCAGATTGCCCACCAGCCCGCGTGACAGCACGCTGGCCCCCGAGCGTGGGTCGACGTTGTCGATGGCGTGGAAGCTGCCGCCCTCGGCCAGGCGGAAGATGGCCACGTGCTGTCCGTCGACCAAGGCGCAAACACCGGTGTCGGGCAGGATCGCTTCGGCCGCGCAGACGTCGGTCCAGGTCAGGGTGTCGGTGTTCATGGTTTCTGTTCCTCAGGCGGTTTCGCGTTCTTCCGGGCGCGCCGGGCGGATCTGCCCGCGTTCCTGCACAAAGACGATGTGCTGGTCGGGCTGCTCGCTGTTGACGAAAGATCGGAAGCGCTGGCGCACCGCGGGGTCGGTGACAGCGGTCTTCCACTCGCACTGGTAGGTGTCGACCACCTGCCGCATCTGCGTTTCCAGCTCGGCGTTCAGGCCCAGGCTGTCTTTCAGCAGCACGTCTTGCAGGTACCCGAGCCCGCCTTCGAGGTTGTCACGCCAGGTGCTGGTGCGCTGCAGGCGGTCGGCGGTGCGCACGTAGAACATCAGGAAGCGGTCGATCAGCCGCACCAGGTCTTCCTGCGTCAGGTCGCTGGCCAGCAGCTCGGCGTGGCGCGGTTTCATGCCACCGTTGCCGCACACGTACAGGTTCCAGCCTTTCTCGGTGGCGATGATGCCCACGTCCTTGCCTTGCGCCTCGGCACATTCGCGGGTGCAGCCCGACACGCCGAACTTGATCTTGTGCGGCGCACGCAGGCCCTTGTAGCGGTGCTCAAGCGCCACCGCCAGGCCCACGCTGTCGCCCACGCCGTAGCGGCACCAGGTGCTGCCGACGCAGCTCTTCACGGTGCGCAGGGCCTTGCCATAGGCATGGCCGCTCTCGAAGCCGGCGGCGATCAATTCTTCCCAGATGAAGGGCAGCTGTTCGACGCGTGCACCGAACAGGTCGACTCGCTGGCCGCCCGTGACCTTGGTGTACAGCTTGTACTTCTTCGCCACCTGGCCCACGGCGATCAGCCCGTCGGGTGTGACTTCGCCGCCCGGCATGCGCGGCACCACCGAATACGTGCCGTCTTTCTGGATGTTGCCCAGGTAGTAGTCGTTGCTGTCCTGCAGGCTGGCCAGGTCTTTCTTCAGCACGAACTCGTTCCAGCACGACGCGAACACGCTTGCCGCCGCCGGCTTGCAGATGTCGCAGCCGCGGCCCTTGCCGTGTTGTGCGAGCAGGTCGCTGAAGCTCTTGATCTCGCCCACGCGCACCAGGTGGTACAGCTCCTGGCGCGAATACGGGAAGTGTTCGCACAGGTGGTTGTTCACCGCCATGCCGCGGCGTTTCATCTCGGCTTTCATCACCTGCGTGACCAGCGGCACGCAGCCGCCGCAGGTGCTGCCGGCCTTGGTGCAGGCCTTCAGCGCGTTGACCGTGGTGGCACCCTCGCCCACCGCGGCGCAGAGCTGCGCCTTGCTGACGTTGTTGCAGGAGCAGATCTGCGCCGTGTCGGGCAAGGCGTCCACACCCAGCCCCGGCCTGGCCTTGCCGTCGGACGAGGGCAGGATCAGGAACTCGGGTTCTGCCGGCAGCGTGATGCCGTTGAGCGCCAATTGCAGCAGCGTGCCGTACTCGTCGGCATCGCCCACCAGCACCGCGCCGATGAGCTGCTTGCCGTCTGCGCTGACGACGATCTTCTTGTAGATCTGGCGCAGCTCGTCGGTGTAGCTGAAGGTCTTGCAGTGCGGTGTGCGGCCCTGGGCGTCGCCGATGCTGGCCACATCAACGCCCATCAGCTTGAGCTTGGTGCTCATGTCGGCGCCAACGAACGCCGCATCGGTTTGCCCGGCGATGTGGCGCGCCGCCACGCGTGCCATGTCGTAGCCGGGCGCCACCAGGCCGAACACCTGCTCGTTCCAGCTCGCGCATTCGCCGATCGCATAGACGTTGCGGTCGGCCGTGCGGCAATGGCTGTCGATCGCCACGCCACCGCGCGGGCCGATCGCCAGCGCGCACTGCCGGCCCAGTTCGTCGCGCGGGCGAATGCCGGCCGAGAACACGATCATGTCGGTCTCGAGGTGGGTGCCGTCGGCAAACACCATGCGGTGGCGCGCGCTGGCGCCGTCGGTCACTTCCAGTGTGTTGCGCCCGGTGTGCACCTGCACGCCCAGCGCTTCGATCTTGTTGCGCAGCACACGCCCACCGGCATCGTCGACCTGCACCGTCATCAGGCGCGGGGCGAACTCGACCACGTGGGTTTCGAGCCCCATGTCGCGCAAGGCCTTCGCGCATTCCAGACCGAGCAGCCCACCACCCACGACGACGCCGCTCTTCGACTTCGCGCCCGAGGCCTTCATGCCCTCCAGATCTTCGATCGTGCGATAGACGTGGCAGTGCGGGCGGTCGCGGCCGGGAATGGCCGGCACAAACGGGAATGAGCCACTGGCGAGCACCAGCTTGTCGTAGTTCAGCACCTCGCCCGAGGCGGTGGTGACGGTGTTTTCGCGCCGCTCGATGGCCACCGCGCGCGACGTGAGGCGCAGGCTGAAGCCGGTGCGCTCGAAGAAGCCAGGTTCCACGAGCGAGAGGTCTTCAGCGCTCTTGCCGGAAAAGAATTCCGACAGGTGCACCCGGTCGTAGGCGGCGCGCGGCTCTTCGCACAGCACGGTGACCTGTGCGCCGGCAAGGCCTGTCTCGGCCAGGGCTTCGAGAAATTTGTGGCCCACCATACCGTGGCCGACAACGACGATCTGCATGACATCTCCTGCAACGACCGCCGTGCGGCCCTGGCAGGAAGACAGGGGCTTGCGGCGGGGACCGCGCGGCACATGGGCCGGGCGGTCGATGGACAGTTCACCGCGAACCCTGGCGCTGGGCGACAGGGCGTTTCGCTGAGACCTACGCCGCCGTTGGCGAAGATCGTGATCGCAGGGTGGTCAGCAGCTTCACGAACGACCCTGAACCGCTGTAAGCAAAATGAATGCCGGGGCAATTGGGGCGCTCTGCGCGTGCAGCGGCGTGTTGATGCACGCCCAAGTGATCACGCCGCACCGGCTTGATGCAAAGCCATGAGTTCGATGAGTTCGGCTGGTGCGCGCGTGGCGCGGGCGGTGCGTGCCCGGCCTGCGGCCTTGCGGCGAGGTCAGCGACGCTGGGTGCCGCAGCGGCAGCACCGGGTCTACCGGCGTCAGTGCTGGGCGTCAGTGCTAGCGCTTGGGCGGCACGAAACCCGGCATGCCGGGGAACAGCGCACCGGCCTGTTTGGCCATCTGTTCCTGCATCTGCACGAACATGTTGCGCGACTGCTCCATGTAGTTGCCCATCAGCCCCTGCACCACCGGCGCCTGGCCATTGAGGAACTGCGCCCACATCTCGGGGCTCTGCGCGGCGGGGTCGTAAAGGCCCTTCGACTGTTCGGCCAGCCGAGCCTGAATGTCGGTGAAGGTCTGCAGATTCTTCTCGAGGTACGAACCCATCATGCCCTGCATGGAGTGGCCGTAGAACCGGATCAGCTGTGAAAGCATCGGCGCCGAGAAGATCGGCACGCCACCGGTTTCTTCTTCGAGAATGATCTGCAGCAGGATGCTGCGTGTGAGGTCTTCGCCAGTCTTGGCATCACGCACCTCGAAGTGTTCGCCCGACAGCACCATCGCCTTCACGTCGGCCAGCGTGATGTAGCTGCTGAGTTGCGTGTCGTACAAGCGCCGGTTCGGGTACTTCTTGAGGATGCGCGGGCCGGCGCTCGTGCTGGCAGCGGGCTCGGCGGGGGCTTCTGCTTTGCCGGCGCGGCGGGTCTGGGCCATTGAAGAAAACTCCTTGTGCAACTGCACAATCATTCTAGGAGTGTGGCTCGGGCGCCCCCGGCGGGGTTTCCCCGCGCGGCAGTTGCATCAATTCGTGTCGTTCAAAGCGGCGGCGCCGGCAGCGTGCCGAGCAGGCTTTCGATCGACAGGCCGATGCCCACCAGGCGTGCGTCGCTGCCGACCGGGCCGTCGAGCTCCATGCCCACCGGCAAGCCGCTGTTCGTCAAGCCAGCCGGCAGCGACAGGCCCGGTATGCCGGCATTGCTGCCCGGGTCGGTGTTGCGAATGTAGGTACCGAAGGTGTCGGCCGCAGCGCCGCCGTTGATCGAGACCTTGCCAGAGCCGTTGGCCAGGTCGATCAGCGGCGCAGCTGCGATGGTGGTCGGGAACAGCATCGCGTCGAGCACAGCGCTGCGAAAGTAGCCGTTGTACAGGCTGCGCAGGCGCGGCCGGTGCGTGCGCATCGCGGCGTCGTAGTCCTTGCCGAAGGCGTCGGCCAGGATCGCGCCGAACGCGCCTTTCACGTCGGGGCTGGCGACGCCTGCTGCCACATCGGCCAGGCTGATGCCGGTCACGCCAGTGGCGGCCAGGTAAGCAGGAATATCGGCGATCGGCTCATGCAACGCGAGCTGGAACGACACCTTGCTGTTGACCTCGGCGAGTGCAGGAATGTCGACGTCGACGAACACCACACCGGCGGTCTGCAGCTTGCTGCGTGCCTGCGCCATCACAGCAGCCACCTGAGCGTCGAGGCCGGCCCAGAACGAGGCCGGCACGCCGATGCGCAAACCCCGCAGCGGCACCGCGCTGGCCAGCGCCGAGCCGGTGATGACGGAATCGAGCAGCGCCACGTCGGCCACGCTGCGGCCCATCGGGCCGACGGTGTCGCGGGTGT
>JBDTTU010000121.1:0-11568 GCA_039930465.1 Burkholderiales bacterium
CCGCCGACCGCGGGGCCCGGGTTGACGCGTTTGAACTCGGCGCCCAGCGCGATCTGCGGCATCAGCGTGTCGGAATCGAGCACCGCATCGCCGGCCACGCGGGCCTTGATGCCGACGATGTCGAGCTTGAGCGTGGTGTCGGGCACGACGACGCTGGCATTGAACTCCTGGCGCGCCAGCGACAGCTCGAAGCGGTCCAGCACGCCGACGGCCGCACCGTAGACGTTCAGTGCGTAGTCCTCGGTTTTTGTGCGCGTGATGAACGCGGTGCCGCCGATCTCGCCAGCGCTTGCATAGCTGCCGGTCACGGCCCACGGCGTGAGACCACCACCGGCAGCGCCGTCTATGCTGCTCACGCCCCCGGTCAAGAGCAGCTTGCTGCTGCCCAGGCTCACGGCGGGTCGGGGCTCGGGCGCGGCTGCTGGCGCTGCGGTCTGGGCTTGGGCGCTTGCTACCCACAACAGCATGGGTGCGGTCTGGCAGGCAAGTCGGAACGACATCATGGCGTTGACGGGATGAAAAATGGTGAGCGGTGGAGGCACCGGCGCAAGCGAAGTTCCGATCTTGGCGCGGCGTTGCCGGCAAGAGCGCCGTGACATGGCCCGATCCGTGAATGGGTCACGGCCGCTGTGAGCTTCGTGGCGAAGCGTTGCACTCGGGAGCCGCTCAGGTGTCGAACAGCGGCAGGCTGTAGTGGCCTCGCACTTCGTTGATTTCGTGGGCGCTCGTGGCCTCGGCCGGCAGCGCCGCCGCGGCCGGCGCCACCAGGTCGGCGAGCTTCGCGAGTGCGCCGGCACGCACGCCCAGCAAGCGCAGCCGGCGCGACAGGTCGACGCGCTTCAGGCACTCGCCGGCCGCGCGCCGGATCGTTGCCGCATCGAGCGTGTGCGCTGGCAGGCTCAGGTCGCGCGTGACCGATTTGAAATCGTCGAAGCGCAGCTTGATGCCGATGGTCTTGCTGGCGTAGCCCTTGCGCGCCAGGTCGCTGGCCAGTTGCACGCACAGTTCGGTGAAGATGGCGCCGAGCTCGGCCCGGTCGCGCACCGCGTGCAGGTCGCGCTCGAAAGTGGTTTCGCGGCTGATCGACTTGGGTTCGCTGTAGGTGACCACTGCGCGCTCGTCGCGCCCGTGCGAGGCTTCATGCAGCCAGGTGCCGAAGCTCTTCCCGAAATGCATGACCAGGAACTGCGGGTCGGCCGCGGCCACCTCGCCGATGGTGTGGATGCCGAAGCCGGCGAGCTTCTCGGTCGCCTTCGGGCCGATGCCGTTGACCTTCTTCGCCGCCAGCGGCCAAACACGCGCCGGTATGTCGGCATGGTTCAGCAACGTCAGCCCGTTCGGCTTGTCGAGCTCGGAGCAGATCTTCGAGAGCAGCTTGTTCGGCGTGATGCCGACCGAGCAGCTCAGGCCGGTGGCTTCGAACACCGCGTTTTTCAGGCGCTGGCCGAGCGCATGGCCTGCATCCGTTTGCGCGCCAGGAATGTCGGTCAGATCGATGTAGATCTCGTCGACGCCCCGGTCTTCGACCAGCGGCGCCACGGCGCGCACCGCCGCCTTGAAAAGGCGCGAGTACTTGCGGTATTCGTCGAAGTCGATCGGCAGCAGCACCGCGTGCGGCGCAAGCAGTGCCGCTTTCATCACGCCCATGCCCGAATGCACGCCGAGTGCACGCGCTTCGTAGGTGCTGGTGGTGACGACGCCGCGGCCGGTGTAGTCGCGCAGCGCGGCGTATTCGCGCGAGCCGTCGGCGCGCTGCACCGGCTCGTGGCGCCGGCCGCCGCCGATCACCACCGGCCGGCCGCGCAAATCGGGGTAACGCAACAGTTCGACCGACGCATAGAACGCGTCCATGTCGAGGTGGGCGATCAGGCGCTGGGGCATGTGCGGATACTGTTGATGCATCCAGTATAGCGAGCGTGCCCGCGCAGCGCCCGATGCAACAATCAAGCACGACCGCGCAACGCCGTGGCGCGGAGAAAGAAGTTGCCGGGCCACCCACTCGCTGATCTGCACTCACCCCGCTTGCGCCAAGCCGGCAAAGGCCTGCTGTCGCTCGCGCTGATCGATTCGCGCAACTGCACGCTGCGCTGGATCGGGGCGTTCGAGACGCTGCTCGGAAACCCGAGGCTCGAGTGCGAAGCGCGTTCCGACGCCAACCCGATGCTCTGGGAACTCGGCCACGTCGGCTGGTTTCAGGAGCACTGGATCGCCCGCAACCTGCAGCGCCAGCGCGGCGAGGCGTGCGACCGCGCAGGCCCGAAGCTGGCGTCGATCCTGCCCGGAGCCGACCGCTGTTTCGACCCGGCGAGCGCGCCGCGCGCCAGCCGCTGGGCGCTGACCTTGCCCGATCTGCAGACCACCCGCCAATATCTCGTTGACACGCTCGAGACCACGCTCGAATTGCTCGAAGCTGCGAACGAAGACGACGCTTCCCTGTACTTCTACCGACTGGCGCTGTTCCACGAAGACGCGCGCGCCGAGACCTTTGCCGTGCTGGCGCAGACGCTCGGCCTGGACACCGGCCTGTTGCCCGTGCCGTCAAGCGTCGCGGCACGGGCGCCGCTGCTGTTTCCCGCCACCCGTTTTCGGCTCGGCGCCGAGCCCGGCGGGTTCGTGTTCGACCACCAGAAATGGGCCCACGAAGAGGCTGTGCTCGAGTTCGAGATCGACGCGCAAGCGGTCAATTGGGCGCAATACGCCGAGTTCGTCGAAGACGGCGGTTACGACGAACGCCGCCACTGGAGCGAAGCCGGCTGGGCCTGGGTGCAGGCGACCGGCCGGCGTGTGCCGCGTTATGTCGACCAGATGCGCCAGGGCGTGTTGCAGCAGCGCTTCGGCAAGCTGCTGCGCTTGGCCGTGGCTCAGCCTGTCGTGCACGTGAGCTGGTTCGAGGCCGATGCCTGGTGCCGCTGGGCCGGGCGCCGGCTGCCCGCCGAAGTCGAATGGGAGGCCGCGGCCTGCCAGGGTGGCACGCGCGGTTTTCGTTGGGGCGACGTGCGCGAATGGACCTCCAGCACGATGCGCGTGTACCCCGGCTTCGTGGGCGGGCCGGCCGCCGCGCAACCGAACCCGGAATTCGGGGCCGGCAAGGTGCAGCGGGGCGCCTCGTTCGCCACCGCCGGGCGCTTGCGCAGCGAAAAAAGCCGGCACTTCGACGCGCCGAAGAACGATCAGGCGTTTGTCGGCTTCAGAAGCTGCGCAGCCTGAGTTTTTCGCGTCGAGCCCGGCGCCGGCCGGGGGGTCCGGTAGGTCCACCACGGCAAGACCTGGCGCAGCGACAGCACCTCGCCGCTGCGGCTCGCCGCGTACCCGGGCAGGCCGTGCAGGCTGCGTTGCCACTCGGGCGTGGCCAGCGCCGCCAGCAGCGTCTGCACGTGCGGGTGTGTGAGGTGGTTGGCCAGCGTGACGAGAAAGTAGCGCTCCTCGCGCAGCGCCACAAAACCCAGGCCCTTGGCACGCGCTGCAGCTTCAATGCCGAAGGCCACATCGGCACTGCCACTGGCCACCGCTTCGGCAGCGGCTCGGTGCGAAGGCTCGGTGTGCTCGAAGCTCTCGATCTGCCCGGGCGCCACCCTCGCCTCAGCCAGCAACTGGTCGAGCACCACCCGGGTGCCGGTGCCACGCTGGCGGTTCACGAAGCGCAGCGCCGGGCGTTTCAGGTCGGCCAGCGTGTGAATCGCGAGCGGGTTGCCGGGTGCCACGAACAGGCCTTGTGTGCGCGTGGCGAAGCCGATCAGCTTGTGCCGCCCGGGTTGCAAGAGCGGCCGATACACGCGCGCCGTGGGCGAGCGCGCGGGTGCGTCGGTCAGCGCGTGAAAGCCGGCCAGCAGGCAATGCCCTTCGTTGAGCGCGGTGAGTGCATCGACGCTGCCGGTGAACTGGATGTCGAGCTGCAGCTTGTGCTGCTGCGCCACCCAGTCGCGCAGGCGCGGCAAGGCTTCGTCGTGGCTGGCGTGCATGGTGATGACTCCGGCGCTGTCGTCGAAGGCGATCGAAAACGCACGTTCCAGTTCATTGCGCAGCGCCTCGATCTGCGGCGCCAGGCGGGCCAGCGCGCGGCGCTCGGCCCACAGCAGTTTTTCGCCGAAAGGCGAGAGCAGCGCGGGCTGGCCCTTGGCCCAGAGCACGAGTGTTTGGCCGAGTTCGCTTTCCCAGCGCTTGAGTTCGCCCCAGACATGGCGGTAGGACAGTCCGAGCTGGCGCGCCGCGCCCGAGATCGAGCCGCTCGAATGCACGGCCGAAAGCATCGCCATCAGCGGGTGGTGCAGCTCGCGCGCGGCACTGCGCTCGCCCGCGAGTGTGTAGGTCAGCTCGACCTTATGCATGAGTGTTCATATCGCGTGGGTTCGGTGAGGCATCGAGAATGCCCGCAGTATGAAAGATGCCCGCCGGGATGAATGACTTCGCGCAGAGTTTTGCCACCGCCCTCGACCTGATCACCGCTGCCGATGCCGTACTTGTTCACACCGTGGCCCTCTCGCTCGGCGTCAGCGGCGCGGCCTGCCTGTTCGGAGCCGGCTTCGGCCTGCTCGGCGGCGCCTGGCTCGCCGTGGCACGTTTCCCCGGGCACCGTGCGCTGGTCACGCTGCTGAACACCTTGCTCGCCTTGCCCTCGGTGGTGGTCGGTCTGGTGGTCTACCTGCTGCTCTCGCGCAGCGGCCCGCTCGGCAGCTGGGGCATTCTGTTCACGCCCTCGGCGATGGTGATTGCGCAGACCATCCTGGTCGTGCCGTTGGTGGCGGCGCTCACGCGCCAGCTCGTCGGCGACAGCCTGCGCGACGGCGGTGACCAGCTGCGATCGATGGGCGCCAGCGCGCTCACCTGCGCGCTGCTGATGCTGTTGCACGACCGCTGGGCCGTGCTCACGGTGCTGCTCACGGCCTTCGGCCGCGCCATCGCCGAAGTGGGCGCGGTGATGATCGTCGGCGGCAATATCGCCGGCGTCACCCGCGTGATGACGACCTCGATCGCGCTCGAGACCAGCAAAGGTGACCTGGCGCTGGCGCTCGCGCTCGGCATCGTGCTGCTGGCCGTGGTCGGTTTCATCAACGTGTTCGTCGGCTTCGCGCAGCGCGGCCGGGGCTCGGCGCTGGCGGGGGTGCGGTGAACGCGCCGGCATTGCTTCGCATCGCAGACGCATCGGTGCAGTTCGGCCGGGTGCGCGCGCTGCGCCGCGTCGGCCTGGAATTGAACCGCGGCGACTTCGTCGCCCTGATCGGCGCCAATGGCTCGGGCAAGACAACCTTGCTGCGCCTGCTCCACGGCCTCGTGGCCTTCGAGGGCACACGCGAAGTGCTCGACGACAAGGCGGCGCAGGTGATGGTGTTCCAGCGCCCTTTCATGCTGCGCCTGTCGGTGGCCAACAATTTGCACGTGGCGCTCTGGCTGGCGCGGGTGCCGCGCGCCGAGCGTGCGGCGCGTGCCGCGCAGGCCTTGCAGCGGGTCGGGCTTGCCGAGTTGCGCGACCGGCCGGCGCGCGCCCTGTCGGGCGGCGAACTGCAGCGGCTCGCGCTGGCGCGGGCTTGGGCGGTGCGCCCGCAGATCCTGTTTCTGGATGAGCCCACCGGGAGCCTCGACCCGTCGGCGAAGAAGGAGGTCGAGGCCTTGCTCGCCAGCTTCGCCGCCGAGGGCATGACGCTCGTGATGAGCACCCACAACCTCGGCCAGGCCAGGCGCCTGGCCACGCGTGTGGTCTACCTCGACCAGGGCGCGATCCGCGTCGACCTGCCGACCGAGCGCTTCTTCAGCCGGGTGGCCGGGGCCAGCAGCGACGAGCGCGCAGACTTGTTTCTTAAAGGAGAACTCACTTGGACACTGGAATGAAACTTCACTCGATCTCGCGCCGCGCGCTGCTCTGCCTGGGGCTCGCAGGCTTTGTCTCAATGGCCACGCCGGCGGGCGCTCAAGAGCGTTTCATCGTGATGGCATCGACCACCAGCACCGAGCAGTCGGGCCTGTTCCCGCATCTTCTGCCGGCCTTCAAGGCGGCCACCGGCATCGATGTGCGCGTGGTCGCAGTGGGCACCGGCCAGGCGCTCGACATGGGCCGGCGGGGTGATGCCGACCTGCTGTTCGTGCACGACAAGGCGGCCGAAGAAAAGTTCGTTGCCGAAGGCTTCGGCCTGAAACGCAGCGACGTGATGTACAACGATTTTGTGCTGATCGGCCCGGCCAACGACCCGGCGGGCGTGAAGGGCAAGGACATCGTCGCCGCGCTCGGAAAGCTCGCCGCAACGGGCGCCGCCTTCATCTCGCGCGGCGACAAGAGTGGCACGAACGCGGCCGAGCTGCGCTACTGGAAGGCGGCCGGTGTCGATGCGCCCGCGGGCAAGGTCGCAGGCTACAAGGAGTGCGGCTGTGGCATGGGCCCGGCGCTGAACATCGCGTCGAGCAGCGACGCGTATGTGCTGGCCGACCGCGGCACCTGGCTCAACTTCAAGAACCGGGGCAAGCTGGCGGTGCTGGTCGAGGGCGACACGCGCTTGTTCAACCAATATGGCGTGATCGTCGTGAACCCCGCCAAGCACCCGCAGACGAAGACGGCCTTGGCGCAGTCTTTTGCCGACTGGGTGGTCTCGGAAAAGGGGCAGGCCACGATCGCCAGCTACAAGATCGGCGGCGAGCAGCTGTTCTTTCCGAACGCAAAGCCTTGATCTGATCGCGGCACGCCCGGGCGTGCCGGCTCGATGGGTTCTCCGACTAGGGAAACCCCGTCCTTTGCGTGGCGCGGGTGTGCTCGAACAATGGCCTCACCGTCGGCGTAGGCGCCTGACATGTCCAGCCATTCACAGGAGACACCCGTGAGCGTTCCCATTTCCCTGACCGTCAACGGCAAGGCCGTCAACGTGAGCGTCGACCAGCGCACCCTGCTCGTGCAGCTGATCCGCGAAAACCTTCAACTCACCGGCACCCACGTGGGCTGCGACACCGCGCAATGCGGCGCCTGCACCGTTCACATGAACGGCCGGGCGGTCAAGTCGTGTTCGATGCTGGCGCTGCAGGCGCAGGGTGCGCAGATCACCACGATCGAAGGCTTGAGCCAAAACGGAACAATGCACCCGATGCAGGCGGCCTTTCGCGAATGCCACGGCCTGCAGTGCGGTTTCTGCACACCGGGCATGGTGATGTCGAGCGTGCAACTGCTGCAAGACAACCCGAAAGCGACCGAAGCCGAGATTCGCGAGGGGCTCGACGGCAACATCTGCCGCTGCACGGGTTACCAGAACATCGTCAAGTCGATCCAATTCTGCCAGTCCGGCGCCAAAGCCAGCGCCTAAGGAGCAAACCATGACCGACATGTCCGTTCCCCCGCTGAGCCCCATCGGCCAGCCGCTGCGCCGCCGTGAAGACGAGCGTTTTCTCACCGGCGTGGGCCAGTACACCGACGACGTGGTGATGCCGCACCAGACCTTCGCCGCGTTCCTGCGCTCGCCGCACGCACACGCGCGCATCAAGTCGATCAAGCTCGACGCCGCGAAAAACGCGCCCGGCGTGGTGCAGATCTTCACCGGCGCCGACCTGGCCGAAGCCAAGGTCGGCGGCCTGCCTTGCGGCTGGCTGATCCACAGCAAGGACGGCACGCCGATGAAAGAACCGGCGCACCCGGTGCTGGCGCAAGGCAAGGTGCGCCACGTGGGCGACCAGGTCGCGCTCGTCGTGGCCGAGACGTTGCTGCAGGCCAAAGACGCCTGCGAGCTGATCGAGGTCGACTACGAAGAGCTGCCCGCGGTCGTCGACATCACCAAGGCCGAGGGCCACAAGGGCTCGGTGCACGACGATGTGGCCAACAACGTCTGCTACGACTGGGGCCACGGCAACAAGGATGCGGTCGACGCGGCCTTCAAGACGGCTGCGCAGGTGAGCACGCTCGACATTGTGAACAACCGGCTGATCCCGAACGCGATGGAGCCGCGCGCCGTCAACGCGAGTTACACCAAACACGACCAGAGCTACACGCTGTACGTGGCGAACCAGAACCCGCACGTCGAGCGCTTGCTGATGTGCGCGTTCGTGCTCGGGCTGCCCGAATCGAAGGTGCGCGTGATCGCGCCCGATGTGGGCGGCGGTTTCGGCTCGAAGATCTTTCTGTATGCCGAAGATGTGGCGCTGGTCTGGGCCAGCAAGCACGTCGGCAGGCCGATCAAGTGGACGGCGGATCGCAGCGAAGCCTTCCTGACCGACGCCCATGGCCGTGACCACGTCACCAAGGTCGAGCTCGCGATGGACCCGAAAGGCATGTTCCTCGCGCTGCGCGTGAAGACCATCGCCAACATGGGCGCTTACCTCTCGACCTTCGCGTCCAGTGTGCCGACGATTCTGTACGCCACGCTGCTGGCGGGCCAGTACAAGACCCCGGCGATCTACGCCGAAGTGAAGGCGGTGTTCACCAACACCGCGCCGGTCGATGCCTACCGCGGCGCGGGCCGGCCCGAAGCCACCTACGTGGTCGAACGCATTGTCGAGCAGGCCGCGCGTGACATGAAGATGGACCCGGCCGCGATTCGCCGGCAGAACTTCATCACCGAGTTCCCGTATGCCACGCCGGTGGGCCTGACCTACGACACCGGCAACTACGAGGCGCACCTGGCCAAGGCGATCGAGATGGCCGACGTGGCGGGTTACCCGGCGCGCAAGGCGGCGTCTGCTGCCAAGGGCATGAAGCGTGGCCTCGGCTACAGCTGCTACATCGAAGCCTGCGGCCTCGCGCCGAGCAACATCGCCGGGGCGCTCGGTGCGCGCGCCGGCCTGTTCGAAGCGGGTGAAGTGCGCGTGCACCCGACCGGCACCGTCACGGTGTTCACCGGCTCGCACAGCCACGGCCAGGGCCACGAGACCACTTTCGCGCAGGTGGTGGCGGCCAAGCTCGGCATCCCGGTCGAGAACGTCGAGATCGTGCACGGCGACACCGGCCGCGTGCCGTTCGGCATGGGCACGTATGGCAGCCGCTCGTTGAGCGTCGGTGGCACGGCGATCGTGAAAGCGGTCGACAAGATCATCGCCAAGGGCAAGAAGATCGCTGCCCACTTGCTGGAAGCCGCCGACACCGACATCGAGTTCGAGAACGGCGTGTTCAAGGTGGCCGGCACCGACAAGGCGGTGCCGTTCGGCGCGGTCTCGCTCACGGCCTATGTGCCGCACAACTACCCGCTCGACAAGCTGGAACCGGGCCTGAACGAAAACGCGTTCTACGACCCGACCAACTTCACCTACCCGTCGGGCACCTACATCTGCGAGCTTGAGGTCGACCCGGAAACCGGCAAGGTGCAGATCGAGCAGTTCGTGGCGGTCGACGACTTCGGCAACATCGTCAACCCGATGATCGTCGAGGGCCAGGTTCAGGGTGGCATTGCGCAGGGCCTGGGCCAGGCGATGATGGAAGGCTGCTCCTACGACAACGAGTCGGGCCAGCTGCTGACCGGCTCGTACATGGACTACGCCATGCCGCGCGCCAGCGACCTCGTCAACCTCAAGATCAGCAACGTAGTCACGCCTTGCACCCACAACCCGCTGGGTGTGAAGGGCTGCGGTGAAGCCGGCGCGATCGGTTCGCCGCCGGCTTACATCAACGCGCTGACCGACGCGCTGGGCGTGAAAGACGTGGCGATGCCGGCGACCGTGGAGCGCGTCTGGCGCGCTGCCAACAACATCGCCTGAAGCACAGAACAGCAAGGAGCTCACATGTACACATTCGACTACCAACGCCCTGCCAGCGTGGCCGATGCCAAGGCCGCGCTCAGCGGTGATGCCCGCTTTCTGGCCGGCGGCCAGAGCCTGATCCAGGCGATGAAACTGCGCCTGTCGTCGAGCGAACGCCTGGTTGACCTGGGCGGCCTGGCCGACCTGAAAACGATCAAGATGGACGGCGCCAAGCTCGTGATCGGCGCGATGGTCACGCACGCGGCGGTGTCGATGTCCGCCGACGTCAAGAAGGCCTGCCCGGCGCTGGCCGAACTGGCCGGTGGCATCGGCGACCAGATGGTGCGCAACATGGGCACGATCGGCGGCTCGATCGCCAACGCCGACCCGGCCGCGTGTTACCCCGCCGGCGTGCTCGGCCTGGGTGCCACCATCCACACCAACCAGCGCACGATTGCCGCTGATTCGTTCTTCACGGGCCTGTACGAGACGGCGCTGCAACCCGGCGAGCTGATCACCGCCGTGAGCTTCCCGCCGGTGCAGAAGGCGGCTTACGTCAAGTACAAACAACCTGCTTCGCGCTTCGCGTTGGTCGGTGTGTTCGTCAGCCAGGGCGCGGGCGGTGTACGCGTGGCCGTCACGGGTGCCAAGGGCAGCGTCTTCCGTGCTGCCGAGATCGAAGCCGCGCTCGCGAAGAGCTTCACGGCCGACGCTGCCAAGGCCGTGAAGCTGCCCACCACCGACATCAACAGCGACATGCACGGCACAGCGCAGTACCGCGCCGCGATGGTCAGCGTGATGGCGGGGCGCGCTGTCGCGGCGGCGCTGGCGCGCTGAAGGGGCTTGACCGCTCGGGGCCGCGCAGCCGCGGCCCCGGCCGTACCATGCGCGGCCCACCACCACATCGCTGCGATGACCACACCTCTTGCATTGCCTGATTCTGTCGACGCCGTCATCGCACTGCTCGCGACCGAGAACTACGTCTGCGACAGGCGCCTGGCCACTGCGCTTTTCCTGAGCCTGAAGCTGGCAAGACCTCTTTTCCTCGAAGGCGAACCCGGCGTCGGCAAGACCGAGCTGGCGAAGACACTGTCTGCCGCACTCAACACCGCGTTGCTGCGGGTGCAGTGTTTCGAAGGCCTCGACATTGCCCAGACCGCCTACGAGTGGAACGTGGCACGCCAGATGATCGAGATTCGCCTGGCCGAAGCGGCGCACTCGATCCATGGCGAAGGCGACCGCGAGCGCCTGCAGCACAGCCTGTACTCACGCAGCATGCTGATCGAGCGCCCGCTGCTGCAGGCACTCACGCAGAAGCGGTCGCCGGTGTTGCTGATCGACGAACTCGACCGCGCCGACGAACCCTTCGACGCCTTCTTGCTCGAAGTGCTGGCTGAAAACCAGATCACCGTGCCCGAGTTCGGCACGATCAAGGCCGAAGCGCCGCCGATCACGATCATCACCAGCAACCGCACGCGCGAGATTCACGACGCGTTGAAACGCCGCTGCCTTTACCACTGGGTCGACTTTCCCACAGTCGAGCGCGAGCTTGAAATCGTGCGGCTGAAAGCGCCGGGCGCGGCCGACCGGCTCTACATCCAGGTCGTCGAGTTCGTGCAGCGCATGCGCACGCTCGATCTCTTCAAGGCACCAGGCGTGGCCGAAACCATCGACTGGACCAACGCGCTCGTCGCGCTTAACGCGATCCGCCTCGATCCCGCCACCGTGCACGACACGCTGGGCGTGCTGCTGAAGTACCAGGACGACATCGTCAAGCTGCAGAGCGGCGACATGGGGAAATTGCTTGACGAACTGAAGGCGCGGGCGCTGCTTGATTGAGGCTCTGATGATGCTCAATCAAGTCAACGTGCTTCCGGGCGGCAAAGGCGCGTGCGGGCAGGCTTACGCGCTTCGCTGGAGCGGTCGCCGCTG
>JBDTTU010000122.1:0-11526 GCA_039930465.1 Burkholderiales bacterium
TCGGCCTGCTGCTCGGGCCGGCCGCGCTCGGCGGCCTGCTGATGGGCACGATCGTGACCGGCCTGTTCGTGGCGATCTCGATGTGCACCGGCGGCGGCGCCTGGGACAACGCCAAGAAGTACATCGAAGACGGCCACCACGGTGGCAAGGGCAGCGATGCACACAAGGCCGCCGTGACCGGCGACACCGTGGGCGACCCCTACAAAGACACCGCCGGCCCGGCCGTGAACCCGCTGATCAAGATCATCAACATCGTTGCGCTGATGATCGTGCCGCTGCTGTCCACAGGCTCGGCCACGGGCGGCGCCACGATGCACATGGCGACGCCGGCGGCCGTGGTTGCGGCCGCGGCTCCGGCCATGCCGGCCGACGCGGCTTCGTTCAAGGTCGAAGGCGGTGTCGTGAAGTTCTACTTCGCCAGCGGCAAGGCCGAACTGGCAGGGGGCGCCGACGCGGCGCTGGCCGATGTGGCCAAGGGCGTGGCGGCAGGCAAGAAAGCGGTCGTCAGCGGCTTCACCGACTCAACCGGTGACGCGGCCAAGAACGAAGAACTGGCCAAGCAGCGCGCCTTCGCAGTGCGCGACGCGATCAAGGCTGCCGGTGTGGCCGAAGACAAGATCGAACTGAAGAAGCCCGAAACGCTGACGGCCAGCGGGGGCAATGCCGAAGCGCGCCGGGTCGAGGTGTCGCTGCAGTAAGAAGTCGCAGCAAACACTGCACGCCAGAGGGCCCGGTTTCGGAAGGAACAGGGCCCTCGCCATTTCAGGGAACGGGCGCCCTGACCGGCCCAGCCGCCGCTGCTGCTGATCTCGGCAGCGCCGCCACTCAAGCTTGCCCCAGGGGCACCGAAGACGCACTCTCATCGGTGCCGAGACGGGCTATCAATACGGCCAAGTCATTCTCGAGCCGCTGCAGAACATCGCTCGGCAATTCCGCCAACGCCTGGGGCAACACGCCAGCGAACGGGCCAGGTGCGCGGCGCAGAACCCTCGCGCCTGCCGCGAGCACGTAGAGCTGAACGGCGCGCTTGTCAGCGCCTTCCCGGCGCTGCTCCACGAGCGCTTGTTCGACCAACACTCGAACCATGTTGCTTGCGGTCGGCTGGCGAACGTCGAGCGACCGCGCGAGTTCGGTCACTCCAATCCCGGGGCGCTCGCGTATCACCGACAGCGCCCAGATCTGGGTGCCGCCCACACCTGCCTTTCGCTCGACCTGCTGGAAGTGGGTTTTCACGGCATTGAACACCTGCCTGAACTGACGGAGCACGCGGGTTTCGGCGTCGGCGGCGCCGCGCTTTGCAGCGGGCCCGCCATCGCTGCGGGCAGCGCGACCGGTGGATTTGGTGTTTGGAATTGGGCGAGCTGACATGCATGACATCCAAGACAGACATCGCCCGAATGGCCGAGCTTGGTCTCAGTATATTTGCATCTATGCATGTCGTCAGGTTTTTGGTAAGCCGCGCGGCGCGCTGACGCGAAATCAGCAACGACACCTAAACTGGGGCCCCGCCCGAACCAAAAATCCAATGAGTGCCGAACGTGTCTTGTTTGCTTTTGTGATCGTCCTGGCGCTGACGCTCAACTGATCAAGCGCGACAGCGGTGGTGAACCTGAGCAAGCCCTGCCCTTGTTGCTGCAACGCGAGCAGGAACTTGTCCCTCTACCTTCCCTGACCATGCCGTTGCAGCCGGGCGACCGCTTGCTGTTCCGCGGACGCGAACGAGCGCGCGCAATCATGCGTCGCAATCTGGTGGCGCGGCTGTTTCCGTGGCTACCGACGCCTGTGCCCCTGATGATCGAAACCACTTCATGAACACTCCCATGCTGTCAACGCCGCTGAGCGGTCATGGCGTTGCCATGCTGGTCTTCGCGGCGATCGTCTTCGTGCTGTTCATCCGGGACCGCATTCCGATTGCCACGATCTGCCTGGGCATCCTCGTTGCGTTGCCCTTGGGCTTCGTGCTGTTCCCGCTGCAGACACAGGGCGGTGTGGTCGAGCCGCTGCGCTTCTATGCCGGCTTCGCTCATCCGGCGCTGATCGCGATCTGCGGGCTGATGGCGGTCGGCCAGGGCCTGGTTGTCACCGGCGCGCTCGAGCCTGCGGCGCGACGGCTGGCCACCTGGGTGGCCGCCAGCCCGCGACTTGCGCTGCTGGCCGTACTGGCCGGGGCAGCGTTGGTCAGCGGCCTGGTGAACGACACACCGGTGGTCGTGCTGCTGATCCCCTTGATCATCGCGGCGGCCGGGCGCGCCAAGGTCGCACCTGCACGCATGCTCCTGCCGATGAACTACGCGGTGCTGATCGGCGGCATGGCCACGACGATCGGCACCTCGACCAACCTGATCGTCGTCGCCCTGGCAGCAAGTCTGGGCATCGGGCCGTTCGGCCTGTTCAGCTTCTACCCACTGGTGGCGCTGGCCGCGGTGCCCGCCTTGGCGTACCTCTGGCTGGTCGCGCCGCGACTGCTGGCCGGCGTCGAGCAGCCGGACGAGCAGTTGTCGACCGAGGCCTTCGATGCCGAATTGCGCGTTGAACCCGAAGGCTGGCTCGACGGCCGTGAACTGCGCGAGGTGTTCGAAGCAGCCGGTGGGGCGCTGCGTCTGGTCGAGGTGCGCCGCAAGGACCGAAGCCTGAGCAAGCTGCCGTCGCTCAAACTGCGGGCCGGCGACGTGCTGCTGGTGCAAGACACCGCCATCCGCCTCAAGGAGATCGAGGCCAGCCTGCACGCCGCGTTGCACGACGTCGACGTGACCTTGCTCGAGAACGGCGACAAGTCGGTTGCCAAGGCCGCGGCCTCGGCCGCCGGCAAGAACGGCGAGGAAGAAGCCGAGGCGCCGAAAGAAGACAAAGAGGCAAAACACTCGCCCGCCACGGCCACGGTGGCGCAGATGATCGTCACACCCACTTCCCCTTTGGCTGGCCGCTCGGTGCGCAGCGAGCGCATCGCTCAGCGCTACGGCGTCCTGGTGGTGGGACTTCGACCGCGCCAGATGCATGCTGGCTGGCAGCGCGGCGAGTTGCTCGACCGCACCGTTGGCGCCGGCGACATCCTGCTGCTGCAGGGGGACGCGGCCGCGATGCAAGCCGCCCAACGTGACGGGATCGGCCTGCTGCTGGACTCGCGTTTCACGCTGCCGCGCCAGAACAAGGCCTGGGCAGCGCTGCTGACGATGTCGGTCGTCGTGGTGCTGGCCGCCACCAAGACGCTGCCGATCTCGCTGGCCGCTCTGGCGGGCGTGCTGTTTCTGCTGGTGTCGCGCTGCTTGTCGTGGCAGGACGTGACCCAGGCGCTGTCGGTCAAGGTTGTGCTGCTCGTCTCGGCCAGCCTGGCTCTGGGCGATGCGCTCGATCTGGTGGGTGCCACCGGCTGGCTCGCGCAGCAGCTCGCGTCGGCCTCCGCCGACCTGAGCCCGGCGTGGGTGCTGGCGCTGCTGATGGCACTGATGGGCTTGCTGACGAACTTCGTCTCGAACAACGCCGCCGCCGCCATCGGCACGCCACTTGGCGTGGAATTGGCACGCTCCCTCGGTGCGCCGCCAGAGGCCTTTGTGCTGGCGGTCATGTTCGGCTGCAACCTGTGCTACTTGACCCCCATGGGCTACCAGACCAACCTGCTGGTCATGAACGCCGGGGGCTACCGTTTCGGCGATTTCGTGCGCGTCGGCACGCCACTGTTCGTCATCATGTGGGCGGTGCTGTCGTACGGCCTGGTTCTTCGGTACCACCTGTAGCGTCGCCAGCCGGAGACGTACTCACGCGAACGTCAAGCGTGCCGGAACGCAAATTCTGCAGGCCACACCCGAGCCCAACGGCAAATGCACTTCCAAGCAAAGCGATGCTCGTCAGCATCTCAGCATCACTCTCGCGCAGCCCGCGAACCACCCGACGGCGTTTTCGACGGGTGGATCAATACCGGGACATGCGAGGCCCTGACGACCCGCGCGACCACACCACCAAAGGCACGGCGCCGAATCGCCCCAGCCCCGTGCGAGCCCAGAACGATCAGATCGCAATGCAAACGCTTTGCGGCACGCACGATGGAAACAGCCGGGTCTTGCGCGGGCTCCATGCTGAGACGACATCGCACGCCAGCAGCGCGCGCAGCGACGGCCGCGCGCCCCATTTTCTTGGCCGGGGTACGCAGACCAAACCGCGCGCCGCGGCCCACGTCACGCGAGGCAACACGTCTTGTCGCGTGCAGCGGCAGTGCCGCGGGCCGCAGTACGTGATGGAGAAACAATACCGCGGCGTGGGCACGAGCCAGGCCCAGCGCCTCTTCGAAGGCGCCGCCATCCATGACGGCAGCATCCCACCCCAGAAGCACGCGCCGAAAGGAACTCATTCGACGCGGGCCGAGCTGGCTCGCCACGAGCCGGGCCTGAAGTTCGATCTGATATTCATCGCACGGAGTCTTCGCCGGTATCGGTTCGCGCTGTGACGGCGCCGAAAGACATCCCATCGCGGCAGACCACGACCGGGCACGGAGCCAATTTCGCCAGCTCGGCGGCCAGACTCGAATGGATGAGCTGAGACAGTGGGCCGCGGCCACGCGTCCCCACCAAAATGAGGTCGCAATGCCGCTCCACGGCGAGCCGTATGGCAGCGCCACAAGGATCCTCGTCGATCGTCAGTTCGGTGGTCGCGGCGACATCCGCGGAAGCCGCCGTCTTCATCACCTGATCGAAGCGCAGTCGGGTGCGTTCAACACACTGTTCGTGATGAGTGGCCAATGCACTCGGCAAAGAATCCACCGAGTTTGCATTGATCGGCTCCAGTGGAACAGCGATATGGAACAGCACCTGCGCGCGCATGCGCGATGCCAATGCCACCGCGATATCGGCCGTGTGAATGCCGGAAGGCATCTCGTCGACAACGGCGAGCAAACACGGTGGCGCCACCTCACTGCGCTCGGTCAGGTCTTTCATGGGGGCGACCTTCCTTGTTGTTTTGTCTGTTGCATCTGGATCATGCCATTCGGGCGCAGACTTGACTACATAGATACAAATATATAAAATGCAATGCATCAGAGTTGAAACACCGACTCCCAAACCAAAAAGGAGATCCAATGAAAGGAACCCAGCACACACTGTCGGCGACGGCCCGCGTTGCAACTGCCACAGCTCCAACGAAACGTGACCCTCAGGCCCCCCTTCGGGCGCAACAAAAGCTGCGCGCTGATTCTCCGCCGCGAGACCCCGAGATGGTCAGAGCAGTCACGCACCGCTTTGAAGCGACGAATACGGAGGCAACATGTATCAGCGCCTACTGATTGCGGTCGACAGCGGAGCTTTGTCGCGCTCGGCGGTGAGCGAAGGACTTGCCCTGGCCAAGGTGCACGGTGCCGAGGTGCTGTTCTTCCATGTGGTTCCAAACTACGTCGTGCCTCTGTCTGACATGCCGCTCGTTGGTGTGCCCAGCGTCGAGGAGCTGGGGCGCGAAAGCCAACGCAATGGCGGGCGCGTCTTGGCCTCTGCCGCGGCCATGGCGCAGGCACAGGGCGTGCACAGCCGAGGGGAACTGGGCTCGGCCGTCGATGCGGCGGAGTGCATCGCCCAGGCCGCCACGGAACACCGATGCGATCTGATCGTGATCGGCTCGCATGGGCGTACCGCTGTGCAGCGCCTGATCCACGGCAGCGTCGTGACCCGCCTGCTCACACTGACCAAGTTGCCTTTGCTGGTCTGCAAAAAGAGCGCGGACCGTTCCGCTCACCTCGACGTCGTCGCCCCCGTTCCGGAGCGGCAACGTGCGTCGGGGGCCACGCTGGCCGCCTGATCGAAGACAGGTCGCGATAGCACGAAAGCACGACCGGCGGCGGGCATCGATCGCCCCCCGCTTCACACGCTCGTTACTCGGCGCAGGCCACCGCCTGTTTGAGCGCCGGCCCGAAGGCCTGCATCAGCACCTTGATGCGCATCGCGTCGCGCAACTCCCGGTGCGTGACGATCCACCGAGGCATCGCCAATTCGGCGATCGGCGGCGTCAGCGTCTGCCAGCGGGGCTGGTCTTTTCCAGGAACGCGGGAAGCAACGCAATCCCGAGGCGGACCCCAAAACGACAAAAGCCTTAGCAGGGGCCAACCCGCTAAGGCTTGTCTATTCTGGTCGGAACGGCAGGATTTGAACCTGCGACCCCTTGTCCCCCAGACAAGTGCGCTACCAAGCTGCGCTACGCCCCGATTAAGCTCGCATTATAGATTGACGCGGCAGTGACCTACCGCCGTCAAACATCCAGCAGGCTGCGGATCGAGATCAGTTCTTCGCGCATCTGCGACATCGAGAGCGTCAGGGTCGACACTTCGGGTTGCGGAAGATTGGCAAACTCGGCCGGCGCGGCTTCTTCCAGGTCGTTCAGATGTCCGAGATCGGGCAGCTGTTCGACACCATCGAGGGCTTCGAGCGCTTGAGCCTGTGCGCGGCCCTGACCGGATTCCGTGAGGCGGTTTCTAGCGCCGCTGATCGTGAACCCCTGCTCGTACAACAACTCGCGGATCCGGCGGATCAATAGCACTTCATGGTGCTGGTAATAGCGGCGGTTGCCGCGCCGCTTCATCGGCTTGAGCTGCGTAAATTCCTGCTCCCAGTAGCGCAGCACGTAAGGCTTCACGCCGCACAGTTCGCTCACCTCACCGATGGTGAAGTAACGTTTGGCGGGGATGGCTGGAAGCGCTTTCTCCATGAAAATCAACAAGATCGATGGGGAAAGCTAAGACTTTACTCGAACTCCTCCTCCGGCGGGATGTCGCCTTGTACAACGCCTTTCAATTTGTGACTTGCGTGAAAAGTTACAACATTTCGAGCCTTGATCGGGATCGCTTCTCCGGTGCGCGGGTTGCGACCGGGGCGCGGTGCCTTGCGCCGGATGTTGAAGTTGCCGAAGCCGGACATCTTCACGTCGTCGCCCGAAACGAGCGTGGCGTGAATCAGATCGAAGAACGCCTCGACCATGTCCTTGGACTCGCGCTTGTTCAGGCCGAGGCGCTCGAACAGAAGCTCGGCCAACTCGGCCTTGGTGAGTGTGGGCGTCTCGATGGTTGGCAGTTGCACGGCGCGCACCGGCAGCACGGTGTCTGCAGACTCTTCGTCGTCAGCGTGATCGGATTCGGGCAGGTTCATGCCGGCCATCTCCTAAGCACGCAGCCGCACGCCGAGGCGCTGGCTCAGGGCGGCCAGCACGTCGGCCACCACGGCGTCGACGCGGTCGTCGGTCAAGGGTGTTTCATCGTCGAGCAATTCGAGTCGCACCGCCAGGCTGCGCTCACCAGCGGCCATGTCGGGCGGCGTCACCGCGGGCTTGTAGACATCGAAGAGGCGGGCCGACCGCACCAGGCCCTTGTGGGCCATCGCGATCGTGCTCATCAAGCCGTCGTGGGTCACGGTTTCACCGGCGATCACGGCGAGGTCGCGCCACACCGATTGCTGGCGCTGGATCGGTGCGAACGCTGGAACCTCACGTTGCACGAGCGCGGCCATGTCGAGTTCGAACAGCAGTGGCGCCGCGGGCAGCTCGTAGGCCTGGCGCCACTTCGGGTGCAATTCGCCGGCGAAGCCGATGGCCTGCCCGTCGGCTTCGATGCGTGCGCAACGGCCCGGGTGCATCGCCGGGTGCTCGGCGGGGGCAAAACTCAGGGTGGTGGGCGCAAACAAGGCTTCGATGTCGCCCTTGATGTCGAAGAAATCGACCGGCTTGTCTTTCACCGACCACTGGGTCGTGTCGGCGCCGCCGAAGGCCAGACCGGCCAGCCGCATCGGCTGGTGAATTCCGGCCACGCGCGTGTCGCCATCGGTCACGCAGGCATCGCGCCCGTACACCCTGCCCACTTCGAACACCCGCACCCGCGAGGCTTTGCGGGCGAGGTTGAAGCGCAACACGCCGATCAGGCTGCCGAGCAGGCTGGAACGCATCACGGCCCAGTGGCTGGCCATCGGGTTCAGCAGCTTGATCGGGTCGGCGTTGCCGGCAAGTTCACGTTCCCAGCGCTCGTCGACGAAGCTGAAGTTGATCGTCTCCTGGTAGTCGAGTGCGGCCATGCGGCGCCGAACGGCGTCGGCTCCGCGCTCTGATTCGCTGCGCACACGCGCAGTCAGGTCGCCACGCGGCGGCGAGGCGGGCAGGCTCGCATAACCGAGCACCCGGATCACTTCTTCGATCAGATCTTCTTCGATCTGCAGATCAAAGCGCCAGCTCGGCGGCGTGACCGTCAACGAACCGGGCGTGCTCGTGAACGCCAGGCCCAGGCGCTGCATCACGGCTTCGCACTGCGGCTGCGTTACTGGCATGCCGATCACCTTGGCCGCGCGCGCAACGCGCAGCGTGACGGGCTGGCGCACCGGGACGTTTGGCGCCTGATCGTCGATCGGGCCGGGTTCGCCGCCGCAGATGTCGAGGATCAGCTGCGTGATTCTTTCGATGTGCTCGACCGTCGAGGCCGGGTCCACACCACGTTCGAATCGGTGGCCGGCATCGGTGCTGAAATTGAAGCGGCGCGAGCGCCCCGAAACGGCCTCGGGCCACCAGAAAGCGGCCTCCACGTACACGTTCTTCGTGTCGTCGGACACCGCCGTGGCGTCGCCTCCCATGATGCCGGCAAGCGATTCGACCGCCTCATGATCGGCGATCACACCGACCTGGGCATCGACTTCGATGCTGTTGCCGTTCAACAGCTTGAGCGTCTCGCCCGCGCGAGCCCAGCGCACGACGAGGCCGCCGTGGATCTTGTCGAGATCGAAGATGTGAGAAGGCCGGCCGAACTCGAACATCACGTAGTTCGAGATGTCGACGAGTGCGGTCACCGAGCGCTGGCCGCAGCGCGCCAACCGGTCCACCATCCACGCCGGCGTCTTGGCGCGCGTGTCCACGTTGCGGACGATGCGACCTGAGAAGCGCCCGCACAGGTCGGTCGCTTCGACCTTCACGGGCAACACATCCGCGTGCACCACCGGCGCGGCCGGGAACGCCGGCGTCAGCAGTGGATCGCCAGTCAAGGCCGACAGCTCGCGCGCGATGCCGTACACACTCAGACAGTGGCCGAGGTTCGGCGTGAGCTTGAGCGTGAGCAAGGTGTCGTCGAGCAACAGGTGCTCGCGGATGTCCTGTCCCACCACGGCCGCATCGTCGAGGATCAGCAGGCCACCATGGTCTTCCGACAGCTTCAGCTCCCGTGCCGAGCACAACATGCCTTGGCTCTGCACCCCGCGCAGCAGGCCGAGCTTGATCTCGAACGATTTGCCGCCTGCCTCGGCGGCGGGCAACCGAGCGCCCACCAGCGCACACGGCACCTTGATGCCAACGCGCACGTTGGGTGCGCCGCACACGATGTTCAGTGTCGCTCCGGTACCGGCATTTACCTGACAGACGTTGAGCCGGTCGGCATTCGGGTGGCGTTCGACCGACAGCACCTCGCCCACCACGACCTGCGTGAAAGGTGGCGCCACCGGTCGCGCTTCTTCGACCTCCATGCCGGACATGGTGAGCAACTCGGCCAGCGCTTCGCTGCTGAGGGGTGGGTTGCAGAACTCTCGCAACCATGACTCGGGAAATTGCATCGTTGTCGACTCGTCAAGAAATCGGAAACTGCGTCAGTTGAATTGCGACAGGAAACGCAAGTCGCCTTCAAAAAACAGGCGCAGGTCGCTGACGCCGTAGCGCAGCATCGCCAGCCGGTCGATGCCCGAGCCGAACGCAAAGCCGATGTAGCGTTCGGCATCGAGCCCCATGTTGCGGATGACCTGCGGGTGCACCTGGCCCGAGCCCGACACTTCGAGCCAACGCCCTTCGAGCGGGCCGCTCTCGAACATGATGTCGATCTCTGCGCTCGGTTCGGTGAACGGAAAGTAGCTCGGCCGGAAGCGCAGCTTCAGGTCCTTCGTTTCGAAGAAGGCCTGAATGAAGTCGAGGTACATCGCCTTCAGGTCCTTGAAGCTCACGTTCTCGCCGATCCACAAGCCTTCGACCTGGTGGAACATCGGCGAGTGCGTGGCGTCGCTGTCGACACGGTAGGTGCGGCCGGGCGCGATCACGCGGATGTCGGGCATCACCGCATGGCCTTCGTACTTCTTCGCGTGAGCACGCGCATAACGCACCTGCATCGGCGAGGTGTGGGGGCGCAGGTTGAGCCAGTGGCCCTCGGCGTCTTTCATGTCGACGTAGAAGGTGTCCTGCATCGAACGCGCGGGGTGGTTTTCGGGATTGTTCAGTGCCGTGAAGCTGTACCAATCGGTCTCGATCTCGGGGCCATCGGCCACATCGAAACCCATCGAACCGAAAATCGCTTCGATGCGCTCGCGCGCCCGGCTCACCGGATGCAGGCCACCACTGCCGCGCTGGCGGCCGGGCAGGCTGACGTCGAGCGCTTCACCCTTCAACTGCGCTTGCAGCTCGGCATCGGCCAGCGCTTCGCGGCGGGCGTTCAGCGCCGCTTCGATCTGCTGCTTGGCGGCATTGATCAAGGCACCGCGCGCCTTCTTGTCGTCCGGCGCCAGGGCCCCGAGCGCCTTCATCTGCTCGGTGATGCGGCCGGATTTTCCGAAGAACCGGGCCTTGGCGTTTTCGAGATCGGCGGGCGTCGTGGCCTGCGCAAAATCGGCTTGTGCTTCCTGGACAAGGGGCTCGAGATCGTTCATCGGTTCGCAAGAAAAAAAGGCCGCTCAAACGGGCGGCCTTGGAGAGTGCTCACCCCGGACGTGTTGCCACGACCGGGGCGCGCCGCGCTGCAAGGCACCGAAGCACCAAGCAGTTAACGACATCAGATGAGCTGGGCCTTCACCTTCTCGACGATGCTGCCAAAAGCGGCAGGATCGTTGATGGCCATGTCGGAGAGAACCTTGCGGTCAATCTCGATCGACAGCTTCTTCAAGCCGGCCATGAACTTGCTGTAGGTGACGCCGTGGCTGCGGCTGCCGGCGTTGATCCGGGCGATCCACAGGTGACGGAAGACGCGCTTCTTGGTCCGGCGGTCACGGTATGCGTATTGCCCGGCACGCATGACTGCTTGCTTGGCAATGCGGAACACGTTCTTGCGGCGGCCACGGTAACCCTTGGCGAGTGCGAGAACTTTCTTGTGACGTGCGCGGGCTGTTACACCACGTTTGACGCGAGGCATGTTGTGTCCTTTCCTTGAAGCGGGTTAGAGGCCAGCGAAGGGCATCATCTGCTTGATGTGCCCCATGTTGGTCTCGTGCACGGCGACAGAGCCACGCAGGTGGCGCTTGTTCTTCGTGGTCTTCTTGGTCAGGATGTGGCGCTTGAACGCCTGGCCCCGTTTGACGGTGCCGCCTGGTCGAACGCGAAACCGCTTGGCGGCGCTTTTCTTGGTCTTCATTTTGGGCATGTGATGCTCCTTCTTTGTTACGGCTAGCAGGCGCCGGCAAAACTCTTGCCGTCTTGTAAGCCTGCAGTCGCTTCTGGCAGTGCGCTGGCGACCAATGCCAACGCGCTGAACTCTCTTGAAACTCTCGGTCCCTACTTTCGCTTCGGCGCCAGCACCATGATCATCTGGCGCCCTTCGAGCTTGGGCATGTGCTCGAC
>JBDTTU010000123.1:0-11431 GCA_039930465.1 Burkholderiales bacterium
TCCGTGCTTATCCGGTTGTCACAGACAGCCACTAGATGTAGTGGTCCGCGATTTCGCGGCGTAGAGCTGCGCATAGGTGGGTGCGGTGACGTCGCCGGCGATGCCGAGCAGGGATCGGAAGGCGTTGAACGGATAGAAGCGGCGGTTGAAGCGGAACGTGAATTCGTTGAGATAGGCCTGTAGGTGCTGTGGACTGACGCCATGATGAATCCCGCGCAGCCAGGTCTTGAGGTTCGAGAAGACGAGATGAACGATCGGCATGAACTCTTCGGCAACCTGCGGATCGCCGCGTTCGGCGATGGCCACGTGGGTAAAGCCTTGCTTGGTGAGACCGGTATAGCCGCTCCAATCGTCAGTGATGATTCTGGCGCCCGGTGCCACGACGCTCTTCACGAAGCCACCCAGCGCACGGGCGCTGCGGTCTGGAACCACGGCAAGCCTGACGCGGCCCGCGTAGCGGCCACTCCTTCGCGCATTGAGCTTGGTGCCGGGCTTGCGCTGGCGGACCTCGACCGCAGCAGCCACCAGGCTCTTGTGGTGAACGCCTCGACCCTCTCCTCGTGTACGCCCGCCAATCCAGGTCTCATCGGCCTCGACGTGTTCGTCAGGCTTGCCGCCGATCCGGTCCTGGTCGGGGCGCACCATGCCCGCGCGCAGCTTATGAAGGATCTGGAAGGCCGTCTCGTAGCGCGACAGCCCGAGTTGCCGTTGGAACTGCACGGCCGACATGCCCGGCGTCTGACTGGCGACCAGATAGGCCGCCCAGAACCACACGGACAGCGGCGTGTGCGTGCGCTCCATGACGGTGCCAGCGGTGAGGCGAGTCTCGCGTCGGCACGCCCGGCAACAGAGAACACCAGGACGCGCAGAGTAACGATAGGGCTCCCCGACGGTCTCGCAGCGCAGACAGATGAACCCGTCACTCCACCGTGCGCGCTCAAGGTACGCCGCGCATGCGGCTTCGTCCGGGAACAGGCGCTGGAACTCCGGCAGCGAGCGCGGGAACGGCAGATCACCTCGTGCAACCACGTCCACCGCCATGATCGCCCTCGACTGACGCACAAGCTCAAAATACTACCGGTAGCGTGTGTCTGTGACAACCGGATAAGCACGGAACGATCGAGCGGTGTCGGCTGCGCCGATCTCGAATGGCGTCACGTCCGACCAGAAGCGGCGCTTGAATTTGGTCGAGTCGACGGCGTAGGGGCGATCCCAGGTGAAGCCGACATCGGCCACTTCTTTCATGAAGCGCATGCAGATACCAACCAAGGGCAGCGACCACAACGGAATGGCCATCAGCTTCAGCGGCACGCCGACGGCATCGGCCCCGAACTGCAAGATGTCGCGCGGCGTGCGGGTTGGCGCGCAGGGCATGTTCCACACTTGGCCGAAGGCGTCATCGGGTGCGTCGAATAGCGTGACTACGGCGCGAGCGATGTCGGGTGCGTACGCGAAGTCATGCGGAATGTCGGGCGACAGCATCTGGGCTGCCTTGCCATTGGCAATTGCGCCGAACCCGGTCGTGCCGAGATAAGAGTTGCCGACACCTGGGCCATAAAGATCGGGGCAACGCAGCGCGGCAAATCGCACTCGATCACGGTCAGAGGTGGCGCCGGAATTTTGAACAGCGGGATGAGTGGATGCTCTGCGGCATTGACCCGGGCCCGAGGCCCGAGAATGCAGGATGACGATGAGCAAGAGACCCCGCAGGAACCACTCACCGCTCTTCAAGGCCAAGGTGGCGATCGACGCCATCAAGGGCGAGAAGACGCTAGCCGAGTTGGCCAAGTTGCACGACGTGCACGCAAATCAGATTGTGGATTGGAAGAACCAGTTGCTGGGCCGAGCGGCCAGCGTGTTCGGAGCGGAGGCGACAGCCGCGCCGACGATTGACCTGAAGGAGTTGCACGCGAAGATTGGACAGCTGGCCTTGGAGAATGATTTTTTGGCCGGCGCGCTCAGCAAGGCGGGCATGCTGAGCGTAAAGCGATGATCGACCGCGATCACGCACTGCCGATCACGCGACAGGCCGAGCTGGTGGGCATCAGCCGAGGCAACGTGTACTACCTGCCGCGCGCGGCTTCAGAGGCCGATCAGAGGCTCATGAAGCGCATCGACGCGCTCAATCTTGCCTATCCTTTTGCAGGCAGCCGCATGCTGCGCGACATGCTCAACCGCGAAGGCTTCGATGTAGGGCGCCGGCATGTGGCCACGCTGATGCAGCGCATGGGTATCGAGGCGCTGTACCGCAAGCCCAATACGAGCAAGAAGCACCCGACCCACAAGGTCTATCCGTACCTGCTGCGCGAGCTGAAGATCGATCGCGCCAACCAGGTCTGGGCCACCGACATCACCTACATCCCTATGGCGTGCGGCTGGGTCTATCTGTGCGCCATCGTGGACTGGGCAAGCCGGCGCGTGCTGTCGCACCGGGTGTCGATCAGCATGGACACCTCGTTCTGCGTGGAGGCGCTGGAGGAAGCGTTCGCCAAGTACGGGCAACCGGAGATATTCAACACCGACCAGGGTAGCCAGTTCACGAGTGACGACTTCACAGGGGCGCTGAAGGCCCGTGGCGTGGCGATCAGCATGGACGGCAAGGGCGCATGGCGGGACAACGTGTTCGTCGAGCGGCTGTGGCGCTCGATCAAGTACGAAGAAGTCTATCTACACGCCTACGACTCGGTTGGCCACGCCAAGGCAGGCCTGGCTCGATACATCAATTTCTACAACACCGAGCGGCCCCATTCTTCACTGGACAAGAAGACACCGGACGAGTTCTACTTCGCGTCGCTGCCGGCGATCAAACAGGCAGCTTGAGCGGTGAACACGAGTTGTCCACCGCGTCGGTCGGTCGGTACGTCGCAAGCGCCGACCAACCGCCGCCGTGGACAACTCTGCACCGATGACAGACCGCAGCACTCCACTTAGGAAATTAATTCCTCTGTTCGGACAACCGGGGCCACCTCAGGCTGCGATCCACATCCGGGTCACATTCGCCAGGATGACCGGCTTCTCACCGAGGCTGGTCAGCGGCATGTCTTCGGTGCGCGGCTCGGTCTGCGGCCCAAGCTGATACAGGTTGTCAAGGAAGACGACCCGCGCGTTGACAGTGGCGCAGGCTTCCAAAACATTCGTCATTGCCGTTGGCCAAGCCGTCCGCCAGAACCGTGAGTCATACAAGAAGCCGACGGCCAGCAGAACTTGCGATGCGCCCTTGACAGCTTCACGCACGGCCCGCGCGTCCAGGATGTCGCAGGCACAGAAGTCGGCGCCCTTCAGCACATCAGCCGGGCGACTGCGCTGGGCAACGCGCACCGAGTCGCCACGTGCCATCAAGCTTTGTGCGACCAACCCCCCAATCGCGCCCGCCCCGAAGATCAGCGTCAGTCCAGTCATGATTCAGCTCCTTTTTGCCGATCGGCTGAGCCTCCGCGGGACTGTCCCCTGGTGTCGTTCAGCGCGTCAGGGAAGATTGATCGATCGGCAGTCCGAATAGAAATGGCGATAACGGTCCGGGTGACGGCGAGCGAGGTGGTCGGGGTCGAGCACCTTCCACCGATCTTTGCGCGCCTTCGCCAGGAGCACCCGGCGCTGACGGTTGAGCTGGTTCTCACGAACAAAGTGGACGACCTGCTCGCTCGCGAGGCCGACATCGCGATCCGCATGACTCAGCCTGTACAGAATGCGCTCAGCGCGCGCCAACTTCCATCGGCCACGCTCGGGCTGCACGCGCACGCGTCGTACATTGCGCGCCGAGGATCGCCAATGACCGTGGCCGATCTCGCTGACCACGACATCATCGGCTTCGACACCGAGTCTGCGACGACACGTGCCGTGATGAAGGCGATTCCTTCTTTGTCGGGCCGGTCGAGCTTCGTGCTGCGCGCAGACAGCGATCTGGCTCAGATCGCTGCCATCCGGGCCGGCGTCGGAATCGGCACATGTCAGCTCGCCATCGCACGCCGAAAGGAGAACTTGGTGCGTGTGTTGCCCGATTCCGTCGGGTTCGAACTCGGGTTGTGGATCGCGATGCACGAAGGCCTCAAGAGCAATGCGCGATGCAGGGCCGTGTTCGCAGCGCTGGTCGAAGGCATGTCGGCACTTGCCGCGAATGAATAGGCGGCCGGATGAGAGTGCAGTCGACCAGTACGCACTTGGGAGGGTTCGATGTTCCGTCTCGACGAAGGCCTGAAGGTCTACCTGCACCGTGAGTCGATCGACTTTCGGCTCAACATCGACGTCCTGGCGCTGCTGGTCGAGAAAGCGCTCGGCCTGGACCCGTTCGCCGCGTGTGTGTACGTCTTCAGCAACCGCCGGCGCAACCGCGTGAAGATCCTGGGCTGGGACCGCAATGGCTTCTGGTTGTTGCTCAAACGGTTGGCGCAATGTTCTCGGTCCGACTCATCCCTGCCAAGGTGATCGGCGCCGACGCGTTGGACGTGACACTGGACGAGGGGCAGGTGGGCGTTCGCACTGCGCGCGGAGACAGCAGCACTATCCCTGCACGAGTAATGTGCTGGCCGGCGACCAAGCTCAACGCGCTTCACGACTCGAAGAGGCGGATGCTTCCGTAGAGTTGCGCGGCACGTCGCGTTGAAGCCTCCAGCTCTTCAAGCAGAGGCGCCACCGAAGGCGCGGTGCTGCCATCGGCGATGTCCATCGCCGCAAGGCTGGCGTTCGCGAGAATCGCGCCCATCACGTCGCCGTGCGTGGCCATGCCGGCGCTGCGTGGGTCGTCGCGGCGCGGCGCGTCGTCGACGGCCTGCGACAGCGAGCGTTCCAGGTGGCGCCGTGCTTCGGTGGCACGCTGCGTGTTCGTCAAATCGACGAATATCATGAAGAAGCCGAGGACCGAACCGTCTCGCGCCGGAACGACCTCGGCGCGCACTGCCACCGGCAGTGTCTTTGCGTCGGGGACGCGGAGCGCGAGTTCGCCGCGCCAAGGCCGACGCTCCTGGCCGAGCGAAGCCAGCACTTTGCCGACGAGGTCGGGTTGCGTGAATAGGCTTGGCAGATCGTCCAGCGGGGCCGCTGTCGGCTTGCCCACCAGGCTGGCGAAGGCGTCGTTGGCGAACAGCACGCGGCCGCTCGCATCACCGATCACGACCGGCTCGTTGGAACTGCCGACGGTGGCGCGGATCTGCGTGATCTGGTGCTCCGCGATCAACAGCCGTACCGCGTTGATCTGCACGATGATGTCCACGAGCGACGCGCCGAAGGCGCGCCCCAGCGCCAGCTCGCTGTTCGACCACGGCAGCGCGGTGCCGCGCACGATCTCGGACCACGCGGCGAACGAGCTTCGCGGCGACAGCTCGAGCGGGTTGTTCGCGACCATCGGCTTGGACGGGTCGCCGGCCCAGGTCACGGTCAGCAACTGCTCCTTGCGGAACCACATCAGGTAGTCCGGCTTCGAGGCCGATAGCTTCACGGCGAGCACGCCGCTGGCCGTCGGCGTCAGCGAATCGAGCGTGGGGTTGGCGCGCGCGACCGAGGAGCAGCTGAACAGCCCATCGAAGGGCTGGGCCGTGATCCACTGCATCAACGCACGCAGCTCAGCGGTCGAGGGTGTCTCGCCGGCGGTCAGCAGCTCGCCTTCGTGGAACAGCGCTGCGCCGGTCGCTTCGAGCGGTTGCAGCACCGTGCGCGGGTTGCGGAACAACGCGAGGCGCCAGTCACCTTCGGTGGAGGTGGCTTCGACCAATCGCTGCTCGAGCCGCCTCACCTGGATCGCGACCTGCGCGTGCGCGTAGTTCTCAATCGCGGCAATGCGCGTGGCCGCGACTTCGGCGAGCAGGTCGGCCGCGGCGCGCACCGCGAAGCGCAGATTGCGCGGCGCATAGTGATGGCAGGCGATCAGACCCCAGAGCTTGCCCTCGCGCACCAGCGAGACGACAAGCGTTGCGGTCACGCCCATGTTCTTCAGGTATTGCAGGTGCAGCGGCGACATGCTTCGCAGCTGGCACATCGACATGTCGAGTTCCTCCCCCGAACCCGGCAACTGCCGCGGCACCAGCGGCGACGGCGCGTAGTGCACGTCGACCAGCAGGCGCAGCCGGTTGCGCAAGTACAGCTCGCGCGCTCGCTGCGGGATGTCGGAGGCCGGGTAATGGTGGCCGAGCAGCGATTCGAGCCGCGGGTCGCGCGCCTCGGCGATGATCTTGCCGTGGCCGTCGGGGTCGAATTTGTAGACCATCACTCGGTCGTAGCCGAGCATGTCGCGGAAGCAGCGCACCACGCCATCAGCCAGCGTGCCGATCGCCGAAGCGGCGCTGAAGCGCTGTACGGCGCCGCCGAGCAACTCGCGCAACTGCGTCGCGGGGATGTCGACCGTGTCCACCTGCACGTGTGTGGCACCGACCGGTTCGATCTCGACCAGCAGCACGTGCCCGCCGCCGACGCCGTTCACTCGGTGCAGCGTGCCTTCGAATTCCTGCGCTTGGCCTCCGACCTGAACGCGGCAACGCAGCGGCGCCGGCTCGGTCAGGTTGCCGCTTTGAGCGCAGACCTGACGCACGCTCGCCTGGATGTCACCGCCGAGTTCGGCCACCGATTGATTCAGCAATCCTTCGACATGCAGGCCGAGCAGGGCCTGCACGTTCGCGCTGGCCTGGATGACGCGCAAATCGGGTTCGCGCAGCGCGAGCAACAGGCCGTGCGGCTGCACCGAGCCGGCAAGATGGATCAGCTCACGTTCGCAGTTGGTGAGGTCCGCCTGGCCGAACGCTGGGCTGCTGAGCACTACGGTGCACTCTGGCCGTGGCTCGGATCGGCCAGCGCTCGCGCGCCGGGCCGGGCTTGCTGTGCGAGGTGCTCGGGGCTTACGCCGAGCAGCGCGGCGGCCTCGCGCACCACGTTGGCCAGCGCCTGCTCGTCCAGGCGCGCGCCCAGGGCTTCGATGCCGGCGCGCAAGACCCGCGACAACGCATCGCAGGCATCGTCGTCGAACGCCTGCGCCGTCGACGCACGCTCGACCGGGCGGATCGTGAAGCCGATGCACTCCTGATCCCCTTCTGTCAGCAGTGCGGCGGAGATGCCGACGGGCGTCGGCTTCTCCGAACGGTGCTTGACCCAGGATTCGATGTGGCGCGCGATGCCGTCGCGGCGCACCTTGGCGACCAGCGCAGCGAGCGGCTGGTCGTGCATGCTCAGCCAGTTCATCAGCGGCCGACCCTTCACATCGGACTCGCGTTCGACCCCGACGAGGGCCACGAAGGCCGGGTTCGCGATCTGGATGCGCCCGGTCGAATCGGTGACGACGACACCATCGCTCGCACCGTCGACGAGGCGCGACAAGGTCTGGCTCAGCGCGCCCGAGGTTGCCGCGGTGTCGATCGCACGCATGCGCACCAGCAGCCGCATCGTATCGTCGGCGCGGAATGGTGTCGCGACCACGCTGGTGCTTGCCTGCGTGCCTTGCAGCCGCGCGCGGATTTCGCCGCTTTGGCCAGTGGTGCGTGCATTGCCGAGGAGTTCGTTCACCGCACCGCGCGAATGGTGCTCGAAGCCCGAGCTGGCATGCCGGCCCCGCAGCTGCTCTGCACTCGCGTCGAGCAGCGTGGCCGCGGCGAGGTTGGCCTCCACGATCGCGAGTGTCTCGCCATCGACGACGAGGACCGCGTCGGTCGCGACCTGGAACAGCAGCTGGTAGCGCGCCTCGGCCTGCCGTGCCTGCCAGTAGCCGCGCTCCATCTCCTGCTGCGATTCGACGTAGCGCTTCTGGATCGCCGCGATCGTGCGCAGGTCGCGGCCGACTGCGAGCACCGGGCCGTTTTCGCCGAGCCTGATCGCGGTGTACGCGACCGGGATGCTGTTCTCGCCGCTGAGCGGGTGATTGACTTCGCGGCGGCGCGCGATGCCGGTGGTGGTTACTTCCTTCAGCAGGTTCTCGATCTTCGGTCGCGTCTCGCCGCTCACCGTATCGATCCACGCCTTGCCGACCCATTGATAGGCACCTGGCGCGATCGGGTCAGCGCCGCCTTGAGCGACGTTGCGGATCACGCCGTCTTCGTCGATGACCAGCGCGATGTCGCTGGCCAGCGAGACGAAGGTCTTCGCCAGCTCGGGCGCCCATGCGGACAGTGCGGCCAGATCCGGGCGATCGCCGGGTGCGTGGCTCATGCGGTCCGTCCTTCGAGCGATGGGCAGGCGAGGGTGCTGACCGAGGTTTCCATGGCGGCGATTCTAGGTCGGCGGGTCAGCGGTGCGTGAGCGTAAACCCCAGTTCCACAAGGTCTGCGATGGCAGCGGCAGCACCATGAACCAGTGCTCCAGGATCGCCAGACTCAGCAGCGTGCCCGAAAAGGTCAACGCGGTCGCTTCGAACGCCCCGATGCCGTGCGCCGCGGCGGCCTGCCAGAGCAGCACCGCGAGCCAGCTCGACGCGATCACCGAGACCGGGAACAGCGCGTTCATCGGCGCCCGGCGGAAATAGGTCTGCAGGTACTTCAGGTGCGGCGGCAGGAAACTCTCGCTGAGGTTTCGCACGCCGAGGAAGACATTGAGCTTCGCACTCTGTCGCATGACCCAGAAGATCATGAAGGTCGCCACGCCGGTCGGATTCGCACCGCCCCAGGTGATCGCGACCACGGCCAGCCCCAGCATGATCAGCGCGAGCTCGTGGTGCAGCAGCGTCTGCAATGCGTACCCGGCGCGCCGCCAGCCGGTCGAGCCTTCGGGGCACGGCGTGCGCCGCGGGCCTGTCACGTAGCCGAGCAGGAAGGCCACCTCCTGCCAGGCCCAGACCAACAGTGTGCAGGTGAACGCGAGGTAGGCGCCGCTGACGCGCGTGTCGTCGCGCGTCGCGCCCAGGCCGACGAGCGCGACGCCGAGCAGCACGGTCGTGAACAGCATCGTCCACGGGTGCGTCCTGCGGGGCAACCCGTTCAGGTACAGGATCACGCCCGTGCTGGCCCACCACACGAGGATCGTGTAGAAGATCGGCAGCAGGTAGGTCGACATGCGCGGCTCGTCGAGGCGCTACCAGGTTGGCGCCAGGCGCATGTTCTGTGGCAGCTCGTGATGCTTGGCCGGCAGGCAGAACAGGCGCGCGAAGGTCACACCTGCGGAGATGCCCAGCCCCAGCCGCTTCACGCCGCCAACCAGGCCGCCACGCGCCTTCGCAGCCTCGGTCGCGACCGAGATGCGACGCAGCTTCTCGAGCCCGGCGTGAAAGCGCGGGTCGTCCAGGTTCAGCGTCAGCGGGAACACCTGCTTCGTGATTTCGGAGGTGATGCGGAACACGTTGAAGTCGTACGCGGTCGCGTCCAGCCCCATCGCGTCGTGCATCTCCGGGCGCTGGTGGTCGCGAACGTACATGGTCGCGAACACCGCGAGCACGAAGAAGCGGATCCACAACTTGTTGACGCCGCTGAGCAGCTTCGGGTTCGCGCGAAGCAGCAGCGCGAACGCCTCGCCGTGGCGGAATTCGTCGTTGCACCACAGCTCGAACCACTTGAAGATCGGGTGGAAGCACAGCTCCGGGTGCTTCTCGACCTGGCGGTAGATCGCGATGTAGCGCGCGTAGCCGATCTTCTCGGACAGGTAGGTCGCGTAGAAGATGAACTTCGGTCGGAAGTAGGTGTATTTTTTCGCCTTCGCGAGAAAACCGAGATCAACACCGATGCCGAAATCCTTCAGCCACTGGTTGATGAAGCCGGCGTGTCGAGACTCGTCGCGTGCCATGAAGCCGAACAGCTCCTTCATGTCCGGATTCTTTACGCGCTTGCGGATCTCGGCGTAGAGCACGCAGCCCGAGAACTCCGAGGTGATCGAGCTGATCAGGAAATCCGAGAACTCCTTGTACAGCGCGGGCGGCAGGCCCGAGCAGTCGGCCATCATGTCGGCGGGGCGCTGGAAGTGGTCGGTGTTGATGTCCGCGCGGAACTCGTTCATCAGCGCCTCCCATTGCGGCCGGATCGAGCCGATGTCGATCTTGTCCATCGCATCGAAGTCGGTGGTGTAGAAGCGTGGCGTCAACACCGTGTCCTGCAGCGCAGCGCTGGTCGCGACGTTGATCGGGGTCTTCGGCGTGACGGCAGCGGTTTGTGCGTTCATCGGATGCCTTTCGAGTCAGTGCACGGGGCTGACCATGATCTTCGCGAACACGGCGGCGTTGGTCGGGCCGAACGAGCCGAGGTCGACGCGCCGGCCGGTGCCCGGGTCTTCGAGCGTCAGCTTGCCGTCGGCGCGGCCGATCATGCGAAACGGCAGCGTCGGGCCCACGCCTTGACGCATGCGCTCGCGGGCCAGGCCGCGCATCGTGCCGCGCAGGAAGCCATTGGTGCCGGGCGCGACGGTGTCGATCAGGTGCTGGCCGCTCGCGTCGAGCACGACGATGCTGCCGTCGGGCCGGTCCTCGAAGCGGAACTCGCGCGTGGCGACCGCCGCGGCATCGGGCTCATGCATGGCACCGATGCCGGTCAGCCGCACGGCAGCGACCGCAACGACCGACGCAAGTACCAGCGCACCGAGCGCGAACAGCGGCGCGCGTGGATGGCGGACCGGGGGCAGAGCGGTGGTGTTCATCGCATCAGGCTGCCAAGGGCTGCTGGCCCGCTTCGTTCGACGATTCACGTGGCGGCGCCGGCACCGCCTGCAGCGCGGGCCGCGGCACGCCGGCTGCATCAGCCAGCGCAGCCGACAGGAGGGCGGCGACCGCGCTCACCTGCGGCAGCGCGCGCAGCATCGGCTCGGTGCGCTTCAGGTGCCACGGGCGCGCGTGCGGCCACAGGTGCACGTAGGCGATGCGGTCGGCGTCGTTGAGCAGCAGCGTGAGGTCGCCGCTGCCGTCGGGGTTCGTGCGCAGGCCGGCCGACACGATCTGCGAGTGCGGGAGGTTGAACGTGATGTTCAGCACCACGCCGATGCGCATCACCACGCGTTTGTCGGTGATCGTGTAGACACTGGTGCGTGCGATCAACCACGCCAGCAGGGAGAGCACGGCGATCGCTGTGACGGCCAGCGGCAACAGCCACAGCACCGCCACGCCGGCGTCGAGCAGCGAACCGCCGTTCGACCCTGCGTTCGCGGCGCGCGCCGCGAGCAGCAGGGCGAAGTAGACCGCGAGCATGCGCGTGTGCATCGCCTCGCGCGCCAGCACGCGCCAGTCCGGCGAGCCTTGCCAGAGCAGGCGCTCGCCGCGCGGCAGCGGCTCGGGCAGCCCGAGCTCGGCCTCGAACTCGTGCTCGGCCGCCTGCTGGCCCGGCAAGCCGCGGGCGGTCACAGCAGCGGCTCCTGGCGATCGGGCGTCGCGTACAGCGTGCCGCCGCCGTAGTAGGCCATGATCTTGTCCTCTTCGAGCAGCGTCACCGTGTCGGGTGCGCGTGTGCCGGGCACCTGCGCGAACTGCGCCGCGAGGATCGAACGCACCTTGATCCGCTGGTCGCCGATGCGCGCGAAGTTCACCGGCAGCAGCACGCGGCGGCTGCCG
>JBDTTU010000124.1:0-11323 GCA_039930465.1 Burkholderiales bacterium
CGGCCTGCGTGAGCAGCGCGTTGAGCATGCGGATGATCGGCGCGTCGTTGCTCGCCTCTAACAGGTCTTCGATTGCCGGCAGCTCCTGCATCATGCGGCTCAGATCGACTGCGCTCTCGACTTCACCGATCACGGTGGCCGCGCTCGATTCGCTGCCCGCATACGCCACCGCGATGCGGTTGACGAGCGAGGACGAAGGCTCGCGTTCCAGTGCGTCAACGTCGTACAGGCGCAGCACCTCGCTCAGCGCCGGCAATGACACCGTCTCGGGCGCCCACAGCACCAGCCGCTCGCCGTCGTCTTCGAGCAGGACCGTGTGCGCCTTGGCGTAGGCGTAGGGCAGGGGGTGGCGCGCGCCCATGGTTGCCGGTCTCAGTTGGTCGGGGCCGGGCCGGAGGCTGGCACCGAGGGAACCGACGGCACCAGCGCTGCCGGCGGTGGCACCGTGTCGCCCAGCGGGCGCGGCACGTTGGTCGATCCGGGGGCTTCGGGCCGGATCGGCGGCAGCAGCGGTGAGTCGTTGATCCGCAGAATGTCGCTGTGCGGAGGCTGCGCATTCAACTGTTCGCCGCGGATGTAGTCGTAGCGGTCGAGCGAGAGTTTGTTCGATGCGGCCTGATCACGAATCACGACCGGGCGCAGAAACACCATCAGGTTCGTTTTTTTGCGTTCGCGGCTTTCGCTGCGAAACAGGGCGCCGATGAACGGGATGTCGCCCAGCAGCGGAACCTTGGAGCGCGTCGTGTTGTAGGTGTCTTCGATCAGGCCGCCGAGTACGACGATCTGGCCGTCGTCGACCACGATGGTCGATTCGATCGAGCGCTTGTTGGTGGTCGGGCCGGCGTTGTCGGTGCCGACCGCCGTGGTGGTTGCGACCGACGAAGACTCCTGGAAGATCGTCATGCGCACGGTGCCGCCTTCGCCGATCTGCGGTTTGATGCGCAGCGTCGTGCCGACGTCTTTGCGTTCGATGGTCTGGAACGGGCTGGTCGTGCCGGTGCCGGTGTTGGTGAACTGGCCGGTGATGAACGGCACGTTCTGGCCGACCACGATCTTGGCCTCTTCGTTGTCGAGCGTCACCAGGTTCGGCGTCGACAGGATGTTGGTGCCGGTGGTGTTGTCGAGGGCGCGTGCCAAGGCACCCAGCGTGTAGAGGTTGCCGAACTTGCGCGCCAGCCCGATGTTGAAGCCGGCGCTGGGCAACGCTGCCGCCGCCAGCCCGGCGGTGCCTTGCACGAGCGCTGCGGTGGCGCCCAGGATGTTGTTGGTGCCGCCGCCGAAGTTGGTGCCGCCGGCGACAATGTTGTTGTCACCCTTGTTGCCGACGATGCCCTGCCACTGGATGCCGAAATCGACGCTCTGGCTCGGGTCGACCTCGACGATCAGCGATTCGATGTACACCTGCGCGCGGCGCGAATCGAGCTGGTCGATCACGGTGCGAAGCTGGCGGTAGAGCGGCTCCGGTGCCGAGATGATCAGCGCGTTGGTCGCCGGGTCGGCCTGCACGAAGCCGCCGGTCGAGGGCGCCGCCGAAGCCACCACGGGCGCGGTGGCTTGCGGTGACGCACCGGTGGCCGTGCCCGCGGTCGCCGAGGTGTTGGTCAAGGGCGAGGCCGCGCTCTGCCCCGAGCCACCACCACTGCCGCCGGCACTCGGGTAGGCCGCACGCAGCACCGTTGCCAGCTTCACCGCATCGGCGTTCTTCAGGTACACGACCCAGACGTTGCCCGGGCCCACGGTCGGTTGGTCGAGTTTTTCGATCAGCGAGCGGATCGCCATCAACCGCGCCGGGTTGGGCGCACGCACGAGCAGCGAGTTGCTGCGCGGTTCGACCAGCACCGAGGCCGCGGCGGCGCCACCCGGCGCACCTGGCACGCCGGCAGTGCCGCCAGTTTCGGTCAGGCGCTGCACCAGCGTCGCGATGTCGGCGGCGACGGCATGTTTGAGCGGAATCACTTCCACGTCGCCGGCAGCCGGCGTGTCCATCGCCGCAATGATCTTGCCGATGCGCTGGAGGTTGTCGGCGTAGTCGGTGATGACGAGCGTGTTGTTGCCGGGGTTGGCGTTGATCGTGTTGTTCGGGCTGATCAGCGGGCGCAGCACCGGCACCAGGTTGTTGGCGTTTTCGTGCGCCAGCTTGAAGATCTGCGTGATCACCTGGTCGCCGCGGCGCGAGGTGGTGTCGCCGATCGAGACCGTGCCGGTTTGCAGCTTGGCGTCTGCTTCGGGCACCACCTTGAACAGGCCGCCGACCTCGACCACCGTGAAGCCCAGGCCACGCAAGGCCGCCAGGAAGTTCAGGTAGGCCTCGCGCGGGGAAAGTGGTTCGTCGCTGTAGAGCGTCATCGTGCCCTTGACGCGCGGGTCGACGATGAACTGTTGTTTCAGGATCGCCGACATGGCGCGTGCCACGCCTTCGATCTCGGCGTTGACGAAGTTCAGCGTGACCGGCTCGCCGCCGCGGAACTTGGCGTTGGCGGGTGCCTTCTGCGCGAACGCGAGTGGCGCGGGCAGCAGCGAAGCGCACAGCATGGCGGCGGCCAGCGCGGCGGGCAGCGTTCGCCCCCGGAGTGTTTGGGTTGCGCTAGGCTTCATGCTCATCCGATCGTGATAACGGACTTGGCGCCATCGCGCCGCCCGATGATGTTCAGCAGGTTCGACAGCGCCGCTTCATTGGTCGCGGCCGCGCTGGCCTCGCCGCGGAAACGCACACCGCCGGGGCCCCAGGTGCCCTGGCCGCTGAGCTGCAAGGCACCGTCTTGCGTGGTGAGAGAAAGTTGCGACGTGCCGGGGGTGGCCGGGTCGCCGGTCAGGGTGAGTTTGTAGCTGCCCAAGGCTTCGAGCGTGGTCAGACGCGAAGAGACGCTCACCAGTTCCATGTCGGCCCGGCCTTCGACGACCCAGCGGCCCTGTGCCGATTCGAGTTTCAGCGCGGGCGAGACCAGCCGCACCACACCGCCGAGCTGCAACGTGTTCCACGGCGTGCCCAGGCCGCCGAGAAACGCGCTCGGCCACTGCCCGACCCAGCCTGGCGGCGGCAGCAGCGTCACGCCGAGCGTGCCAAAACCGGGGCGCACCTGCAGTGTCACCGTGCCGTTGAGGCAGCAGGCGTGGCGTGCGTCGATCGCCAGTCCCAGGCCCTTGAGCCCGAGCGTCCATTCGATGCGGCCGGGCAGCGAGCTGGCATCGCGGCTGCCCGGGCCGCCGGTGAGCACCGCCACGGCGCTGCCCGACCAGATCGTGCCGCGCGCGTCGGCCAGCAGCACACGCTGGCTGGTGGCCGACGCGACCGCATTCGCGAGCCAGGTGGCCGGCGCAAAGACGATCAGCGCGGCGAGCACGCCGAACACGATGCCGGCCAGTGCCCAGCGGGTGGCTGCGCTGCGCGACTTGTCCCACGACATTTCGGCGTAGGTGGAGTCGCCCCAACCGGTGCCGGCGACAGTCGGGCTCCAGAAGCGGCTCTTGCGTTTGCGGCGAATCATGTGGTGGCCCCGAGCGTGACCGTGAGCGTGCCGGTGAAACCCGATGCGCCACGTTGCAACGAGGCCTCGACCGGCCGCGCGCGCGCGCCGCTGCGTGCCTCGTTGAGCCAGGCGCGCAGCGCTTCGGGGCTGATGCCGGTGAGCGTGAGCGTGGCACGGTCGCCTTGCAGGTTGAGCTTGGCCTTGTCGCCGAGCCGTTCGGTCGCGGCCTTCAGCGCCGCGCCAGCCTGCGTTTGCGAGACCGGCGCCACACCACGCAGCGCCCGGCTCTCGGCAGCGACCCGTTGCATCTGTTGCAGCTCGGCATCGAGCTGGTCGAGCACGGCCGGCGCGGCACGGGCACTGCGCCAGGCCGGCTGGACGAAAAGGCTCCAGACCAGCAACAAGGCCAGCACGCCCGCGACCAGCATCACCATGCGGCGCTCGCGCGCTGTGCGCGCCAGCCACCACTTGCCGGCCTCGATGCGCAGGCTGGCGAGCGCGGGTGGCAGCGCCATGCTGCGGCTGCTCACGATGGCGCCCCGGCGCGTGCGCGGGTCAAGGTGAGCCGCCCCTCGCTGGCTTCGACCTGCCAGCCGCCGGGCCGAAGCACGCTGCGGAATTGTTCGATCTGGCCATCGTTCCAGCCGCCGGCCGAGAGCGTGAGCTTGCCGGGTTCGAAGCGCAGGCTCTCAGTGGCCGGGCGCTCAGCCGGCCAGGCCGACGACGCGGCCTGCAGCATCGCTTCGAGGTCGGTGTCGCCAGGGCGGCCGGCGAGTGCGCGCAGGTTGGTGGTTTCGCGCTGCATGACCGCGGCGGCGTCACGCTGGATGTCGAGTTCGCTCACTTTGGGGAAGGCCGCTTTCACGAGGCTTTGCATCGCCGCGCGTTTGGCGGCAACCGCGCTCTGCTGGTGCCAGGCCCACAGGTTCAGGCCGACGATCTGCGCCAGCACCAGCGCGCCCAGGCCGTAACGCACCGGGCGCCATTCGGGGCTGAAGAGCTTGCGCAGCGAATCGCGCAGCGCGCGCGCGCCGCGGGTGCGGCGGGCCAGGTCGAACTGGCGCAGGTTCCAGAGAGTGCGCGCTGCCTGCAGCATGCGGTGGCCGGGCGGGAACACGTTGACGGGCGCGCCGAGCCATTGTTCGGCCGCCGCCGCGGCGCCGGGCGTGGCACTCCAGCGTGTGCCCTGCGGTGCGGGCGAGGGCACGAGCGCGCGGGCCAGCCCGCCTTGCAGGCGCACGCTGGCCACGCCGTCGGCATGGGCCCAGTGCAGCGCGATGCCTTCGGTGGCAGCACCTTCTTCGGCGTAGAGCTCGGCGAAGTGGCCGATCGGTGGGTCGTCGGGCCAGGCCATCGGTACGATGCGCTCGACGAACACCTCGGCCTTTTCCAGTGCCGCAATCTCGGCGCGCAACCATTGGTGCGAGACCGCCGCCACCCAGGTTGGCTGGCCGGCGCTCGATTGCGGCGCGATCGCCAGGTGCACGTCGGCGGGGTCTTCGAGCAACGCGTCTTCAAGCACGCCGCCGAGCGCGGCGCGCAGGCGTGCCGCCGGGGCCTTGGGCAGCGTGATGCGGTGCCAGCTCACGTCGGCATCGGAGAGCACGGCGATCACGTTCGTGGCCTTGGGCAACAGCGATGCCGCGCACTGGCCTTGCGACTGCAGCGCCAACCCGTCGGGGCTGGTCACGTAGACGTATTCGGTGCCGAGGCGCGAGGCTTCGGGCTCCAGGCCACCCGGGCTGCGCGAGCGCAGCCGCCGGCGCTGGGGAATGTGGACAACAAGAGTCGACATGGAATGCGGAGAGCTGGGCTGCCGGCATTGTAGGCATGCGACCTGTACCAGCCGTAACGAAATCAATGACTTGCGGCGCATTGCCGCGAGCGGCTCGAGGCCGCGCCGTCAGTTGGCGGGTGGGTTGTCTTCGCGGCTGGCCACGCGCTCGCGGCGCAGCACGTCGACCTGGCGGCCCTGCACACGCTGCACCAGCGAGCTTTCTTCGAGCACCCTGTCGGAGAGGCGCAGCCGGCCGCGCACTTCGAAGAAGCTGGAATTGACCGAGAGATTGGCCGGCGGCGCCGACGCCCCCGCCTGCGGCGCGAGCGCGGGCACCTGGGCCCAGAACTTCTTCAGGTCTGAGAACGGCGTGCGCTGGCGCACCTGCAGCAGGCGTTCGGCGGTGGCGTGGTCGTTGCCCTTGATGACGGCCACCAGCACTTCGGCGCTGGCGGTGTTGACGTTGACCGGCGTGACGACCGGCAGCACCACGATGTAGGGCGCCAGCAGTTCGAGCGAGGCAGGGTCGACGCCGAGCCAGCTGAGCTGCGCGACCGACTCCGGCAGCAGCGGCGCGTTGGCACTGCCACTGCCGGCCGGCGCGAGCGCGTCGCGCAGGCCGCCGGCGATGAGCGTGGCCACCGATGAATCGACGCCGACGTTCTGGCACAGTTGCTCGAAGGCCGCGAACTCGAGCGGGTTGATGACGCCCTTCGCCGGGTCGACCAGGTTGGTGACGTTGTAGCGCGCTTGAGCGTCGGTGATGCTGCCCGAGAGGAACGCCTCGGGCCCGTCGTCGGTGTTGTTCGCGTCGGCGGCGAGGAAGGTCGACAGGCGCGCTTCAGCCAATGGCACGGCCCAGGGTTCACCGAGGTGGTCGACATTGCCGCGCGCATCTTCGCGCAGGATGAGGCGGGCCCAGTCGAGCGCGCCGGAAAGAATCCACGCAGACTGGCTGCGCGCGCGCTCGGCCACTTCGACCTGCACCGCGCGCCACTGCTGCCAGACCATCGATGACGCGAGCGTGACGATCAGCACGACGATGATCATCGCGGTGAGCAGGGCTGCGCCACGCTGGTGACGCGGGCGGTTGGTGCGACGGGGCGTTGCCATGGTTTCAGGGCCCAAGCACGGTGTCGCGCGTGAGCTCGCCGTTGACGCCGCTGCCTTCGGCGAAGCTGAGCACGACACGCACACCCTTGGGCAGCGCCTGCCGGATCGCCACGCCGCTTGCCGCGCTGATGGGCGGTGCGGCAAAGTTGCCGGTCGACTGGCAGTTGCTCCAGGTGTTGCCCTGGTAGAAGTAGACCTGCCACTGCGACAGCCCGCTCAGCGTGCGCACGGTGCCGGGTTCGTCGCCTTGCAGTTGCAGGCTGCGCAGCCAGCTGTCCTGCAAGGCGCCGGTGGTGGTGACGGGCGGTCCGGCCCAGCGAAGCCACGAGGCGCCCGAGGCGCTGTTGCTCGGCCGCAGCGTCCAGGCCACCACCTGCAGCCCGGTGGGCGTGCGGCGCGTGAGGCGCACGCTGGCACCGTCGCAGCTCAGCGCCGTCGGCACGGCGGTGGTGTCCTGGATCGACGCGAGGTCTTGCTGCCACTGCGCCACCACCGTGTTCAGGCGCAGCGTCTGCTCGAGCCGCCCCTGGCTCGAATCGCGTGTTCGAACGATGCCGTCGACACCCTGCCAGGCCATGCCGGCCATGATGGCCATCACCATCATCGCCACCAGCACCTCGACGAGCGTGAAACCGGCGTGGCGCGAGGCGGCCGTCACTTGCGCAGCACCGTCGAGAGGTTGATGATCGGCTGGCCGGCGGCGTCGGCGACCTGCGCGTCGACCCGAATGAACAGCGGGTTCGGCGTGGGCCGCGCGACCAGCTTCACGTTGTAGCTCTGCCCGAGCTGCACGCAGGTGAAGTCGGAATCGCCGATCGGCGGTGTGAGCCCTGACAGCCGCAGCCCCGTGAGCTGGTTGTCGGCGCACCATTGCGCAGCCGTCACGTCAGCCAGGCGCTGGGCGTTGCCGGTGAGCGCGCCGGCCGCCTTGATGCCGGCACCGAGCGTGACTGCAACGATGGTCAATGCGACCAGCACTTCGATCAGCGTGAAGCCGGCCACGGCACGGCGCGCAGCGGCGGGGTTCATCAACGAGCCACCGGCGCGGGTTCGTCGGCCACGACGAACGGGCCGAGGCCGTCGGTGGCGAGCGTCACACGCTGGTCGTCGAGCCGCAGCACGATGCGCTGTGCGCCGATCAACGGTTCGGGCCCGAGCACCAGTGCGCGCGCGTTGACCACCTCGGCGCTGACGCCCGCATTGAGCCAATGGCTGGGCAAGTCGCTGCTGCTGGGCAGGCCGACAAAACGGAACCCTTCGGCGCCGGCCTGCGCCGGCCGCGGTTCCCAGCTCGCCGGCAGGCCAGAAGCGCGTGCCTCGGTGCGAGCCGCTTCGAGCAGCGCGACGAGCCGCGCTGCTTCGTGGTCGAGGCGCGTGGAGGCGGGGTCTCGCAACGCCAGGCTCACGACCGCGCTGGCGATCGCGATCAGCGCCACCACGATCATCAATTCGATCAGCGTGAAGCCGCCTCGCACCGCGCTGCGGGCGCGCTGCGGCACCGAAGGTCTATTGCCAGGAGCCAATGTCGGCATTCTTGCCTTCGCCGCCGACCACACCGTCGGCACCGAAGCTGTAGACGTCGACATCACCCTTCAGCCCGGGGCTGGCATATTGGTAAGGCTGGTTCCAGGGGTCTTTCGGCAGCTTGTCGAGGTAGGGTTTCCAGTTGCTCGGGATCGTGCCGGTGCTCGGCTTGGCGACCAGCGCCTGAAGGCCCTGCTCGCTGGTCGGGAAGCGCTGGTTGTCGAGCTTGTAAAGCTTGAGCGCCTGTACGAGATTGTTGACGTCGGTGCGGGCGGCGGTCACGCGGGCATCGTCGGCCCGGTCGAGCACGTTGGGCACGATCAGTGCCGCCAGCACACCGATGATGACGAGCACGACCATCAGTTCGATCAGGGTGAAGCCGCGGGCGCGGCGCGGCGCACGGCGCGAGGTCGGGCTCGAGGGAAGCAGGCTGGAACGGGGGCTCAGGCTCATGGGGTGTTCCTGCCCGGGGAAAGGGGCTGGAGTGGCAGACCCGTTGAATCATAATCGGCCATGCTTGCCCGACTGTCAGCCTTCGTAATCTGGGCCCTCGTGGCCGCCACGGCGGTGTTCTGGGGCCTGCGTCTTTGGGCCCGCCCGGTCGAGGCGCCGCCGTACACGGTGCCGGTCGGCGATGTGGCCGTGGCGCGCGGCGACTTGAGCCGTTTGCTGGGCGCCACACCGTTGGCGGCGGCTGCGGTGGTGGCCACACCCGAAGCCGCATCGCGCTTCCGCCTGATCGGCATCGTGGCTCCGAAAGCGACAGCGGCCTCGGCCCAACCGGGGCATGGCGTGGCGCTGATCGCGGTCGATGGCAATCCCCCCAAGGCCTTCGTGGTCGGCTCGGCGCTCGATACAGACATGGTGTTGCAGTCGGTCAGCCTGCGCACCGCGGCGATCGGGCCGGCGCAGGGAACGACGGCGGTCACACTCGAATTGCCACCCTTGGCCGCTGCGGCCACCGGTACGTTGCCGGCCTTGGGTTCGGGTGCACCGCACAACCCCGCGGCGCTGTCAGCGCCGATGCTGCCGGCGGCACCACCGCGGCAGCCGGCGGCACTACCGCGGCAGCCGCCTGCGCAACAGCCGGGCGGGCCGCCGCGGTCGCCGCAAGCGCCTCAGGGCATGGTGCCGACACCTCCGATGACGCCGGCCGGTGCTTCGTCGATGCCACGCGAGCCGGTGGCGCAGACGCTCACACGGTAGAGGCCAGCCGCCAGGCCGCTTATTGCAGCGGCGAAGGCTCGGTCACCGGCCCGATGGGCAGAGGGTGGGTGGGGCCTGCTTCTTCGCCTTCGGCCACTTCGGTCAGCAGCGCCGCGGCGCTGCGCACCAGCGGCCAGGCCAGCGTGGAGCCGGTGCCATCGGTGCTTTCGATGCCGAGTTCGAGCAGCGGCGACGAGCTGAACAGGCCGAGCGCCGTGTCGAGCCCCTTGTGGCTGTGGCTGCGGGTGTACACGCAGTAGTCGGTCACGGCGGGGGCGATGCGGGTGGCGACCATCAGCGCGGCACAGGCGGGCAGACCGTCGACGACGATCAAGTGGCGCTTGCTGCCGGCCACGAGCATCAGGCCAACCATCATCGCGATCTCGAAACCACCGAACGCAGCGAGCACCTCGACCGGGTCGACGGCATCCTTGTGGCGCGACTGCGCGGCCTGCAGCACGGCCAGAACGTTGGCCAGTTCATCGGGGCGCGTGCTGATACCCGGCGTGATCAGGGTGTGCAAGTCGATACCCGCGAGGCGCGAGAGCACCAGCGCCGCGCTCTCTTGCGAGCCCACGCCGATGCCGGCGCAGGCGACGGCGTTGCCGACCATCGAGTCGGCGATCTCCATGCCGGCGCGGATCGCGGCATGTGCCTGATCGACCGACATGGCGAAGGCCACGCGCGAGTTGCGTGTGCCATGGGCGATCTTGCGAGCCAGCAGGCGCGCGTGCGGCACCACCGACTCGGCCACGCCACAGTCGACGACGGACAGTTCCAGCCCCTGGATGCGCGCGAACACCGACAGCGGCAGCTGCGACGTAAGCAACTGGTTTGCCAGCTGCGCCGTAGAAGGGCGACCACTCACGCCGACGCCGTCGACCGCCAGGCCGTGGTCGGCCGCGAAGATCGCAAGTTGCGGCGACCGGAAGCGCGGCTTGAGCGTGTTCTGGATCAGGCCCAGCCGCACCGCCAGCGGTTCGAGCTCACCGAGCATTCCCGTGACTTCGCCACGCCGCTGCAGCTTGCGGCGCAGCGCCTGTTCGAGCAACGAGTTCGACGTGGAGGTGATGAGCGAGCGATTGACCGACATGGAGCAGCAGACCAGTTCAACGCAGACAGCGGGGTTGAGGGCGATTGTGGGGCTCGTCGCCGCGCCGTTGCAACAAGTGCGGCGCGCTGCGAGAGCACCCCCGTGTGAAGTTGGGCAAGGCCGATGCGGCGAAACATCGCCTCTCGCACTCTCAGCGCAGGAACAGGCGGTAGACCGGGTTGTCGGTCTCGTCTTCGCAGGGGTAGGCGAGGCCCTCCAGGAAGTCGCGGAAGGCCTTCTTGTCGGCCTTCGGCACCTGCACGCCCACGAGGATGCGGCCGTAGTCGGCGCCCTGGTTGCGGTAGTGAAACAGGCTGATGTTCCAGTCGGGGTGCATGCTGGAAAGAAAGCGCATCAGCGCGCCGGGCCGCTCAGGGAAGATGAATCGATACAGGCGCTCGTCGTTCGCCAGGCTGCTGCGGCCGCCGACCATGTGGCGCACGTGTTCCTTGGCGAGTTCGTCGTCGGTCAGGTCGAGCGTGGCGAAGCCGTGGCGCTCGAAACTGCGGGCGAGCTTGTCGGTTTCGGGCCGATTGGCCGTGGCGACACCGACGAACACGTGGGCCTGCTTCGAATCGGAGATGCGGTAGTTGAACTCGGTGACCGAGCGCGGCCCGAGCAACTCGCAAAATCTTTTGAAGCTGCCGCGCTCTTCGGGAATGGTGACGGCGAACAGCGCCTCGCGGTGCTCGCCCACCTCGGCGCGCTCGGCCACGAAACGCAGCCGGTCGAAGTTCATGTTGGCGCCGCAGGTGATCGCAACAAAGGTCTGGCCCTTGCAGCGGTGGGTCTCGACGTACTGCTTGATGGCGGCCACGCCGAGCGCACCGGATGGCTCGAGGATGCTGCGCGTGTCCTGGAACACGTCCTTGATGGCGGCGCAGGCGGCATCGGTGTCGACCACGACGAAGTCGTCGACCAGCTCGCGAGCCAGGCGGAAGGTTTCTTCGCCGACCAGCTTCACCGCCGTGCCGTCGGCGAAAAGGCCCACGTCGTTCAGCGCCACGCGTTTGCCGGCCTTGACCGAACGCAGCATCGCGTCGGAGTCGACGGTCTGCACGCCGATCACCTTGATCTCGGGTCGCACTGCCTTGATGTAGGCCGCCACGCCCGAGATCAGGCCGCCGCCGCCGATGGCGACGA
>JBDTTU010000125.1:0-11292 GCA_039930465.1 Burkholderiales bacterium
GGTGGCCGATGCAGGCGTTGGCGAAGCGGATCATCCGCTTGGCGACGCCGCCGGTCGTCATGAAGGTGCCGCCGAGGATGAAGAACGGGATCGCCAGCAGCGTGAACTGCTCCGAGGTGTCGTAGAGCTTGAGCGAGAGCGAGGCGAGCGAATCCTGGGCGAAGAACAGGATGGTCAGCAGCGACGACAGGCCGAGCGCCACGGCCACCGGCATACCGAGCACCATGAACACGAACAGCATCAGGAACAGGGCGGCCGTGATCATTCGCGGATCTCCCCGAGCGCGCCGGGCTCACGCAGCTTGAGCGCCTCTGCGGCCTCGTCGTGGAGCAGGCTGGTCTTTTCGCCGCGGGCCAGCGCCAGAAAAGCCTGGAAGAAGCGCAATGCAAGAAGCGCAAATCCGAGCGGCAGGATCAGCCGTGGCACCCACTGCGGCACCGGCATGTCTTGCATGAGGATGCCCACGTCGTACATCTTGCTCACGTACAGCCAGCCACCCACCGTGACGATGAGCGCGTAGGCAACGCACAGCAGCGACGCGAGCATGCCGACCGCACGCGCCGCGCGCTCACCGAGTGTGCGCACGACGGCATCGATGCCGATATGGGCGCCGACGCGCACGCCATAAGACATGCCGATGAAGATCAGCCAGGCGAACAGCACGCCGTTGAGTTCCAGCGCCCACACGAAGCTGTAGTTGAAGACGTAGCGCGCCACGACCTGCATGAAGGTCACGAGCGTCATGGTCGCCATCAGGATGGCGACCAGCCCTTCTTCGATGTGTTCCAACCAGCGCATGAAATGTGAAGGGCCCGCCGAGCGGGCCCCTTCCTGCGGTTTATTTGTTCGATTTGAGCGCCGCGTCGATCAGGTCGCGGCCGATGTCGCCCTCGAACTTCTTCCAGACCGGCTCCATCGCCTTGCGCCAGGCGGCGGTGTCTTCCTTGGTGAGCTTCTGGATCTTGGCCTTGCCGGCGTCGGCGATCTTCTTCTTGTCGCTCTCGTTGATGTCGTTGGCGAGCTTGTTGCCGTAGGCGGTGGCTTCGGCCATCGCTTCCGAGAGGCCCTTCTTCACGTCTGCCGGCAGGCCGTCCCACCACTTGGCGTTGGTGACGACCATGTAGTCGATCACGCCGTGGTTGGTTTCGGCGATCGTCTTCTGCACTTCGAAGAACTTCTGCGAGTAGATGTTCGACCAGGTGTTTTCCTGGCCGTCGACCACGCCGGTCTGGAGTGCCTGGTAAACCTCGCTGAAAGCCATCTTCTGCGGGTTGGCGCCGAGCGCCCTGAACTGCGCCTCGAGCACGTCAGAGGCCTGGATGCGGAACTTGAGGCCTTTCACGTCTTCCGGCCGCTTGAGCTGATCCTTGTTGGTCGAGAGCTGCTTCATGCCGTTGTGCCAGTAGGCCAGGCCGAGCAGGCCGCGGCCCTTCATCGACTCGAGCAGGCCCTTGCCGGCCGCGCTCGACTGGAAGTGATCAACAGCCGCGATGTCGTCGAACAGGAAGGGCAGGTCGAAGACCTGGATCTTCTTGGTGTAGCGGTCGAACTTGGAAAGCGAGGGGGCGATGAACTGCACGTCGCCGAGCAGCAGCGCTTCGAGTTCCTTGGCGTCGCCGAACAGTTGCGAACTCGGGAACACCTGCACCTGCACCTTGCCCGGCAGCTTCTTCTCGGCCAGTTCCTTGAACTTCAGGGCGGCCTGGCCCTTGGGCGTGTTGTCGGCGACGACGTGGCTGAATTTGACGACGATCTGCGCCTGGGCGACGGCCGCCAGCGACAGCGCGATGGCGCCGGCAGCGAGTGATGCGAACAGCTTCATGCTTTCTCCTTTGAACTGCGCGGGGCTCCAGCGCGCGACGGCGCGACCGGACGGCTGCATGAGCGTGCCATGTCCCGACTGGGGGCGACGATACGGAAGCCACGGCCTCTGCGCAAGGGAGAAGAACCCGGTTTCTGCGCGCGAGCGTTCTTCCGGGCCCGAAATTCCTCAGGACTTTCCCTGCGCTGGCCGAAGCGTTGCGGCAGTCAGGCCGCGCGTCGCCCTCGTTGCGCGGGATTCCCCGAGGTATCCAGACAGGTGGTGTCGTGGTCTGGCCGGATGGTCGCACCGCGAGGTCGGCGATACATTCGGCCCCACGCCTGTCGCGAGACGAGCCCCACCTCTTTTCCACCAGCAACGAAGGAAACTCGATGAAGCTGCTCCACAAGACCCTGATCGCGGCCGGCCTCGCCGCGTTCGGCCTCGCCGCCCAGGCGCAGCAAGTCACCCTGAAGGTGCATCACTTCCTCGGCCCGCAGTCGACCCAGCACGTCAACATGTTCGGTGCCTGGTGCGACAAGCTGGCCAAGGAATCGGCCGACAAGCTGAAGTGCCAGATCTACCCGTCGATGCAGCTTGGCGGCAGCCCGCCGCAACTGTACGACCAGGCACGTGACGGCGTGGCCGACATCGTCTGGACGGTGGCGGGCTACTCGGCCGGCCGCTTCCCGAAAATCGAGGTCTTCGAGCTGCCGTTCATGATGACCAACGCCGAGGCGACGAGCCGCGCCGCCTGGGAGTACTACGACAAATACGATCGCGACGAGTTCAAGGACACGCACATCCTGGCCGTGCACGTGCACGGCCCGGGCAACATCTACACCGTGAAGGCGCCGCTGAAGACGCTGGCCGACTTCAAGGGCCTGAAGCTGCGCGCGCCGACCCGCCTGACCAACAAGATGCTGGCGATGCTCGGTGCCACGCCGGTGGGCATGCCGGTGCCGGCGGTGCCCGAGGCGCTGTCCAAGGGGGTCATCGACGGTGCGGTGATTCCGTACGAGGTGGCGCCCGGCATCAAGGTGAACGAGCTGACCAAGTTCACCGCCGAGCCCGACCGCAGCTACAACGCGCTGTACACGACGGTGTTCCTGGTCGCGATGAACAAGGCCAAGTACGAGTCGCTGCCTCCTGATTTGAAGAAGGTGCTCGACGCCAACTCGGGCTCGGACTTCTCGGCGTTCATGGGCAAGACCCAGGCCGCCGCCGATGTGCCGGGCAAGGAAAAGATGCTGGCCTCGGGCAGCCAGATCAGCGTGATTCCCCCCGCCGAGCTCGACAAGTGGAAGAAGGCGACCGACTCGCTCGACGACCAGTGGGCCGCCGACGTCACCGCCAAGGGCGGCGACGGCAAAGCGCTGCTGAAGACGGCACGCGACCTCGTCACGAAGTACACCAAGTAGGCCTTGCCGCAGGGCGGCAGACGCAGGGCGGCGGCCGCGCACCGCCGCCCATCGACCGCTTGTGCCCGCCGCCGCCATCTTCCCGGAGCATTGAATGGCTGACGCCGTCTTCACTGAACATCCGTGCCCGACCGATCCGATCGGGCGCTCACTCGGCCTCGTCTCGCGCGTGTTCGCCGTCTGCTCCGGTCTGATGTTGATCGCGATGGCGCTGATGTCGGTCTACAGCATCGTCGGGCGCTCGCTGCTCGGCAAGCCGGTGCTGGGCGACTACGAGATGGTGCAGATGATGTCGGCCATCGCCGTGACCATGGCCTTGCCCTTCTGCCAGATGGTCGGCGGCCACGTCATCGTCGACTTCTTCACCGTCAAGTTCTCGCCGCGCGTGAACGCGGCCCTCGACACGGTGGCGGCGCTGCTGCTGGCGGTGTGTGCCGGGCTGATCGCGTGGCGAGTCGGGGGGGCGACGCTCGAATTCAGGCGCAACCACGACGCCACGATGCTGCTGAACTTGCCCACCTGGTGGGGCTATGCCCCGATGGCGCCGTCGTTCCTGCTGCTGTGCTGCGCCGCGCTGTACACCGCCTGGAACCGCGCGCGGGAGATCGCCCGATGAGCGGTATCGAACAGGGCGCGCTGATCGGTGGTTTCATGCTGGTGCTGCTCGCGCTGCGGGTGCACATCGGCGTGGCGATGCTGGTGGCCGGCTCGATCGGCTACGTCTGGCTCGTCGACCTGAACACGCTGCTGAACTATTACAAGACGGTCGCCTACGCGCGCTATTCGGTCTACGACCTCTCGGTGGTGCCGCTGTTCCTGCTGATGGGGCAGTTCGCCACTCACGGGGGCCTTTCGAAGGCGCTCTTCAAGGCCGGCAACGCGACGATCGGGCATTGGAAAGGGGGCATGGCGATGGCGGCCGTGACCGCCTGCGCTGGGTTCGGTGCCATCTGCGGCTCGTCGCTGGCGACGGCGGCCACCATGGGCCAGGTCGCGCTGCCCGAACTGCGCCGCCACCACTATTCGGCGCGGCTGGCCACGGCCGCGATCGCGGCCGGCGGCACGCTCGGCATCCTGATCCCGCCGTCGGTGCCGCTCGTGATCTACGCGATCATCACCGAGCAGAACATCGCCAAGCTGTTCGTGGCCGCCTTCGTGCCCGGCATCATCGCGGCGATCGGCTACATGGTGGTCATCGGCGTGATGGCCCGCATCGACCCGTCGCAGGCCCCGGCCGGCGAGCGCATGCCCTGGTTGGTTCGCATCCGGGCGCTGCTCGAGACCTGGCCCGTGTTGCTGATCTTCATCGTGGTGATCGGCGGCATCTACGGCGGTTTCTTCACGCCCACCGAGGCCGCCTCGATCGGCACCATCGCCACCGGTGGCGTCGCGCTCGTCTCGGGCGGGCTCAAGGGCCGCGGGCTGCTCGAGTGCCTGTACGGCGCGGCTCAGGCCACCGCGATGATCTTCCTGATCTTGCTCGGCGCCGACGTGCTCAACGTCTTTCTGGCGCTCACGCAAATGCCGGCCGAACTGGCCAAGTGGGTGATCGGTCTGCACCTGGCGCCGCTGCTGGTGCTGGTGGTGATCCTGCTGATCTACCTGGTGCTCGGTTGCATCATGGACAGCCTGTCGATGATCCTGCTGACCATCCCGATCTTCTTTCCGATCATCATGGGCATCGACCTGTGGGGCCTGGCGCCCGATGCGAAGGCGATCTGGTTCGGCATCCTCGCGCTGATGGTCGTCGAGATCGGCCTGATCACGCCGCCGGTGGGCATGAACGTGTTCATCATCAGCAACATGGCCAAAGATGTGCCGATGAAAGAGACCTTCATCGGCATCATGCCGTTCCTCGTGTCGGACCTGCTGCGCATCACGCTGCTCGTGTTCGTGCCCGGTGTGGCGCTCTACGCGCTCGAAGTCTTCAAGTAGGCCGGCAGATCGGACGCTGATCGCGAAGCGGTACATCGGCCAGGGAACTCGCCTGGCGGATCGACCTGAACCGGCTCGTGCCCCATCAGCGTTGAACTCCACCTCGGCAGGCGAAGCTGCCGGGGCCACGAAGCCGGCAGGTGTCCGGCACTCAGGTCGGCAGTTTCAGCCCCGGGACCTTCGACACGGTCACCTGGAGTCGGTACTCGAAGAGCTCGACGTCCTTCATGCCGGCGCAGGCCAGAACCAAGTCCTCGGACATGGTGCGGCACACGATGATGCCGCGCACACGCTGGCCGGGCTCGGCCAGCTCCTTGCGGACCCAGTTGACATAACGAAGCAGCTGACCGACCACCCGGTCGTAGCCCTTTTCGACTTTCAGTTCGAGCACGACGAAGTTGCCCAACTTGTCCTTGGCCAGAATGTCGATGCGTCGCCCGCCGCCGGCCGGGTACTCGAACCCGGTGATGTCTTCGTCCTGGAAGAGCGCGAGGCCGGGCTCGACAAGCTGAAGGTTGTCGGCCAGATAGCGCTGCAGGTCCTTCTCGAGCGCGAACTGTGTCGAGCCGGCCAGCGCGGCGTTCACGGCCATCCCTGCGTCATCGTCCTCTTCGTCCACCGTGAGCATCGTGCCGCCGGCGCCGGCCATCTGGGTCTGGCCGGTCTGGTGAATCGGCGCCGGATCGGCACCGGCCTCATAGCGCCGGTACTCGCGCGATCCAACCTTGAACAGCAGGTCGTCAGTGGCGTTGGTCGCGGGGTGGTGGCGCCGGCTCGGGTCGTTCGTCGAAGCCTGAACCAGGTGCGCGTGGATGCTGCCAGCCTTGAGCTTCGGAAAGTTCTTCGCGAACCAGTCGACAGCGCGCTGCGCCGTGAAGGTTTCACCGGGCTTCAGATTCCACTCGGCGAGCATGTCCTTGAGCAGCGCCCGCGTGGGCTTGTCGTAGATGGTCCGTGCCACGTTGTCTCCGAGTATTCAAATTGCGAGACCGATTTGACCAGACTGCGAAGCATTTGCGCCATCCTCAGCTACTGCGCCGTTCCCGTCACCCACGCCTTTCGGATAAGCCGCCCGCAGTAGGCGGAAGCAACTCCCGCAGCAGTGTTCACGAAGTCTTGCCGGGCCACGATGCCGTAGTAGCGCTTGCCCGCATCCACCCACGGGTAGAAGCCGAACGCACCGGCGCTGCTGAAGCTGCCGTCGCCCACCACTGGGTCGCTCTCGACCCAGTGGCCGACCGAGTAGGTCCAGCTTTCGCTGGTGGGAATTGGTGTGCCCAAGGCTGCGCCGTTGCAGGTCAGCGGGTTGGTGCACACCGGGTTGCTGCCGAGCGCCGAGCTCATGCGCAGCTGGCCGTTCAGCAGCTTGCGCAGATAACGCGCGTAGTTGTCGGCGTTGGTGCGCACGCCGCCCGCGAGTTGCGGCTGGCTGTAGGAAATGTCGACATCGCTGCCGAGCTGGCTTTCGATTTCGGTGGCCAGTGTGGTGTTGTCGAGTGCGTCCAGCCCCATCAGGCTCGCGTGCTGCTGCATGTGGCCGCCGTCGTAAAGGAACTTGCCGTCGCTGGCCGGGGTGTAGACGCCGTTGGTCGACGCGGCCAGGCACGAGCCCACGGTCTGCGTCGGGCTGCAACTGGTGAAGCTGGTGTAGCCGCTGCGGAAGTTCAGGAACTTGATGTCGCTGGCGCTCAAGCCCGCCGCGCCTCGGCGTTCGACCACGTACGCGCCGTAGAGCCACTTCGAGGCCGAGGCGATGTTCATCACGGTCGAGGCGGTGTAGCTGAGTAGGGAGCCGGTGGCATTGACCGAGCCACTGGCCATCAGGCCGGCCTTGTCGCCGATCTCCCAGTAGAACGGCTTGACCTCCACGCAGTTGCTGTTGTTCGCCGCAGTCGTGGTGGCGGCCTGGGTGCGTGTGGCGGTATCGGGGCCGGTGGGCGCGGGGGTATCCGAGCCGCCACCGCCGCAGGCGCCCAGGCTCAGCGCCATGAGCGCGAAGGCGGCGTATCGCGGCAGTGTGGTGCGGGCAGAGTTCATGGCGCGCTCACGGTGGTTGCTCTGGCTGCTTTGTAGCGTGAGCTGCGGCGGCCCATGTTGCCGGGCGGTAAACCTGCCGACTTCGGCGTGCAAGTTTCACGCAGCGATCTCGTGCACCCTGTGGCACGCCACGCGTTGACCGCCGCCCAGTTCTTCGAGCACCGGCACCTCGGCTTCGCAGCGTGGCACCGCATACGGGCAGCGCTTGTGAAAAGCACAACCGCTGGGCGGGTTCAGCGGCGAAGGCAGCTCGCCCGTGAGCACCTGTCGGGCTTGCCGCGCGGCGGCGTCGATGCGGGGTGTGCTGGCGAGCAGGGCGCGGGTGTAGGGGTGGCGCGGCGTGCTGAAGAGCGTGCTCTTCGGCGCCTGCTCGACGACCTTGCCGAGGTACATCACCAGCACCTCGTCGGCGATCAGCTCGACCACCGCGAGGTTGTGCGAGATGAACACGTAGGCGACCTGCGTTTCGTCTTGCAGGTCCATCAGCAGGTTCAGCACCTGGGCCTGAATCGACACATCGAGCGCCGAGACCGGCTCGTCGAGCACGACGACTTTCGGTTGCAGCATCAGCGCGCGTGCGATTGCCACGCGCTGGCGCTGGCCGCCGGAGAACATGTGCGGGTAACGTGCATAGTGCTCCGGCCGCAGGCCCACACGAGTCATCATCGCGCGGGCCTTTTCGGTGCGCGCATCGGCGGCCAGCGCGGTGTTGATGACGAGTGGTTCTTCGAGCGCGTGGCCGATCTTCTTGCGCGGGTTCAAGCTCGCGAACGGGTTCTGGAACACCATCTGCACCTGCTGGCGCAGTTGTTTGCGCAGCGTGGTGTCGGCGTGTGTCACATCGGCGCCGTTCAGCATCAGGCTGCCGCTGGTCGGCGCCTCGATCATCGTGAGCTGGCGCGCCAGCGTGCTCTTGCCGCAGCCCGATTCGCCGACCACCGCGAGCGTGTGGCTGGCGGCGAGCGTGAACGACACGCCGTCGAGCGCGCGCGCCAGCGCCTTCGGTTTGAGGAAGCCGGTCGATACCGTGTAGTGTTTCGCGAGGGACTGCGCTTCGAGCACTGGCGCGTCTTTGATGATCGGCGCCGTCACGGTGCCGCCCCCGCAGGCTGCGTCAGCGGAAAGAAGCAGCGCGCCTGTGCGCCGGCCTCGCCCGAAAGCATCGGTTTTTCGCTGCGGCAGCGCGGCTGCACGTAGGGGCAGCGTGGCGCGAGCAGACAGCCGGCCGGCCTGTCGTAGGCACCCGGTACCACGCCGCCCATCGAGTTCAACCGGCGGCGGCCGATGTTGTGCTCGGGCAGCGCCGACAGCAGCGCTTCGGTGTACGGGTGGCGCGGCGCGTTGAAGACCTGCGGCACATGCGCTGTCTCGACCAGTTGGCCGGCGTACATCACCAGCACCCGTTGAGCGATCTCGGCGACCACGCCGAGATCGTGCGTGATCAGCAGCAGCGCCATGCCACGCTCGCGCTGCAGCTTGAGCAGCAGTGCCAGCATCTGCGCCTGGATGGTCACGTCGAGCGCGGTGGTGGGTTCGTCGGCGATCAGCAGGCGCGGGTTGCAGGCGATCGCCATCGCCACCATCACACGCTGGCTCATGCCGCCGGACAGTTGATGCGGGAAGGCGGCGAGGCGGCGTTCGGGGTCGGGGATCTCGACTGCGCGCAGCAGTTCGAGGGCACGCGCCCGCAGCGCACTCTTGCTGCCGCCTTCGTGGATCTTCAGCGTTTCCATCAGCTGGAAGGCGACCGTGAAACACGGGTTCAGGCTCGTCATCGGGTCCTGGAAGATCATCGCGATGTCTTTGCCGAGCAACTGGCGGCGCTGTTTCAGCGGCATCGTCAGCAGGTCGCGGCCGTCGAAGCTGAGGCGTTCGGCACGCACGCGGCCGGGCTCGTCGATCAGGCCCATCAGCGCGAGCGCGGTCACGCTCTTGCCCGAGCCCGATTCGCCGACCACACCGACCACTTCGCCGGCGTCGAGCGCGAAGCTCATGCCGTCGACGGCCTTGAAGGGCGCGGCCTCTGAACCGAATTCGACGCGCAGGTTTTCGACTTCGAGCAGAGCCATCGTGGTCAACGTTTGAGTTTGGGGTCTAGCGCGTCGCGCAGGCCGTCGCCCATCAGGTTGAAGGCCAGCACCGAGACCAGGATCGCCAGACCCGGCAGCGTGACGACCCACCACGCGCTCTGGATGAACTCGAGCGCGCTGGCGAGCATCGAGCCCCATTCGGGCGTGGGCGGTTGTGCACCGAGGCCGAGAAAGCCGAGCGCGGCGGCATCGAGAATCGCGCTCGAGAAGCCGAGTGTGGTCTGCACGATCAGCGGCGCGGCGCAGTTCGGCAGCACCGTGTTGAACATCAGCCGCGCGGTGCCGGCACCGGCGATGCGCGACGCTGCCACGTAGTCTTTGCCCATTTCGCCGATCACCGCGGCGCGTGTCAGGCGCACGAAGTGCGGCAACATCACGATGGCGATGGCGTACATCGCGTTGACGAGCCCCGGGCCGAGGATCGCGACCACGGCCACGGCGAGCAACAGGCTGGGCAGCGCCAGCATGATGTCCATCAAGCGCATGACTGTGAACTCGACACCGCCGCGGAAGAAGCCCGCGAGCAGGCCGAGCAGCACACCGCCGGAGAGCGACAAGCCGACCGACACGAGGCCGATGATCAGCGACAGGCGCGTGCCGTGAATCAGGCGCGAGAGCACGTCGCGACCAACCGGGTCGGTGCCGAGCAGGAAGACGTGGCCGCCGATCGGCTGCGTTGACGGCGCTTTCAGCACCGCGTCGGGGAACTGCTCTTTGGGCGAATACGGCGCGATCACGTCGGCGAACAGCGCGCACAACACCAGCAGCGCGATGACCGCGAGGCCGATCACGGCGCCGCGGTTGCGGCGGAAGTCGCGCCAGAGTTCGACCCAAGGCGAGGGCGGCGCCAGTTCGTAGTCGTTCGCTTCAGGCGCGGCGCTCATGTGTGCCGAATCCGCGGGTTGATCACGCCGTAGAGCACGTCGACGATCAGGTTCACGCCAATGATGACGGTGGCCGACAGCAAAATGCCGCCTTGCACGGCAGGGTAGTCGCGCCGGTGGATGGCCTCGACCAGCCACTTGCCGATGCCGGGCCACGAGAAGATCGTCTCGGTGAGAATGGCGCCGGCGAGCAGCGTGCCGACCTGCAGGCCGATGGTGGTGACCACCGGGATCAACGCGTTGCGCAAAGCGTGGATGCCGACGATGCGAAAAGTGGAGGCCCCTTTGGCGCGTGCGGTGCGCACATAGTCTTCGCGCAGCACTTCGAGCATCGACGATCGTGTCATGCGGGCAACGACCGCGAGCGGGATCGTGCCGAGCGCGATCGACGGCAAGATCAAGTGCGACAGCGCGCTCTTGAACGCGCCCTTGTCGGAAGAGAGCAGCGAGTCGATCAGCATGAAGCCGGTGACCGGCGGAATGTCGAACTGGATCGCGATGCGGCCCGACACCGGTGTCCAGCCGAGCGTGACCGAGAAGGTGAGGATCAGCAGCAGTCCCCACCAGAAGATCGGCATCGAAAAGCCGGTGAGCGACGCGCCCATCACCGAGTAGTCCCACACCGTGTTGCGCTTCACCGCCGCGAAGATGCCGGCCGGCAGGCCGATCAGCAGCGCCAGCAGCATCGCGCAGATGCTGAGCTCGACGGTGGCCGGGAACAGCGTGATGAACTCCTTGAACACCGGTTCGTGGGTGATCGTGGAATAACCCAAGTCACCGTGCACCGCCTTCCACAGGTAGTCGGCGTACTGCACCGGCAAAGGCCGGTCGAGCCCGAACTCGTGGATCAGGCGCTCGTAGCGTTCTGTCGTCATGCCACGCTCGCCCGAGAGCGCTTCGACCGGGTCGCCGGGCAAGAGGCGGATCAATGCAAAAACCAGCAGCGTGATGCCGATGAAGGTGGGCAATACCAGGCCCAGGCGTTTGGCGATGAAGGAGAACATGTCAGATTGAGGCGGTCATGGAAAAGGGGGCTCGCGCCCCCTTCTCGATCGCTGTGGCGAGGCGACGCGTGAGCGTCACTTCTCGACCATGTCCACCTTGTTGAAGTAGTGGTGGGCGGT